>CAYLWI010000061.1:4139-13155 GCA_964387345.1 uncultured Eubacterium sp. | reverse complement strand
TCTGAAAAGATATAAAATGTCAGCGCCGTTCCAGAAACAGTTTGATGCTTTTGTCCGTCAGGCACAGGAAAGGGACAGACCGAGGCGGCGAAAACGCTGGAAACACCAGTGTTTTCAAGGGGTATAGAAATTTTAACTGAGAAATTATAATTTTTGTAGTGGATGGTATCCGATATAAACTATCCGGTAAGACATCATTTGATAATATGAAAAATATAGTTAATTCCATGTTATAAACCAACAAAAAAAGAAAGAGAACAGGCGGAATAAAGAATAACTGATATACAGAAGAGTAACAGTGGAAAGAGCCGGCAGGTTCCTTATTATCAGACATTGAGACAGATAAGAGGAACCTGTTATTTTTCGCGGGAAAACCGTCGGGGCCGCCATGCCTGCATGAGCGCAGGCATCTGACAGGTTTCCGGCAGCGGATCATGAAATGCTCTCTTTCCGGAGTCCATCTGAATCGTATGCCGGTCAGCGGTTATTTATGCCGGCCGCTGAGCATGATTTCGCGGAAGGAGTGCTCTTCGTTTCCCTTATGGTGTTCCTGAAGATTTTTACGGTGCTTCCAGTAAAAGAGCGGTATCAGGGCGGCCAGAAGCACAGTGGCAAACAGACTGCCCTTTAAAATATAGAAAACTGTAGGGTAAGCAGTTACGGTAATCATGGGAAGCAGATTGGCGTTATCGGTAAACAGTCCGATGAACAGCAGGGCAACCAGGAGCGGGGCAAAAATCCAGGGGGTCAGCCCCAGGATGATTCCGAACAGACTGGCAGTTCCTTTCCCTCCCCTGCCCTTCATCTGTACAGGAAAAACATGGCCGATCAGACAGCAGATCCCGGACAGAGTGCATAATTCCATGCTGTATTTAAACACATAGAGAGGAATTCTTACCGCGAAAAAAGCCTTAAATCCATCAATTAGAATCACGCCGATTCCCACCTTTTTACCCATGGTCAGAATCGCGTTGGTTCCGCCCGGATTATGGGTTCCGCGGGTCCGGATGTCAAATCCCTTTGCGTGCGCAATGATAGCAGCCGGGTGAATACATCCGACCAGGTAGCTTATGATGAAACAGAGAACCGGATTCATAAGACAGACCTCCTATCTTTTTCTTTTGTATTCTGTATTGTCAGATGAAAAGCTGTACGGGATATTCCCGACAATACAGTACATTATAGCATGAAAAGGGTAAAATGGAAGTTTTTTCTGGAGAATTTTTCGCACAATTCCCGGTAAATGTCCATTCCCATAAGAAGAAAAATATGATAAGATACCGTCAGATACGGTCTGCCCCGGAGGCAGAATCTGCAGATTTTGTATATGCGACAAAAGAGCGGGAGTAGTAAGTTATGCAGCAGATGACAGAGGAAATGCGGGAAATCATGGAAGCGGAGGATCTGAAAAAAGCGGAGTACCGGGAACTGGCTGCAAAGATTATGGTTTTTGCCAGGGATCAGATAATGATCTCCATGCGGTTCCTGGACCGGGCCCTGTTCCGTATGCCCATGGTACCTGCGGAAACGGTGGCTGCCTACGGCGTCAACGGCCGGGTGATCTATTATAACGTGGATCATGTCCTGCGCTCTTTCAAACAGGAAAAGAACCGGTGTACAAGAGCCTTTCTCCACATGATCTTTCACTGTATTTTCAGCCACCCTTTTCAATATGAGAAAATGGACAGGCAGTATTGGGATTTTGCCTGTGATCTGGCTGTGGAGAAGTCCATTCTGGATCTTCACCTTGCGGATACCATGCTGGATTCGGATTCCCGGCGGGAGAGGCTTCTGGAAAAGTATGAGGAGGAAGTTACGGTTCTGACGGCGGAGAACATTTATCATTTTCTCCGGAAGAATCCGGACCGGGCAGAGGAGTGGCTGGCGCAGGCAGAGCTTTTTGAGCAGGATGATCATATTCACTGGATCCCCAAAAAAGAGGCTGACGCCGCGGAGCGGACGGGGGATACCATCACCACCGATACCCGGACGGCCATGATGGGATGCCATGAGGCTGATACCGGGGAAGAAGGAGAGGATCAGGTGGAGGATCTGGAGGAAGCCCTGGTGGGTCAGACCCAGGACGACTGGGCGGACGTCAGCCAGCACGCCAGGCTGGATATTGAGACTTTTTCCCGGGAACAGGGATTCGGAGCGGGCAGCCTGCTGTGGAATCTGAAGGAAGCTCTGCGGGAAAAGTATGACTATGGCGCTTTTCTGAAGAAATTTGCGGTACTGGGGGAGGAAATGCATATCAACGATGAGGAGTTTGATTATGTTTACTATACCTATGGGCTGCAGCTTTATGGGAATATGCCCCTGGTGGAGCCTCTGGAATACCGGGAAAATAAGCGGATCCGGGAATTTGTTATTGCCATTGATACCTCCGGTTCCTGCCAGGGAGCCACGGTGGAGAAGTTTCTGCGCAAGACCTATGATATACTGAAAAACACAGAAAGCTATTTCAAACGGGTGAATATCCACATTCTCCAGTGCGATTCCAGAATCCAGAAGGACGTCAAAGTGACTTCTGACGAGGAGTTTGACGCCTATATGCAGAATGTGGAACTATCCGGATTCGGAGGAACAGATTTCCGTCCGGTGTTTGCGTATGTGGATGAGATGATCGCCCGGCATGAGTTCCAGGATCTCCGGGGACTGATTTATTTCACGGACGGCCAGGGGACGTTTCCGGAGCGAATGCCGGACTATGAGACGGCTTTTGTGTTTGTGGAAGAGGGATTTTCGATCCCGGAGGTGCCTTCCTGGGCTATTAAACTGGTACTGCGGGAGGACGAAATCTGATGTACATTCCGGAGGGGCCGGAATATCCGCTGCTATCTGTCCGGGCAGGCGGGACAGGGGAGAATATGGGATCGTATCCGGAATTGATTATGAAATAAAAAGGGAAAGGACGATCGGGAAAAGTTATGAATATACAGGAAGCAAAAGAACAGATTGAGAGAGCGGTAAAGATTTATCTGATGAAGGATTCTTATGGAAATTACAGGATTCCCATTGAGCGGCAGCGGCCGGTGTTCCTGCTGGGGGCTCCCGGAATCGGAAAGACAGCCATTATGGAGCAGATTGCCCAGGAACTGGATATTGCCCTGGTATCGTATTCCATGACCCATCATACCAGACAGAGCGCCCTGGGACTTCCCTTTATCAGTCATAAGAAGTACCAGGGAGCGGAGTTTGATGTGTCCGAGTATACCATGAGCGAGATCATTGCTTCTGTCTACGAGATGATGGAAAGGTCGGGGAAAAAGGAAGGGATTCTGTTCCTGGACGAGATTAACTGTGTGTCTGAGACCCTGGCGCCGTCCATGCTTCAGTTCCTGCAGTACAAGACTTTCGGAAAGCACCGGATCCCCGGAGGGTGGGTTGTGGCGACAGCCGGGAATCCGCCCCAGTTCAACCGCTCCGTCCGGGAGTTTGATGTGGTGACCATGGACCGGCTGAAGGTGCTGGAGGTGGAGGCCGATTATGATACCTGGCGGAAGTACGCGGTAAATAAAGGCCTTCACGGATCGATTCTGACTTATCTGGATATTAAAAAGAATGATTTTTATCTGGTGGAAAACACAGTGGACGGGAAGTCCTATGTGACCGCCCGGGGCTGGGAGGATCTGTCGGAGACAATTTATTTATATGAAGAAAACGGATTTCCTGTGGATGAGACCCTGATCGGACAGTATATCCGCAGCAGACGGATTGCCCGGGAGTTTGCGGCCTATTATGACCTTTATCAGAAATATAAGCGGGATTACCGGGTACACCAGATTCTGGCGGGACAGGATGACGGAGAGATCCGCGGAAGGGCGAAAAACGCCGGGTTTGATGAGCGGATTTCACTGATCGGCCTGCTTCTGGACGCTATTCAGGTGGAAATCCGGGAAAATGTGGAGCGGGAGGACGCTCTCCGCAAGCTTCTGCTCACTCTGAAAAATCTGAAGATCACCCTGGGAGAAGTTGCGCAGTGGGACGATCAGACAGTTCTGAATATTCTCCGGGCTAACTGGGAATCTCTCCAGCAGATGCTGAACCGGGAGGACGAGGCAAATTCTATCAGTCAGACGGAGCGGAAAGAGTATCAGAATGTGATCGATACCCTGCAGGCGGATGCAAAAGCAATTCATATGGCCGGCGCGTACCGTCCACAGGAGGCCTTTGCCCTGGTCAGAGAGAGGTTTGACCAGGAGGTAAATGATATGAAATCCCGCCGGGGAGAGATCAGCAGGAGGCTTTCCAATCTGTTCCGCTTTGTGGAGGAAGTGTTTGGGGAAGGAAATGAAATGCTGGTGCTGGTGACGGATCTGACGGTAAATTATAACAGCGCGAAGTTTATCAGCCGCTGCGGCTGCAAGGAATACGAGAAGTATAATAAAAAGTTCCAGATTTACGAGAGACAGCAGGAGATTGCCGATGCAATGGAAAAGTTACAGATATGAGCTGACAGAGGAGGGAGCTGTTATTACGCAGTATGCGCCGGAAGAGGAGGAGGTATCCGTCCGGATTCCCGATCGGATTGACGGTCATCCGGTGGTCGCCATCGGGGAAGAGGCCTTTTCTGAGAACGGTTCCCTGCTGGAGCGGGCAGAGGTTCCGTCTTCAGTAAAGAGGATTGGAAATGGCGCGTTTAAGATGTGTATGAGTCTGACGGATCTGGCGCTGCAGGAAGGACTGGAGCAGATCGGGGAGGAGGCTTTTTATCTGACGCCATTGGAGGAATTATACCTTCCGGGTACCGTCCGGGAACTGGGCCGTTCCTGGGAACTGGGAGGGATCCGGTTCCGGATTTCCACGGAAAATCCATGGTTTTCCACTGACGGATACGGACTTTACCGGAAAACAGAAGAAAATGGACAGGAAGAAAAGGAACTTCTGGTTGTCTGCCAGGCGGAGGGGCGGATGGAATATTCGCCGGAGGAGGGGACTACCAGGATCGGAGAAAACGCGATGGCGGGAAATGCCTCTTTGCGCAGGGTGCGGCTTCCGGATACCGTTCATACTATAGGAGAGGCGGCTTTTGAGGGATGTCAGCAGCTGGAGGAAATTGTGCTGCCGGAAGGCCTGCGGGAGATTTCCGCGGAAGCATTCAGCCACTGTATCCGGATGAGGGAGCTTCATCTTCCGGCGTCCCTGGAGATTCTTGGAAGACATGCCGTTTCAGATACCTTTGGCTGGAGTGATTCCCTGAATGGCCTGGAAGAAATTACGGTGGACGCAGGGAATCCATTTTTTATGGCAGAGGGCGGAGCCCTGTTCCGGAAGCTCACTCCGGAGACAACCGGGATGGAACCGGCTGGAAGGGTCCTTGTAAAGTATTCCGGCCATGACCGGGAGTATAGAATTCCCGGTGATATAGTCTGTATTCTGTCCAGCGCCTTCCGCCGGGCGCAGCTTTCCCGGGTGGATGTGCCGCGGTCAGTCCGGGAGGTGGGAACAGACGCTTTCCGGGAATGTAAAAATCTCCGGGAAATTTATCTGGAGGAGTCGGATACGCTGCTTTATGTACCCGGCCAGCCGGTTTACCGGAAGGATGAGATAACGGCTCTTTTCTGTTCCAGGGAAAGAGAAGAGCGGAGAAAAGAAGTTCCGGAGGAAGAGTTTATTCTGCCGGAAAAATGGCAGTCCTTTGCCCGGATGCCGGTTTCATCCGGACCGGGAAAAGAAAAAAGGAATCCCTATGAAACGTATGTGTTTGATTACCGGGGATATGACGCGTTATTCCACACCTATCTGAATCTGCCGGATCAGTATGGCATGGCTGTCTGCCGTCTGAAGTATCCTGTTCTTCTGGACGCGGATGTGCGCATGAAATATGAAGCGTTTATCCGGGAACATCTCCCGGAGATTCTGGACAGTATTGCGGAAAGGCAGGATATGCGGCATCTGGCGCAGATTGCGGAACTGGGATTTTTTACGGAACAGAACATAGAAGACTGTATCGAACGGCTGAACCGGCCGGGATGCGCGAAGGAAATGAGTTATCTGCTGAATTACAAAAGAGAACATCTGGGAGAGACGGAGTTTGATTTTACTTTATAGACAGACGGAGCGGCAGGTTAAGTCAGAAGTTCAGGAGAAAAGCCTGAAAGCGGCATGTGTTTTTCGGGGTTTGTGGGGGAATATGGAGAAAATAAGCCCACAGAAGAAAAAACACCTTGTCAGAAACGGCGTTTTGCGATATGGTATACTGTGAAAAATGCAAGATCGGCAGATGACAACTTTCAAAATAAACTTTAAAAACCATAAAAACAGTTTTTTGAAAGGCAAAAATGAAAGACAGGAGTCTGCAAAATTCATTTTTCCTATTCTGGAGACAGAGATGGATTTATTCGACTATATGAGAGAAAAGAATAAGAAAAAGGAATCTCCGCTGGCTTCCCGTCTGCGTCCCACGACGCTGGATGAGGTGGTGGGACAGCAGCATATTATCGGGAAGGATAAACTGCTGTACAGGGCCATACAGGCAGACAAGCTGCAGTCAGTTATTTTCTATGGGCCTCCGGGCACCGGCAAGACGACTCTGGCCAGGGTAATTGCCCATACCACCAGCGCTGAGTTCATGCAGATCAACGCGACTTCCGCCGGGAAGAAGGATATGGAATCGGTGGTGGAGAAGGCAAAGCAGCTTCGGGGGATGTACCAGAAGCGGACAATTCTTTTTATCGATGAGATTCACCGGTTTAATAAGGGGCAGCAGGATTATCTTCTTCCCTTTGTGGAGGACGGAACGGTGACTCTGATCGGAGCTACTACTGAAAATCCTTATTTTGAAGTGAATGGCGCTCTGATTTCCCGGTCTATTATTTTTGAGCTGAAGCCGCTGGAACCGGAGGATATTAAAATTCTGATCCGCCGGGCGGTGACGGATCGTGAAAAGGGAATGGGCTCTTATGGGGCGGTCATTGATGAGGACGCCATGGATTTTCTGGCGGATGTATCAAATGGCGATGCGAGAAGCGCATTGAATGCCGTTGAACTGGGAATTCTTACAACAGACAAAAGCAGCGACGGCAGGATTCACATTACGCTGGAGGTCGCTTCCGAATGTATCCAGAAGCGGGTGGTCCGGTATGATAAAACCGGCGACAACCATTATGACAATATTTCCGCCTTTATCAAGAGTATGCGCGGGTCTGATCCCAATGCGGCAGTGTATTATCTGGCGAAGATGCTTTATGCGGGAGAGGATGTGGCTTTTATTGCCCGACGGATCATGATCTGCGCGTCGGAGGATGTGGGAAACGCGGACCCCATGGCTCTTACGGTTGCGGTCAGCGCCGCCCAGGCGGTGGAGCGTCTGGGTATGCCGGAAGCGCGTATCGTTCTTTCACAGGCAGTTACCTATGTTGCCAGCGCCCCCAAGAGCAACGCGGCTTACCTTGCCGTGGACCGGGCCATGGAAGTGGTGCGGGAATCCAGGACTGCGCCGGTTCCTGCTTATCTCTGTGACAGCCACTATAAAGGAGCTGAAAAGCTCGGACGGGGAACCGGGTATAAGTACGCCCATGATTTTCCGGACCATTACGTGGATCAGCAGTATCTGCCGGATGTCTATAAAGACATGAAGTTTTATGAACCGACAGAAAACGGTTATGAGAAAACAATCCGGGAATATTACGCCAGGATTGGCAAAGAGATCTGATATTATTTTTTTATAGAAGAAAAACTCAGGAGGATATGAATGATGAAGCCATACAATCAGATGAGCAGAGAAGAATTATTACAGGAAAAAGAGGCGCTGGAGCAGCAGTATAAAGAGATCTGCGCAAAGGGGTTAAAGCTGGATATGTCCAGAGGGAAGCCCTCCAGGGAACAGCTGGATCTTTCCCAGCCGATGATGGATGTACTTCATTCTGACACGGTTCTGGAGAGCCGGCTGGGAACTGACCTGCGCAATTACGGCGTTCTGGATGGGATTGATGAGGCAAAGGAACTGATTGCCGGTATGATTGATACAAAGCCGGAGAATGTCATTGTTTACGGAAATGCCAGCCTGAATATTATGTACGATACAGTGAGCCGTTCCATGATTCACGGCGTGCTGGGGCATACTCCCTGGATTCATCAGGGGCCGGTGAAATTCCTCTGCCCGGTACCCGGATATGACCGTCATTTTTCGATCTGTGAATTCTTCGGGATTGAGATGGTGAATGTACCTCTCCGCGAGGATGGTCCGGATATGGATATGGTGGAGAAGCTGGTCAGCGAAGACGCTTCCATTAAAGGTATCTGGTGTGTGCCCAAATACTCCAATCCTACGGGGACATCGTATTCTGACGAGACAGTACGCCGCTTCGCGAACCTGAAGCCTGCGGCAGATGATTTCCGGATTTACTGGGATAACGCCTACTGTGTACATCATCTCTATGCGGATAAACAGGATAAGCTTCTGGATATTATTTCTGAATGTGAGAAAGCAGGAAACCCGGATATGGTATACGAGTTCTGTTCCACTTCCAAGGTAACTTTTTCCGGTTCCGGTATTTCCGGCCTGGCAACCAGTCCGGAAAACAAAGCGGATATTATTAAACAGCTTACAATCCAGACCATCGGATTTGATAAGATTAACCAGCTCCGCCATGTGAAGTTCCTGAAGGATCAGGCTGGTGTGGCGGCACATATGGAGAAACATGCAGCGCTGATCCGTCCGAAATTTGAACTTCTGACCAGCCGCTTTGAGAAAGAACTGGGCGGCCTCGGCGTAGGCACATGGACGAACCCCAACGGCGGATATTTTATTGCTTTCTTCGCCAATGAGGGCTGTGCGAAGAATATTGTCGCAAAAGCGAAAGAGGCCGGCGTTGTAATGACCGGCGCGGGAGCGCCTTTCCCCTACAAGAAGGATCCGGAGGATTCTGTTATCCGGATTGCGCCCACACTTCCGCCCATGGAAGAACTGGATGAAGCCTGCAGCGTATTTATTATCTGTGTGAAGCTGGCGAGTATTGAAAGGCTGTTGGAAGAGTAATATCCGCATTACAGCGGAGAATTGAATTTTGCT
>CAYLWI010000061.1:0-4039 GCA_964387345.1 uncultured Eubacterium sp. | reverse complement strand
TGAAAGGCTGTTGGAAGAGTAATATCCGCATTACAGCGGAGAATTGAATTTTGCTCTGGGATTACAGAAATGTGAATAAATTATTGAAAAATGTGATATTTTTTGTGAAAAGCCCTTGTCAAAATGAGATATTTCCTTATAATAGGAAACAGATACTTGTTCTTCCGGCGGGATACGGTCTGGGAGAACATAGATTTGGAAGTTGTTGTTAATACGGCCAGAGAGATCTGCATATTATGCGACAGCAGCAGTTTATAACGATAAGGAGGAAGAATGGCAGAATACAGACACGTCAGCAGAAGAGTGACAGCTATGATTCTGGCTGCCTGCCTGACGACCGGCGGGGCCGGTACCGCACTGGCGACTACGCTTTCTAACGCAGAGTCAAAAAAGGCAGAGGCACAGGATGATCTGGACTCAGTGAATGGGGAGATTGAGGATATTCAGGAGCAGCAGAGCAGCCTTCAGGCTGAAATAGACGCATTGGATGCGGATCTGGTGACCACCATCGCCAATATTTCCATTCTGGAGGATGGGATCGCCGAGAAGGAAGCGGAGCTGGAGCAGGCCAACGCAGACCTGGAAGAGGCGAAGGCTATTGAGGCCGAACAGTATGCTGCCATGAAGGAACGGATCAGTTATATGTATACCAACGGAGGGGATATTTCTTTCTTTAACGCCCTCCTTGGAGCGGACAGTTTTGCGGATTTACTGAACCGGGTAACGATGTTTGCGTCAGTGTACAATGTTGACCGGACGATGCTGGAGGAGTATCAGGAGACTGAGGCGCAGATTGAGAGCCTTGTGAATGAGATAGCCGACGAGCAGGCTGCGCTGCAGGATCAGCAGTCAGATCTGGAGGCCCAGAAGGCTTCCCTGGACAGCATGGTGGCGGAGAAGAGCGCCCAGATGGATAACTTTGACGAGATGCTGGCGTCCGCACAGGCACTGGCAGCAGAGTATAAGGCGACAATCGAGGAGCAGAACCAGCTGATCGCGGAAGAGGTTGCGGCACAGCAGGAAGCTGAGGCGGAGCAGGCATCGACGGCAACAAGTCAGACGGATGATTCGTCCTCCGATACAGGTACGGATAGTTCTTCCGGCAGTACGACAGAGAAAACTTCTTCAAAAACAGAAAGTTCTTCTTCCAGTGGAAGCAGCAGTTCGTCCAGTGTCAGCGGATCCGGACAGGCAGTGGCAGATTATGCCTGTCAGTTTGTGGGGAATCCTTACGTCTGGGGCGGTGAGAGCCTGACCGACGGAGCGGATTGTTCCGGATTTATAAAAGCCGTGTATGCTCATTTCGGAGTGTCGCTGCCGCATTCATCTTACGCGCTCCGGTCGGTAGGACGGGCAGTTTCAGCATCAGATCTGCAGCCGGGCGACATTATATGTTATGACGGCCATGTGGCAATCTATATCGGCAACGGGCAGATTGTTCATGCCAGTAATGAAAAGGACGGTATTAAGATCAGTTCGAATTATGCATACCGGACAGTGGTTGCGATCAGACGGATTTTCTAAAGAGAATATCGCGATATAATTATATTCAGAAAACCCTCCTTTTATCTTCAGAAGACTGAGGATAAAAGGAGGGTTTTGTATTCTGAGCGCCGTCCGGACGACGGGGATGGGGAGCAGATATTCAGATAAGCCGGATTCCCTTTTCTGTAAACTCAATCCGCCGTTCTTTGTACAGATGTCCGACGGCCCGTTTAAAGGCGTTTTTGCTCATGTGAGCTTCTCTTTTTATGATCTCCGGGGAAGCTTTGTCATTGAAAGGAAGTACGCCGCCGTATTCGCTGATCAGCTGCAGCACAGCTTCCGCGTCTGTGTTCATCTGTACATGAGCCTTTTCACGGATGGTCAGATCCAGCTTTCCATCTTTTTTCACATTGGTAACTCTTGCTTCTACCCTGTCGCCGATTTTCAGCATGGTTGTATTTTCGAAAGCCGGAATCAGGGCAGAGTATTTATCGTCTACAGCCACAAAGGTACCAAAGTTGGAACTGAATTCATAGACATGTCCGGTAACAGTGTCGCCCTTCTGATAGGGAGAACTGGTGGAAAGCAGATGATACAGCCCCTCCATGGTGGCGCAGAGGCGGTTGCTTTTATCAATGTACAGGGTCACGAGAACTTCGTCTCCTTCGCGGACCTTGCGGAGCTGCTCCTTATATGGAAGAAGCAGATCCTTTTCCAGCCCCCAGTCCAGAAAGGCGCCTACAGAGGTAACCTGGGCGACCCGCAGGAGAGCAACTTTTCCTACTGTAATCCCGGGCTCCCTGGTTGTGGCGATGGGACGGTCTCTGGAGTCTTTGTACAGGAAGACTTCAAGGTGGTCGTGGAGCTTTGTCCCCTCCGGCACCTGGCTGGCGGGGAGCAGTACACGGCTTTCGTCCTCCTGGCGTTCTGCAAGATAAACGCCGAAATCTACAATTTTTACCACGGTTAATATCTGTTTTTCTCCTAATTTCATAATGTGTCTCCGTTTCTTTTTATATGTATTGGCAGAGTTATTGTCTGAATTCGATTACAGCATAGGGTCTGCCGGATTCGTTATTTAATACAACAGTGATTTTCCCATCTTCCTCTGTGACGGCAGGATACATGGTATCGCCGTATTTCGCGGAGCTCTTATACTCTGCCCTCATCTGTCTGGTGACAAAATCATCGGGAAGAAACTCCTGGGCGATAAGAACATAACGTTCATTATTTACATGATGATTGGAATCAATATCTGATTTGCGGACGGCAAAAGTGGCGTCAGGGATCCGCCCGTTTTCCGGAATGTGGATTTTGCGCCCCGGAATTTCCATGTCAAGCGGCGGCTCAACAGAGTAAGCGTCGCTGACTCCGCCGGGGATTTTAACCGGTCTTCCGGTCCGGATATCTGTATAAATCCAGGTTGTGCTGGCGTAAGCCGCCATGTCCCCGGAAGCGTCTTTCATTGTAAAGTTCCGGTATCCCAGAAAACCTTTCCATCCGTAAGCCCAGGTACTGACTGTCAGATCTTCTCCCAGTCCGGGATAGCGGTCAATTACAATCTGCCATGAGGACAAAATCCAGGCATGTCCCTCCCGCATCATATCGGAAACGCCCAGTCCGATGGATTCGGAATGGAAAATGCTGCAGTCCTGGAAACAAGTCAGAATGGAAGGGAGCGTGATCCGGAGGTTACTGTCCACCTCGCTGAAGCGGACGCGGCTCTGAAAACTATACATACAAAATCCTCCTATTCTTCTCCGAAAAGAAGTATATCGTCATCGGTTTCCGCATATTCTATGGGATCTCCCTGCAGAATCTTTGCTCTGCCGCCAGTGACTTCTGTAACCAGGCTGCAGAAACTCCCGGTCTTTTCTGTTGGAACGATAATGTCCATTTCCACTATGTCAGTGTAACGGGTGTCAGAAGTGGGAATCCGGTCCCTGGAAGTGATATACTGAAGCTTGCCGATACTGTTATAATCTGTCCGTATGGTAAACTTCTGACCGGAGTGTTTTTCGATTATGACACTGGCTGCGATACTCTTCCGGGCGGCTTTCTGGTAAGCGCGTACGAGACCGCCGGTGCCGAGAAGCGTACCTCCGAAATAGCGGGTGACAACGATGATACAGTTGTGAATTTCTTCCTTTAAAAGGATGTCCAGGATTGGTTTTCCGGCAGTGCCGGCAGGTTCCCCGTCATCGCTGCACCGCTGCAGTTCGTTATTTCTGCCGATGACATAAGCATAGCAGTTATGACGCGCGTCCCAGTATTTTTTCCGTATGGCAGCAAGAAAGTCCAGCGCGTCATTTTCCGTATCCACCGGCTGCACGGTGGCGATAAAGCGGGACTTTTTTTCTTCAATCTCATCCTGTCCGCCAATGTGAACTGTTTTATATGACATAAACAAACTCCTGTAGTATGTTTTCAGCTACTGCCTGCCCCTGGAGCCGGGGCGTCAGTAATTGATTTCTTGCTATTATATCATAATTTTGATATAATAGTATGAACTATTGTGAAAAACTTTAAAGTACTTTTCAAGGAGGAAGACTAT
>CAYLWI010000060.1:0-13873 GCA_964387345.1 uncultured Eubacterium sp. | reverse complement strand
AAGGCCGTCCATCCTTGGCATGCTGAGCGCATTATTGCGCTGAGTTAAGCACAGTTTCCCCAGTAGTGAAGAATACCACGAGGCCGGTTAAACGCCTGCATGGGGCTTCTGGTGCGTCTGGTGGGGGTGCCTATTTCGTTAACCCCCTCCACTTTTTTCCCAAAAATGGAAGAAAGAGGTCTAACCACCGTACTTTTAGGTATGCTTGTTTACAGATTCCCATAGCTGAATACCCGAACCGAGTACACAGGTACTCTGTAAGTGGTCACGGGTGTGAATAGCATTCCTACCCTTACGAACGGGAATACTTACCCATCCGGCTTTTTTTGGTATTCTGGTACTTTGGTTAAAAGAGCTAACTGATCTATAAAATAGGTTATCTGAGCATCTGCTTTCTTTTTTCCATCATCATTTAACATAAAATAGAATTTTATAGCAGCTTCAAGAGCTTGCCTTAACCCTCTCTCCAAATAAGCATCATAAAATGCCTGTTCTTCTGCGGTTAATTGGCCGCCTCTTTCTTTCTTTTGGATTATACCTTTGAATTTCAGATCATCCAGATATTCTTCATTTAAAACACCGGAGTTTCTGTGTAATTTGACAGGCTCTTTTTTTGTTTCATTTGACATTGGAGCTGTGATTCGGGGAAGATGATCCATTTCCGTATCTCCGGCAAATCTTGCCCTGTTTTTCCATGCCTCAGAAGTTATATCCGGCAATGGATAGGTATCATCCAACAGTATATAGAGAGCAATATCAAAGACTTTTGCTATCTTTTTCATCATGTCTAAATTAGGTTCCCGTTTTCCGTTCTCCCAATTATATACGGCATTTTGTGAAACACTTAATTTTTCAGCAAGCTGCTTTTGCGTTAGTTTACTATCAGATCGTAATTTTTTTAATCTATTCGGGAAATCTGACATACAAGCACCTCCTCGCGATAATAATAGCAAATCGGTGTTAAATTTTCAATCCCATATTGATAATACAGCACGTTGGCGTTAGAATGTCAATATACACCAGAACGGTGTTGAGAAGGAGGTGAATAAATTGAGACTGAGCAAGGACAAAATTGATCTGGCTATGGCAAGAGAAAAACTGACAGTTACCGAGCTGGCGAAGCGCTACGGTGTCAGCAGAACACGGATGAACTTCATTTTAAATTGCCGTGAGGTCACAACAGTCTGTGCTGGCCGTATGGCAGACGCTTTGAAAGTTGATGTATCCGACATCTTAGAGGAGGATTGATTGTGAGATGAAACAGATTCTGAACGTCCATATATTTTTCTTGAAATGTTCTTGTAAAAATGATAGAAAGAGCATATGCTATAAACAAAGGTAAAGAAAGTAAAGAAAAACAAGAAAGGAGTGTGCGCTATGGAGATTGCTAAAATTTCAAGCAAAGGCCAGATCACGATCCCCGTATCTGTCAGGAATCGTCTGCACTTAAATACAGGAGACAAGGTGTTGATTTTAGAAGAAAACGGAAGATTTTATATTGAAAATGCGGCGAATGTAGCTTTTCAGCATGTTGAGGAAGGTTTTCGTGGCGCTGCAGCAGAGGCGGGCTTTAAAAGCGAGGATGAAATGCAGGATTATATGAAAGAAATCCGGGAAGAACTCAGGAGGAAGTAACCAATGAGAGTTATGCTGGATACAAATATTCTGGTTTCCCTTATCTTTTTCCCGTCTGCGGTTACCCGTGATTTTGCACGGAGAGTAGGATTTGGAAACCGGATCGTACTCTGTGATTATGTGGTGGAAGAACTTCGAGTGGTAGTGGAAAGAAAATTTCCGAACCGAAAGAATATTTTGGAACAGTTCTTCTATGAATTACCCTTTGAGCTGGTCTATACGCCAAAAGAGTTAAAGATCGGGAAAAGAGGACGAGGATAGAGAGAAGAGCAAAGCAGAATAAAATATTATTTACTATCTCCTCAAAATTTATTATGGTGAAGTCATCAACTAAGAAAGCTGTAGGAAGCAAATGCGGCGATACACCAGGGAGGACAGGTATATGAAATTGTTATTTAAACAGAGACTTTTTTCGTGGCTGGACAGTTATGACATATATGACGAATATGAAAATACGGTTTATGTGGTAAAAGGGCAGTTGTCATGGGGACACTGCCTCAAGATATTTGACGCCCATGGACGGGAACTGGGAATGGTAAAGGAACGTGTACTTACGTTTCTTCCAAAGTTTGAGGTATATGAAGGGAAGCAGATGATCGGATCCATCTGTAAGGAGATGACTTTTCTGAAGCCCCGCTATAATATTGATTTTAATGGATGGCATATCGAAGGAAGCTGGACGGAATGGAATTATTCTATTACGGATGGTGCAGGAAGAATGGTGGCGCGTATATCGAAAGAACTGTTACATATGACGGATGTGTATGTTCTGGATATTGCGAATCCGGAAGATGTTTTGCATGTGTTGATGTTTACCCTGGCAATTGATGCGGAAAAATGCTCAAGACAATAGAAGGACCGGGGCTGGCCGCCGGATTTTAGGGAAAGGGGAATCAGAATGATTGAAGCAGAGATAAAGCTTCCGGCTGCAGATCTTGCCGGAATAAGGATGAAGCTTTTGAAGATGGGATTTAAAGAGACTTTATTGATTGAGGAGCGTGATACATATTTTGATAACCGGCAGGGTGATATAAGAGCAAATGGCCAGGCGCTGCGGGTGCGCGAGACAAAAGACCGGAGGACCGGGAAGAGCCGGGCACAGATCAATTTCAAGGGGAAGAAGCTGGACGACTGCACAATGACCCGGGAGGAGCTGGAAACCGGTGTGGAGGATGGGGAAATCTGCAGAAATATTCTGCGGGCAATCGGGTATATTCCCGCGGATCCGGAAGTGCGCAAAGACAGGATCATGCTGCAGAAAGAATCCGTAACTGCCTGCCTGGACAAGGTATATGGTCTTGGGGAATTTCTGGAACTGGAGATTCTGGCTGACAGTGAAGAAAAGAAAGATGCCGCACCCGGACAGATAGAAAGTATTCTGAATGGTCTTGGATATCAGATTTCGGATACCGTGCGGACCTCCTATCTGTCTATGCTTCAGAAAAGTAAATAGTCATAAGCCGTCAGAACGCGTCTCTCTGGCCCCGCAGTTTCTGAAATATGATTCCCCCCCGGCAATCCGGAATTCCAATGTGGGGTATAATGCAAAAGAACAGCCGGAAAGTGCTTTATCCAGGGAAAACCTAATTCAAGGCAGAATCAGTGTCGGAAACTGGTTTGATATGGCAGGGCGCAGATGGGAACAGCTGTGTGAAAAGGAGAGAAGAATAATGTATGAACATGAGTTTGAGGAACAACGAAAACGGCTTGGAAACCGCAGCAGCAAAATTATAGGCGGGTATGTGACAGAGCATTTATTTATCCAGACTTTTGTGAAAAATAGGGCGCTTTATTCTGATTCCTGGTGGTTCTCCCGGGCGAAAAGCGGAAGAGAGTTCTGGTTTATTGAGAAAACAGATCTGTCTGTGCTGGACTGGGAGATTATCAGAATGCTGCAGGCGGAAAACCAGCAGTGCTATCAGTTATACAGAGTATCCGGAGTCTGGAATATAGTCCGTCCCGACACGGGATGGAGATGGAAGATCGGGACGTTTGTGGAGGAGAACCAGCTGGAAGAAATCCAAAAGAGCAGAAGGGCGGTTGATCATTCAGAGGACGAAATCGCGCAGCTGAAGAAATGCATAGAGTATTATAAAGAAGAGAATATTCTGGAAGATATTGAACGCAGTATCGGCATAGAAGATTTGTTTCTTAACAGGTATTTTTATACAAGCAATATCGATCTGTTTGTGGGGGCGGCAGAGGGAGACGGGATCATGCCGGTATGTCTGGAGATCAAATTCAAAGACGAGTTCTCTTATAAGGGCGTATCTTATTTTGGAATAGACTGTTATCAGATGAAGGGTGAATACAGCATACTGGAGCGGACCGGTATGAAAATATTTAATGTTATACTGTATAATGACAGACGGAATAAAACGAGAAAGACAACAACAAACATATTCGATTTTCTGGAACAATGCGGAGAAAAGCAGTGGATCTATGTAAGAGTATCGGGGCTTGTGAAATATAGAAAATATCATATGCAATCATTAAAAACAGGTTTTACCGGAGTTCAGCGTAAGAGCAGATCAGTATATTGTATCCCGGCATTTTTATATGCCGGGCTGACAGATCTGGAACAGATTTTTCAAAATAATTATATACCGGACTGTGACGGACAGGTATTTGCATACGATAATCATACTGGAAAAGAAAGATGTCCGGTATGCGGCGGGATACTGGAAAAAAGAGAAGGCAGATAGGGGTCATTTCTGGGGTGTTCCAATTTCCCCGGATGCAGATATACCAGGGAGCTGCCGTAGAGTGGCAGCCCGCCCTGCCTTTCTTTTTTGGTTCTCTTTCTGAAAATTATTCACATAGGGGAGATTGCCCGGACGGCTGCTGTAGGGGTATGGTAGTTAGTAAGAGGAGGGGCAACAGAAGATGAAATGTGTATGTATAGACGATGAGAAGGTATTCCGGAGGGAGATTGAAAAAGTGATAGACCGGTACAGGAACCGCAATAAGGTGCAGATTGAAATGCGGTTTTATGAGAAGCCGGAACTGCTTTTATATGATCTGAAAGAGTGGGAGACTTTCGACCTGTATATTCTGGATATTGTTCTGGGCGGGGATATGAATGGGCTGAGTCTTGCGGGGGAAATCCGGAAACTGGATAAGAATGCCCGGATCGTTTTTCTGACATTTCATTCCGAATTTGCGCTGGAAGGATATGAATACCACCCGTTCCATTTTATTTTAAAAGATCAGATGGAAAAGCTGGATGATATTCTGGAGCAGGTATTCCAGGAAATGGAGGAAGAAAAGGGTCAGATCCGGCTGATTCCCAGGCGCACCGGCGTGGAGAAAGTCAGGTACCGGGAAATCTGTTATATTTATAAAAAAGGGAAAAATAGTATATATGTCTGCGGAGACGGACGGAACCGCGCAGAGAGAAAACCGCTGAAAGAACTGAGGGAAGAACTGCAGGTTCCGCAGATGCTGGCAATTGGAAAAAGTTTTATTATTAATATGAACCGGGTGAAGCGGCTGGAGCAGCAGGACATTTTCTTTGACCGGGAAGTGGAACCGGTACACATCAGTCGTCCACAGGCAGAGTTTGTAAAAAAGTCGCTGTTTGATTTTATGCAGGGGAAACTGTCCTGAAATCCATGGCTCATTGCATTTGAAGATGACAGGAGCAGGATGGCATGGTGGAAAAATGCTGCACAATATCAGCAATGCGGGATTTTTCCTGTCTGACCGGACAATTATGGAATACAACAGGGATATCTGGAAGCATTCCTGAAAATAAAATAGTGGAAAGATCGGATGCGGATAAAGTGAGCGGCAACAGGGAGGCGGAATACTGTGGGAAACGGTTTTCTGTCTCCCTGTTATGATTGCAGACGGAGAGCAGGCAATAAATTTCCCATGGTACACTGCCCTCTGATATAATATATACTGGTTATGATCGTAGAAATTGTTCCAGAGATTTGTCTGGTCCAGGAGGAAGCACATTGAAGAAGTGTAATCCGGCGTTGACAGTCTCAAAAAGTCCTGCTATAATTCACTTTAACACTTTAAATCAAGAAAAGGGGATGGAATTATGGCACTAAAAAATGCGAATGGAAGAGTTCTTATGTCCTACTGTCCGGACATCCGTATTCTGGACTGTACTTTGCGGGATGGAGGACTGGTCAATAATTTTGAATTTTCAGATGAGTTTGCCAGGGCTTTATATGAGGCGAATATCGCTGCCGGCGTGGATTATATGGAATTCGGATATAAAGCGTCCAAAAGAAATTTTTCCCCAAAAGAATTTGGAAAATGGAAGTTCTGTGATGAGGAGTCCATCCGGAAGATCGTGGGAGAAAATGACAGTCCGCTGAAGATTTCTGTTATGGCGGATGTGGGACGCTGTGATTATAAAAAGGATATTCTTCCCAGGAGCGAGAGTGTGATTGATCTGATCCGGGTGGCTACTTATATTCATCAGATTCCCACTGCCATAGAAATGATTGCGGATGCGAAGGAAAAAGGCTATGAGGTCAGTGTGAACATTATGGCAGTATCCAAAATCAATGAGATGGAGCTGAAGTCGGGACTGGAGATGCTGGCTCGTTCCGGTGTGGATTATATTTATCTGGTAGACAGTTATGGGGCTTTTTACCCGGAGCAGATCCAGGCGCTGACAGAGCTCTATATGGAAATCGGCGAGGCAAAGGGGGTTACCATCGGATATCATGGACATAATAACCAGCAGCTGGCCTTTGCCAACACTATAGAGGCCATCCGGTATGGGGCAAGTCTGCTGGATGCTACCGTCTGCGGTATGGGAAGGGGAGCCGGCAACTGTTTTCTGGAGTCGCTTCTTGGGTTTCTGAAGAATCCTAAATATGATCTGATGCCGGTACTGAAATTTATTGAGATTTATATGGATGATATGAAGCGGAATTATATCTGGGGTTATGATGTTTCCTATATGCTTACAGGGCTTCTCAACAGTCATCCGAAGTCTGCCATTGCTTTTCAGAAAGAAAAGCGTCATGATTTTACGAAGTTTTATCAGGAGATGCTGGAGGGAGAATGACGAAGATAAAAGCCGGGGCTGGAAACGAAAAGGGTTCCCGGAAAGGATATAAAATGGAGTTGCTGGATCAGAAATGGAACCTTCTGCAGCAGAAGCTGAAAAGTATGGAGAGAGCAGCAGTCGCTTTTTCCGGGGGTGTGGATTCCACCTTCCTTTTATATGCAGCTCACCAGGCTCTGGGAGATCAGGTTCTGGCGCTTACGGTACAGTGTGACTGGGTCCCGGTGAGGGAGACTGCGGAATCAGAAGATTTTTGCAAAACATATGGGATCCGTCAGGAGGTCTGCCAGATAGAACCGGAAGAAGTAGAGGGTTTTTGCGACAATCCGCCGGAGCGGTGCTATCTGTGTAAAAAGGTATTATTTTCCAGAATGAAAGAAATAGCGGAGCGGAAGGGGATTTCCTGTGTGCTGGACGGCTCTAATGTGGACGATCTGTCAGATTACAGGCCGGGAATGCGCGCTCTGCGGGAGATGGGAATTATCAGCATTCTGCAGGAGGCGGGGCTGACGAAAGAGGAGATCCGCGTTCTTTCCAGGGAGCATGAACTTCCCACCTGGAAAAAGCCTTCCTTTGCCTGTCTGGCGTCCCGGTTTGTCTACGGGGAGCGTATTACGAAGGACAGACTGGAGATGGTGGACCGGGCGGAGCAGAAGCTGCTGGATCTGGGATTCCATCAGTTCCGGGTGAGGATTCACGGCAGTCTGGCCCGGATTGAGCTGCTGTATGAGGAGATGGGGCGGCTGCTGGATTCCGGACTCCGGAGGGAAATCGCGGAGTATCTGAAACAGCTGGGCTTTGCCTATGTGACGCTGGATCTGCAGGGGTTCCGGTCTGGCAGTATGAATGAGATGCTGGACGGGCGTGGAACGGGCTGAAAACAATCAGAAACCGAGAGGGAGCTGCGGGAGCGGCTCCCTTTTGTATGGGAAAAAATGCATAATCCGGGAAAAAAGGCGGATAACGGTTATTGACTTTTCCAGGCGCATATGTATAATCATATCTGCATCGGAAGTTTAGTAATAATTAATTTTTTGTTTAACATAAAAGCGACCGGGAGGGCGGGATTTCCCGGAAGACGAAAACAGGCCGGAGGAGTAAAAGAAACGGCTGGAATTTTATGGAAGCGGACTATATTTATCAGAGTATCGGAAAAAAAATCAGGGAACTGAGGAACCGGAACGGTCTGACCCAGCAGGAGCTGGCGGACCGGACAGAACTGACCAAGGGATACATTTCCCAGTTGGAGCGGGGGCTGGTGGCGCCGTCTGTGGTGACGCTGCTGGATCTGATCGAATGTCTGGGAACCACGGCCGCCGAATTTTTCCGCGAAGCGGAGGAGGAACAGGTGGTTTTTTCTGAGGAAGGATTCTTTGAGAAGATTGACGAGGGAGGGAACAGCATCCAGTGGATTGTTCCCACAGCCCAGAAGAATCAGATGGAGCCTCTGCTGGTGGTCCTGCAGCCCCGTCAGAAACTGGAGGAGGATCTTCCCCATGAGGGAGAGGAATTCGGCTTCGTGATTTCCGGCCGGATCCGTCTGCATCTGGGAGAGAAGGCTTATGTGGTAAAGGCCGGAGAGAGTTTTTATTATCCGGCAAACCGCCCGCATCAGATTGAAAACAGCAGCAGCCGTCCGGCGAAGCTGATCTGGGTGAGCACACCGCCCACATTCTGAGGAATGATACAACAGAAAGGCAAGGGAGATTGGTTATGTTACAGAGTCAAAAAGAAAATATTATTGAATTGCGGCACATTACGAAAACCTATGAGGATGGTTTTACTGCCGTCTCCGATTTTAATCTGCAGGTAAAACGGGGAGAGTTTGTGACCTTCCTGGGGCCTTCCGGCTGTGGAAAGACAACCACCCTGCGCATGATTGCGGGATTCGACACGCCCACTGAAGGGGAGATTCTGTTAAATGGGAAAAATATTACAGAACTGCCGCCCAACCGGCGGCCGGTCAATACTGTATTCCAGCGGTACGCGCTTTTCCCCCATATGAATGTGTATGAAAACATTGCTTTCGGACTGAAACAGAAGAAGCTCTCCCGGGATGTGATTATCCGGAAGGTGAAAAAAGCGTTGGATCTGGTGGATCTGGAGGGATTTGAAAAACGTTCGGTTTCTACGCTCTCCGGCGGCCAGCAGCAGCGGGTGGCCATTGCCCGGGCGCTGGTAAATGAGCCGGAGATCCTGCTTCTGGACGAGCCTCTGGGAGCGCTGGACCTGAAGATGAGAAAAGAGATGCAGCTGGAACTGAAAGCCATGCATGATGAGCTGGGGATCACATTCATTTATGTGACCCATGACCAGGAGGAAGCGCTGACCATGTCGGATCAGATTGTGGTCATGAATGAAGGGAAAATCCAGCAGCTCGGGACGCCGGAGGATATTTATAATGAGCCGGAAAATGCTTTTGTGGCGGACTTTATCGGAGAGAGTAACATTTTTAACGGAATTATGACGGGACATCTGAAGGCCAGATTCTGCGGAGGAGAGTTTGTCTGTGTAGATGACATTGAGGAGGGCACGCATATTACGGCTGTCGTGCGTCCGGAGGATGTGGAGCTGACGGACCCGGAAAGCGGGATAATCTGCGGAACCGTGTCGTCAGTAGTATTTAAGGGAATGCATTATGAGATTACGGTGGAGTCCGGAAAAAATGAGATGGTAGCCCAGTCGGTCCGTTCCGCGAAAGTAGGAGACCGGGTGGGAATCCGGGTGGAGCCCGATAATATACATATTATGATTGCGGAGGATCATACCAATATTTTTGTGGCGGATCTGAACCGGAATTACAGGCTGGAATATAACGGTCATGAACTGGATGTCAGTGTGACGAAGATTATCCGGGGCAGCCGGAGGATGGAGGACGGCACTCTGGTGGACGAGGCGGGAGAGACCGTGGATGTGCGCCGGACAAAGGTGATCGTGTCAGTCCAGCCCCAGGATATTGCCATGACGGACCATGTGGAAGAGGGAATTGTCCATGGCTATATCCGGAATCTGATTTATAAAGGCGACCATTACAGCTATGTGATTCACACAGAGGATGTGGAACAGGATTTTGTGGTGGACGATGAATATCTGTGGAATATGGACGATCATGTAGGGCTGCTGATGCCTGTGGAAAAAATGACGTTCCAGGTAAAACACTAGAGAGGACCGGGAGGACAGAGGATTGAAAAAGTTTCGATTTTCCAGAAAGATTCTGGGAATACCATACGCCGTGTTCCTGTTTGTTTTTGTGGCGGCTCCGCTGGCAGTTCTGTTTTATTATGCATTTACAGATGGAGACGGCACGCCCACACTGGCAAATCTGGTAGGATTTTTTGCCAATGCGAACACGCTGGGAACGCTTTGCTACAGTCTGGCAGTCGCGCTGGTTACAACTGTGGTCTGCCTGCTGATTGCTTATCCGACGGCTTATATTCTTGCAAACAGCAGATTAAAAAACAGATCGGCGCTGCTTCTTCTTTTTATTACGCCTATGTGGATCAATTTTTCATTGCGGATCACGGCCTTAAAGGAGATACTGACGCTGATTGAGGGAAATTTATCATTTTATCCGTTTATAAATGCGGTGGCCGGCATGACATATGATTTTCTGCCGTTTATGATTCTGCCAGTTTACAATACGCTCTCCAGACTGGACGGATCCCTGGTGGAGGCCGCCAGAGATCTGGGCGCAGATGGGAAGCAGGCATTTCTGCAGGTGGTGCTTCCTCTGTCTGTACCGGGTATTGTCAGCGGAGTTTCCATGGTCTTTCTGCCGGCCATGACCAACTATGTGGTTCTGGATATGCTGTATAACAGTACCTATATTATGGGCAGCCTGATCGGCAGCTATTTTGCCGCATACAACTGGAACGGCGGATCTATGATCGCGCTGATTCTGCTGGGAATTATCTGCCTGTTTACCTTCCTGACGAGAAATGGCGGGGAGGAAAGCCGTGAGAGAGGAGGTGCGCTGCTGTGAAAAAAGGAAAAGCAATTTTTCTTCTGCTGGTTCTGGTGTTCCTGTACGCCCCGATCCTGATTCTGGTGGTATACAGTTTTACGAATGCAACCCATATCGGCGCAATGAGAGGGTTTTCCTTCCATAATTATGTGACGCTGTTTACAACGCCGGAACTGATCAGCATGATTCTGGGAACGGTGTTCCTGGCGCTGGGCGCGGCGGCCATTTCAACGGTTCTGGGAACAGCTGGCGCTATTGGAGCCTTTTATTCCAGAAAACGGGCCGGAGCTCTGCTTTCCACCATGAACCAGGTGCCCGTGGTAAACGCGGATGTAGTAACTGGCTTTTCCATCTGTATTCTCCTGGTGGTTGTGTTCGGCGTCAGCAAGGATACTTTTGTGCCTCTGGTGGCTGGTCATGTGACATTGTGCGCGCCCTTTGTCTATCTGTCCGTGCTGCCAAAACTGAAGCAGATGGATCCCGGTATTTATGAGGCGGCTCTCGATCTGGGAGCAACGCCGGTTACCGCTCTGTGGCGCGTTATAATTCCCCAGATCGCCCCGGGAATTGTATCCGGCTTCGCGCTGGCGATCACCTTATCATTGGATGACTATTTTATTGCAACGTATACAAAACCGGCGACTTTTGACACGATCAGTACCTACGTGGTGAATGCCACGAAAGGAGCCCAGACAGAAATCAAGACAGCTTTGTGGGCCCTGTCGACGGTGATCTTTGCCATAGTCGTGGTGATTGTGGTGGTTATGAATGTGCGGGCGAACAGACAGAAAGAAGGAGGCGGACGTTCTTATGAAGATTAAAAAAGCAGGAAGAATACTGACTCTTTCACTGGCAGCAGTCCTCGGCGGCTTTTTTCTGTCGGGACGGCTCCCGGCGACAGGGAATTCCTGCGGGCCGGTTGTGAGGGCGCAGGCCGCGGAAAATCAGACAGAAAGTTCCACAGACGCAGGGAGCGCGGATGTGCCGGAGGTGACGCTGCGTGTCTGCAACTGGGAAGAATATATTGATCTTGGAGACTGGGACGAGGAAGAGACGATTGACCTGGAAAGCGGGGATATCATCGGGGTTAATTCCATGGTGGAGGATTTTGAGGAATGGTATCTGGAAACTTACGGAGTGGATGTAACTGTGGAGTATTCCACTTTCGGTACCAATGAAGATCTTTATAATATGCTTACTCTCGGGGATACCTATGATCTGGTCTGTCCTTCGGAATATATGATTATGAAACTGATGGCAGAAGACCAGCTTGTGCCTCTGTCGGAGGAGTTTTTTGACACGGAAAATGAGTATAATTACTATATCCAGGGAGTGTCGCCTTTTATTCAGAATATTTTTGACACAAAGGAAATTAACGGAGAAAACTGGAGCAGATATGCGGCCGGTTATATGTGGGGAGTGACAGGAATCGTCTATAATCCCGAAGTGGTGTCGGAGGAGGACGCGTCAAGCTGGAAGATTCTCAATGATGAAAAATATTACCGTCAGGTGACCATCAAAGATAATGTGAGGGATTCCTATTTCGCGGCGGTGGGAGCTCTTAAGTCGGAGCTGCTGACCAGCCCGGATTTTTTGTCAGATCCAGATTATGAGCAGCGTCTGGAAGATGAGATGAATGATGTGTCCCCGGAAACTATTTCCCAGGTGGAGGCTTATCTCCAGGATGTGAAGGATAACGCATATTCTTTTGAGACAGATTCCGGGAAGGTGGACATGATTACCGGAAGAGTGGTGGCCAATTACCAGTGGTCCGGGGACGCTGTTTATACCATGGATCAGGCGGATGAGGATGACTTCACACTGGCGTTCGCGGTTCCGGAGGAGTCCACAAACATCTATTTTGACGGCTGGGTAATGCTGAAAAACGGTATTAACGGGGATGCGGCAAAACAGCAGGCGGCGGAAGCGTTTATTAATTTTCTTTCCCGTCCGGACAATGTAGTCCGGAATATGTATTATATCGGGTATACTTCCGTGATTGCCGGCGGTGAAGACGGACGGATTTTTGAGTATGCAGAGTGGTGTTATGGCGCAGAAGAGGACGGGGAGGATACGGTGGAATATCCCCTGGGGGCTTTTTTCGTGGGAGATGACAGTGATGAGGATTATGTGATTACCGCACCTGCCGACCAGGTATACCGGCAGCTGTATGCCCAGTATCCCGACGAGGAGACTCTGAACCGGTCGTCCATTATGGTTTATTTTGATGATGAAGCCAACAACAGCATTAATCAGATGTGGATTCATGTGAGATGTTTTAATGTTTCCGATATCCCGGTATGGGCCTGGGTTATTGGCGCGGCGGTGGCGGCAGGGCTGGCAGCGCTGCTGGCGCGACAGAAACGCCGGAAAAATTTTTAATGCTTCTGCCTGTGGTGATAATTGTGCCAGATGGATTTTGAAAATCGGATTGCAGAAAGACCTGACGATTAATCTCAGACATATTATGGATTTTGGAGAAGGGGAATTTGAGATCCGGGTTCTTAATACAGATGAAGTGGTTCATAATATGGAGGAATTTGTAAGTATTGCAGGGCAATACGTGTAGGTGGGAAGGAATGAAAGGGAAGCATAACGTTATTGTGCAGAACAACAGGCTGCACTATGAGTTTGAAATAAAAAGAAATATTACAAATTATACTTGGGGACAGCGCTACTGGAAAGACAACCCTGGTTAATATGTTGAGACAGGCGGAAAATATGGGGGATTCCAGTGGAATAGACGTAGTGTGTGATGTTCCGTGCAGAGTACTGGAGGGACGTAACTGGAATCTGATTCTGGAGAGCATGTCGGGAAGTATAATCTTTATAGATGAAGAGAATGCATTTATAAATACGGAGGAGTTTGCGGCTGCCGTGCGGGGATCAGATAACTATTTTGTGCTGATAACAAGAGAAAATCTTTACAATCTGCCATATAGTGTAGAAGAAATATATGGCCTGCATTCTTCGGGGAAATATCAGAATACAAGAAAAGTGTATCAGCAGATGTATCAGATATATCCGGATTACTCTGATTGTGAACTGCCGATAAGACCGGAAAGAAAAATATAAAACTATATTTACCAGAATCTTTTGAATGGTTGATTTTAAAGTCGGGAATTGTTGATGGAAAGGAATTGAAGAAAATTCTGGAGGAACCGGAAAATCATATAGACAGCCAGGACTTTTTCAGCTCCGGGGCAGGCTTCCGCCTGCGCGGGTATTTTTCTGAATTT
>CAYLWI010000059.1:0-13946 GCA_964387345.1 uncultured Eubacterium sp. | reverse complement strand
TACCTCCATGGGCAGAAAACAGCCCGGGAAAGGAGTAACAGATAATTATGAGTTCAATTAAAGATATTTCGCTGGCTCCATCGGGAGCGCATAAGATAGACTGGGTGCGGAAAAACTGTCCGCTGCTCCGTTCTCTGGAGGATGATTTTTCCAGGGAACGTCCTTTTGAAGGGATCAGAATTGCGCTTTCCATTCATCTGGAAGCCAAAACTGCCTATCTGTGCAAGGTGCTTGCGGCAGGAGGAGCAGAGATGTATATTACCGGCAGCAATCCGCTGTCTACCCAGGATGATGTGGCGGCAGCTCTTGTGGAGGATGGGCTGAGTGTTTATGCCTGGTACAACTGTACGCCGGAGGAGTACGATGAGAACATAGCGAGAGTGCTGGAACATAACTGCAATATTATTATTGATGATGGCGGCGATCTGGTACATATGCTTCACACAAAAATGCGGGATAAGATTCCTTATGTTATCGGAGGCTGTGAAGAGACAACCACCGGAATCATCCGTCTGATTGCCATGGCGAAGAATCATGAACTGGGATTTCCCATGGTTCTTGTGAACAATGCGGATTGCAAGCACCTTTTTGATAACCGTTATGGCACCGGTCAGTCTGTATTTGACGGCATTAACCGCACAACAAACCTGATTGTAGCGGGGAAGAATGTGGTTGTGGCCGGTTATGGATGGTGCGGAAAGGGCGTTGCCATGCGGGCGAAGGGGCTGGGAGCCCGGGTCATTGTGACAGAGATTGACCCTGTCAAAGCCATAGAAGCGGTTATGGATGGTTTTGATGTGATGCCTATGAATGAGGCTGCGGAAATTGGTGATTTCTTTATTACGGTCACCGGCTGCGCGGGAGTTATTGATGAAGAAGATTTCCGGGCGATGAAAAATGGAGCTATCCTCTGTAACGCCGGTCATTTCGATGTGGAGATTGATATGAAGCGCCTGCGGGAGATTGCCCTGGACACCATCGATCAGAGAAAAAATATTACGGGATATCAGATTTCTGAAGATACCTGGATTTATGTGCTGGCTGAAGGCAGACTGGTAAACCTGGCGGCAGGAGACGGACATCCGGCAGAGATCATGGATATGAGCTTTGCGATTCAGGCGCTGAGCGCAAAGTATCTGGTGGAGAATGGGGACCGCCTGACAGAGAAGCTGATTCCGGTTCCCCGTCAGGTGGATCTGGAGGTGGCCAACCGGAAGCTGCGTTTTCTTGGAAAGAATATTGACACGCTCACTCCGGAACAGGAAGCATACCTGAATTCTTCCAGCATCCAGACGGAGGGAATCAGATGAAGAGAAAACAGATTGCGATATCCTGCCTGGCGGCGGTGACGGCCGCCATGGCGCTTTTACCTGGATGTACCAGCAAAGCTGCCCAAAAAGAGCAGGAGTATAAGGAACTGGGAATTGCCCAGATGGAATCCGGAGATTATGAGGGCGCGGTCAGCAGTTTCCAGAAGGCCCTGGATCAGTCAGTGGGAAGCATCGGCGTCGAGGAGCTGGATATCTGCTATTATAAAGCAATGGCTCTGTATAAAGCCGGTGATACGGAAGGGGCGATAGACGCATGTACAGCCCTGATTGAGTACGATGAAGAAAACTGGGAGGTTTATTATCTGAGAGGTAATATTTATCTGCAGGAGCAGCAGAATGAAAATGCCCTGGCAGATTACGCGCAGGCAGTTTCCCTGAATGATGATGATGTGGAATTGTGCGTCCATATATACGAAGATCTTGTAGAAGCCGGTCTGGATGACAGCGGCCAGGAATATTATGACAAAGTAATGAGTATGGATCCCTCCAGCGGCGAGGATTATTATTTTGTGGGCGATTTGTATTTCCTGACAGGAGATTATGAAAACGCCAGGGTGAATCTGCTGAAGGCGGAAGAGGAAGGCTATGACAAAGCGCTTCTGCTGCTGGGACAGGTTTATAAGGCGGAGGGTTCCGATGAGGAAGCCAGGGATGCTTTTTCTTCCTATATGGAAAAGTACCCGGATGACGCGGAAGCCCTGGGAGAGCTGGGAGCCAGCGCTCTGGCCGCGGGAGAGTACGAAGATGCGGTTATTTATCTGGAAGCTGCTCTTGAGGCTGCAGAAGACGGTTCAGATGCAGAAATTGAAAAGAATCTGATTGCAGCCTACGAATATTCCGGAGATTTTGACAGTGCGCTCAGTCTGGCGGAAGATTTCCTTGAAGTTTATTCTGATGAGGATGTAGAGCGGGAATATGAATTTTTAGAGACCCGTGTGAACAGCGGTGATACCAGTTCCACCGACGAAGATGATACGGCGGATTCAGAAGCGGATGACACTGCCGGTTCAGACGCAGACAATGCGGCGGAGGAATAGTCTGCATGTATGAAAATGATGCATTAGTGGAAAAAGTGATTCTTGTGGGCGTCAGCCAGAGAGACGGGGATGATACAGAAGCTTCCCTGGATGAACTTTCAGAGCTGGCGGCCACAGCAGGAGCTGAGGTGGCCGGAAGGGTGATTCAGCATCTGGAGCAGATCCATCCGGCTACTTATGCAGGTTCCGGAAAGCTGGAGGAAATCCGGGCTCTTATCCAGGAGACCGGCGCCACGGGAATTATCTGTGACGATGAGCTTTCCCCGGCTCAGATGAAAAATATGGAGAAGGCGCTGGATACAAAAGTCATGGACCGTACCCTGCTGATTCTGGATATTTTTGCGGCCAGGGCGGCTACCAGCGAGGGAAAGATCCAGGTAGAGCTGGCCCAGCTGAAATACCGGATGACCCGGCTGACTGGATTCGGACGGTCCATGTCCCGGCTGGGAGGAGGGATCGGGACCAGAGGACCCGGTGAGAAAAAGCTGGAAATGGACCGGCGACTGATCAGTCGCCGGGTCGCGCAGCTGAACCGGGAACTGAAGGAAGTGATCCGTCACCGGGAAGTGACCAGAAGCCGGAGAATGAAAAATTATACAAAGGTGGCGGCTATTGTAGGTTATACAAATGCGGGAAAATCCACACTGCTGAATGCCCTGACCGGCGCGCAGGTCCTGGAGGAGGATCAGCTTTTTGCCACCCTGGATCCTACCACCCGGATGCTTCCGCTTTCGGGAAACCAGCAGATTCTTCTCACCGATACGGTAGGATTTATACGGAAGCTTCCACACCATCTGGTGGATGCTTTCAAAAGTACTCTGGAGGAGGCGAAGTACGCGGATATTATTATCCATGTAGTGGATGCTTCCAATCCACAGTGGGATACCCAGATGCATGTGGTGTATGATACGCTGCAGGAACTGGGCGTGACAGATAAGAAAATAATTACATTGTTTAATAAATGCGACCGTCTGGATGGCGGGGATATTTACCAGGATTTCAGGGCAGACCGGACGCTGCGGATTTCCGCGAAGACCGGAGATGGCCTGGAGCAGTTCGGGGAGGTTCTGGAGGAAGTTCTGCGGGAGGGAAAGGTACTTCTGAAGCATACTTTTCCATATCAGAAGGCCGGCGAGATCCAGAGGATCCGTAAATATGGCGAACTGCTCTCCGAGGATTACAGAGAAGAAGGAATATATGTGGAAGCCTACGTGCCGGCGGATCTGATGTAGGACAGGAGAGGAGATTATCAGTGACAACGGAAGAGTTAAAAGAACGGGGAGCCATTTATCTTGATAAAATAACAGAAGGATTTCGGTCTTATGCTGATGTAAAACTGATTATGGATGAGAAAAGGGCTTATGAGCATTTCAGAAGTCTGAAAAAGGAATACGGAGCAGATAATTCTTTTGCAGATTTTTATTATTTCCGTCTGGATGAGGATTCCAGGGAAATGGTTGACGGGCTTCTGACTGCTGATGAAATGGAATATCTGCAGATTCTGAAGCCTTTTGAGGATGAGACAGAAAAGGAGATCATTTTTCCTCTGGATGACAGGCTGTTGCGGATTATTGTGAAACTGAACGCACAGGAAATGCTTTTTTCCACAGTATATTTTGTACAGCCGGAACCGGAAGGACGGAAGCGTACGAGCTGGTGGGGAAATTATAATCATGAATATATCTGTTTTCGTGACAGAAAGTAGGGGGATGCCGATGATGAAAGTGTATATGCAGGAGCGGGAAGAAATATGTGATGTCTGCCTGAAGCTGTGGCAGCGGGGGATTGTGGCGGCCAACGATGGAAATGTGTCGGTCAGACTGGAGGACGGCACGATTTTGTGTACGCCTTCCGGTGTGAGCAAAGGCTCCATGAAGCCGGAGATGCTGGTACGCCTGGCGGCGGATGGCAGTGTGATTTGCGCAGCGGAAGGATATAAGCCTTCCTCCGAGATGAAGATGCATCTGCGCTGTTATCAGGAGCGGGAGGATGTGAACGGGGTGGTGCATGCCCATCCGCCTGTCGCCACCAGTTATGCTTCTATGGGAAAAGCTCTGGATGGTTATTATATGACTGAAAATATTACCAATCTGGGAGCAGTGCCTCTGGCGCCCTATGCGCGGCCCTCCACGGACGAAGTGCCGGATTCCATTGCGCCCCTGCTTCAGAACCATGACGCTGTTCTTCTGGCCCATCATGGAGCCCTGACAGTAGGGGATACGCTGACAAAGGCATATTTTAACATGGAATCCCTGGAAATGTATGCAAAAACTTCGCTCTATATCCATCTTCTGGGAGGGGCGCCGGATCTTTCCCGGGAGCGTATTGACGAACTGCTGGATCTGAGAGAAAATGTATATAAGATGTCCGGCAGGCATCCGGGATATGTGAAGTATAACAAAGAGGAGCAGGAGTAAAGGACGGAAGGGAGAAGCATGAACAGCAGGCAGTTGGAATACTTTCTTGCGGTAGCAAAGGAACTGAATTTTACCAAGGCGGCAGAATCTATGTTTGTCTCCCAGACGGCAGTTACCCAGCAGATCAAAGTGCTGGAGGAGCAGCTTGGGGTGCGGTTGTTTGAACGGACAAAGAGGCGGGTGTCTCTGACTCCTGCCGGCAAGGTGTTCCAGGATGAGGCTGCCGGGATACTGAGCCGTATGGACATCGCCATGCAGAGAACCCGGGAAGTTTCCAGCGGATTTACAGGATCACTGAATATCGGATTTACCCTGGGCGTGGGGAATACGGAGGTTTCCGGGCGTATCCAGGCTTTCCATCAGAAATATCCTAACATTTCCATGAAGTTTAAGAATTCCAGTCCTTCCATGCTGATGAAGATGCTGAAGTCCGGGGAGGCAGATCTGGTGCTGATGCCGATGTTTGATGAATCCTCTTATGAAGGGATTGCGTATAAAAAGATTGCCTGGGATAATCTGATCGCTGTACTTCCCAAGAACCATATCCTTGCCCAGAAACAGTATATTACATGGAGAGAACTGAAGGATGAACCGCTGATCCTTGCATCATCTCCCGATAATGAAATCGGGGAAGGCAGGATGATAGTTGAAAAGTTTCTGCAGAGGGGATATAATCCCCGGATTCTGGAGTTCATTGAAGATGTGGAGACAATCTTTTTTATGATTACAGTCAATATGGGGATTACCATACTTCCGGCATATCTGACTACGCCGGTTTATACCCGGGGGCGGATGGCGGCGGTACCTTTTGGCGGTGTGACCGATCAGGTAGATATTATCGCGGGATGGATGCCGGAGAAAGTGAATCCGTCTCTGGAAAGGATTCTGCCTTTCCTGGAGGGCGGACTGGCGGATGAAGAAGTGAACGGGCATGAGACAGTGATGCTGGACAGAAATTCTCTGTCAAATGATAAGTTATAAGTTATAAGTATGAAAAGTGGTCTGGAAGATAAGTACATAATCAGGGACAATAAAAAAATGCGTTTTGGCTATACGACAGGATCCTGCGCGGCGGCGGCAGCCCAGGCGGCAGCCCGGATGCTTTTTACCCGTCAGCCGGTTCCGGCGGTAAAGCTGGAGACGCCGAAAGGGCTGGTTCTTTTTCTTGAACCGGTGGAGACTGTACTGGAAGAGAACAGGGCAGGCTGCGCCATACGGAAGGATGCCGGGGATGATCCCGATGTCACGGACGGAATTCTGGTATATGCGTATGTGGAGAAGTGTACCTGCGGGGAAGCGGCGGCCTGCCGGAAGAAATATGGCTGGACTATTTCCGGTGACAGGGCAGACCAGGATGCTTCCGGAGAAAAAAAGATATCAGAGGAGCCTGGCGCGGAGATTGCGCTGGAGGGAGGCGCCGGGGTGGGGAAAGTATCTCTTCCCGGCCTGGAACAGCCTGTGGGAGCGCCGGCCATCAACCGGGTTCCCAGGAGCATGATCTGGAATGAAGTTCAGAAGGTCTGCCGGGAATATGGTTACCGGGAAGGACTGATTGTGACGATTTCAGCTCCCGCCGGAGCAGAACTGGCGGCCAGGACCTTTAATCCGCGGCTGGGAATACAGGGCGGTATTTCGATTCTGGGTACCAGCGGCATTGTGGAACCCATGAGCGAACAGGCGCTGGTGGCGTCCATAGAGGCGGAGATGCGTCAGAAGTCAGTATCCAGGAGTTATCTTCTGGCAACCCCCGGAAATTACGGGGCGGATTATCTGAAAGGGAATTTTCCTTTTGAACCGGATGAAGCGGTGAAATGCAGCAATTATGTGGGGCAGACCATTGATCTTGCAGTGAATCTGGGGGTGAAGGGAATGCTTTTTGTGGCCCACATCGGAAAGTTTGTCAAGGTGGCCGGGGGAATCATGAATACCCATTCCCGGGAAGCAGACGCCCGGATGGAGATTCTCTCGGCCTGCGCGGTCCGGGCTGGTATCGATGCGGACAGCGCCAGAGAAATTCTATCCGCTGTCACTGCAGATGAGGGACTCCGGGTGATCCGGGAGGCCGGAGTGTGGGAGCCTGCACTGGAAATCCTTATGGAAAGGATTCATGAAGCCCTGCAGCGGAGGTCCTGGGGAAGACTGAAAACCGGGGCAGTCATTTTTTCTAATGTTTATGGAGAACTGGGGCGGACAAAGAATGCTGATGAACTTCTGGCACTACTGGAAGCAGAAAGGTAAATATAAGAGCAGGAAGGAGATTTTATGGTTTATTTTGTAGGCGCGGGAAGCGGAGCTCCGGATCTGATCACTGTGCGGGGACAGCGGCTGCTGGAAGAGGCAGATGTGATTATATATGCGGGCTCTCTGGTGAATCCTCAATTACTGGAAGGGAAAAAAGAAGGCTGTCTGGTGTATAACAGCGCTGAGATGACGCTGGAAGAAGTGCTGGATGTGATGGAGCAGGCGGAAGATTCCGGAAAAATGACTGTGCGGCTCCATACGGGAGACCCCTGTATCTACGGAGCTGTCCGGGAGCAGATGGACCGGCTGGATGAGCTTGGAATTGCCTATGAGAGCTGTCCGGGAGTCAGTTCTTTCTGCGGCGCCGCGGCTGCGCTGAATCTGGAATATACACTTCCGGAGGTTTCCCAGAGTGTAATTATCACCCGGATGGCGGGGCGGACCCCGGTGCCGGAGCGGGAGAATATAGCCTCCCTGGCAGCCCATCATGCAACCATGGTTGTTTTTCTGAGCGCGGGACTTCTGGAGCAGCTCAGCCGGGAACTGATTGCGGGCGGTTATGAGGCGGACACGCCGGCTGCCATTGTCTATAAAGCCACCTGGCCGGAAGAGAAGACCTTTCTTTGTACAGTCGGAACTCTGGCACAGACAGCGGCAGAGCATCAGATTACAAAGACAGCTCTGATGATTATCGGAGATGCAGTGACACACAGTCATTATGACAGGTCGAAGCTGTATCATCCGGAATTTTCCACGGAGTACCGGAAGGCAGGAAACTGACAGGAGCAGAAGATTCTGCGGACAGGCAGATCAGAACTGCCGGGAGAGAGGTTCGGAAAATGAAATTCACAGACAGGAAGGAAGAACAGAATATGCGCGGGGATATCGCTGTCATATCCTTTACCCATAAGGGTTTTGTACTTTCTTTGCGGATCCGGAAAGTCCTTGGGAAGATCCGGACTGAACTGTATACAAAAAAAGAGCCGGTGGCACAGGAGTTTGAGGAGGCTGTCTGGGTGGAGGGATCTCTCAGAGACTGGTGCGCGGAAATCTTTTCCTGTTCTGCAGCGGTAATTTTTATCGGGGCAGCGGGGATCGCGGTGCGGACCATTGCCCCTTTCCTGGTTTCCAAAAAATCAGATCCGGCGGTCCTGGTGGCGGACGAACAGGGAAAGCATATCATTTCTCTTTTATCGGGACATCTGGGCGGCGGCAATGAACTGACTGTTTTTCTTGCGGAGGCCCTGGGGGCAGATCCCGTGATTACGACAGCTTCGGATGTAAATGGAAGACTGGCGGTAGATGTCTGGGCTTTGAAAAATCATCTGGTTATCTCAGATATGAATCTGGCGAAGCGTGTGGCGGCCGAAATTGTGGAGGGGAGGCGGATTCCCTTTTGCTGTGACGGAGACATCCGGGGAGAGATCCCGGAGGAGCTGTTATATGTGGGGAGCTCCGGAGAGATGGCCTGGTCAGAACAAAAGGGCAGTGGAACAGAGCGGGAAGTATCCTGCGGGATTTCTGTTTCGGTAAAAAAAAGGGTGACGGGAGATTATGGGGACAGACCGGGGAATAGCAGTACGGACGGAATTCCGGAAGGAAAAGAACACAGAATGGATATCCTTTCTCTTGTTCCGGAGGCTGTGATCGTGGGGATCGGCTGCAGGCGTGGAAAGACCCGGGATGACCTGGGGAAAGCGCTGGACGGGGTTCTGAAGGAAAACGGGGTGGACCCCGCAGGTATCTGTTGTCTGTCCTCCATTGACATGAAAAAGGATGAGCCGGGGCTTCTGCAGCTTGCGGAAGAACTGGGAGTTCCTTTTAAGACTTTTCCGGCAGAGGAACTGCAGAGGGTGTCCGGGGATTTTTCCGCTTCAGGTTTTGTCTCAGAAATCACAGGAGTGGATAATGTCTGTGAGAGAGCGGCTCTGGCAGTTCTGAAAGAGAGGGAACAGAAAAGGGCGCAGTTTTTGTGCAGAAAAACCGCAAAGGATGGTATAACGATTGCTTTGCTGGAGAAAAAATGGGAGGTTAATTTTGAATAAGGTTTATGTTGTGGGAATCGGGCCCGGTGAATATGAGAAAATGACCATTCAGGCGGCCAGAATACTGGAGAGCTGTGATGTAATTGTAGGGTATACTGTTTATGTAGATCTTGTGAAGGAACATTTCCCGGGAAAAGAATTCCTTATTACTCCCATGCGGCAGGAAGCGGAGCGGTGCAGGCTTGCCTTTGAGCAGGCCGCGTCCGGGAAAACCGCTGCCATGATCTGCAGCGGTGACGCGGGAGTTTATGGGATGAGCGGACTGATGCTGGAAATTGGTTCAGAATATCCGCAGGTGGAAGTGGAAACTATCTGCGGAGTTACAGCGGCCACGGCCGGAGCAGCCCTGCTGGGAGCGCCGCTGATTCATGATTTTGCGGTGATCAGTCTGAGTGATCTTCTCACGCCCTGGGAAAAGATTGAGAAACGGCTGCTGATGGCAGCGGAGGCGGATTTTGTAGTCTGTCTGTATAATCCTGCCAGCAGAAAGAGAAAAGATTATCTTCAGAGAGCCTGCAGGCTGCTGCTGCGGCATAAGGCGGAAGATACTGTCTGCGGGACGGTTTCCCGGATCGGCCGGGAGGGAGAACAGAGAAGAATCTGTACTCTGGGGGAACTGCAGGATATCCAGGCAGATATGTTTACAACTGTATTTGTGGGAAATTCCCAGACAAGGGTGATTGACGGACATATGGTAACTCCCCGGGGATACCGGGTGTAGAAGACAGAGAATGATGTTGATCCGGTTGGGGAGGATCTGCGCCAGATGAAGGAGGGAAAAGAACATTGGCAGAACGAAAGGACAGAATTCTGTCACAACAGAAAAATGAAAACAGCAGCAAAAGACCGACGCGGCAGACAGGCGGATTTCTTATTTTTGCGGGAACCAGTGAAGGACGGGAACTGGCGCAGTTTCTGTCGGGTCAGAAAATTCCGGCTGCGGTCTGTGTAGCCACGGAATATGGGGAGGAAGTGCTTCCGGACATGCCCGGCATACAGATTCTGACCGGACGGATGGACCGGGACGGGATGGAAAAACTGATGAAGAAAATCCGCCCTATGGCAGTGATTGACGCGACTCATCCTTATGCGGAAGCCGTTACGGAAAATATTGCGGATGCATGTGAAAATACAGGGCTGAAGTATGTCCGGCTGCTCCGGGAAGAAACAGATCTGGAAGATATATCCGGGGTCTGTGTATTTGACGACTGTGAATCGGCGGCGGAATGGCTGGATCAGCAGGAGGGAATTATTCTTCTCACCACAGGAATGAAGGAGCTTCCTGTTTTTGCGGACGGAATCGACCGGAAAGAACGGATTTTTGTCCGGGCGCTTCCGCAGGAGGACGTATTTGACCGGATGGAGCAGTACGGATTTTCCAGAAAGCAGGTGATCTGTATGCAGGGACCGTTCTCCAGGGAGATGAATGTGGCTACGATCCAGATGGTCCATGCGGATTTTCTGGTCACCAAGGAGTCGGGAGCCAGCGGAGGGTTCTCTGAGAAAGTGGAGGCGGCGCGGGATACCGGAGCCATCTGTGTGGTGATCCGGAGGCCTGTGCAGAAGGATGGATATTCCATGGATGAAGTCCGCCGTCTGGCCGTAAGAATGTGGAAAGAAAGCCGGTTGGAAGAAAAGAAGCGTTACCGGATTCCGGAGTGGATGAGCGTTGAGGCGAAGAAGCAGATCTCTCAGGAGAAGGAAGCCGGACGTCTGCCGGAAAAGGCGGATGATCCGGAGAAACAGGAGGTGACAGGGAAGTCTGTGGCAGATCAGGGAATGAAGGAAGATGCTGTGGCCGGAAAAGCAGCCCTGGCTGCTGCGGAAATGGAGGCGGAGACAGCGGAAGAGAACGCGGAGCAACCGGAGACGTCGCGGATGGAAGAGACAGAAGAACCGGAAGCAGAGAGGGAAAAAAGAATTACATTTCTGGGAACAGGACTGGGAAGCCGGGAAACTATGACCGTAGAAGCAGTAAATGCCTGCCGGGACGCGGATTGTATCATCGGAGCTCCCCGGATTCTGGATACGCTGGAGGCTTTTGAAAAGCCCATGATTCCTTTCTCCCGCAGTGAGGAAATCATTTCTTTTCTTCTGGAGCATCCGGAATACAGGAAAACGGTGATTGCTTTCTCGGGAGATGTGGGATTTTACAGCGGGGCGAAGCGATTGATAGAGAAGCTGGAAGAGGAGGAAGCATTCAGCAATTATCAGATACATATGGTCAGCGGAGTATCCACAGTATCTTATTTTGCCGCGAAACTGCAGATATCCTGGGACAATATGGTTCTGATGAGTGTTCATGGAAGGGAACAGAACCTGGCCGGGGCGATCCGGAAAAATGAGAAGGTGTTTGCCCTGGCTTCCGATGCCGCCAGCATCCGTTCCATTGCAGACAGGCTTGTTTCCCTGGGGATGGGGGAAGTGGAAATGTATGTGGGCGTTGATCTCAGTTATCCCACGGAGCAGATCTGCCGGGGGGAAGTATGCGATTTTACGGAATTTGACCGGGAAGGGATCTGCGCCGTGATATTTTGTAACCCCGGCGCGGGGAACGCCGTCTGCGTTCATGGAATTCCGGACGAGGAATTTCTGCGGGGAAAGGTTCCTATGACTAAGGAGGAAGTGAGGAGCATTTCCATCTCCCGGCTCCGACTGACCAGGGACGCCGTGGTATATGATGTGGGAGCGGGAACCGGGTCGGTTTCCGTGGAATGCGCCCGGATGGCTGACCGGGGAAAGGTATATGCCATTGAGTGGAAAGAGGATGCATGGAAGATAGTGGCTGAAAACCGGAAGAAGTTCGGGGTTTCCAATCTGGAGATTATTCCAGGCAGGGCGCCGGAGGTATTAAGGGATCTTCCGGCCCCCACCCATGCGTTTGTCGGAGGAAGCGGAGGCAGTTTAAAGGCAATTCTGCGGACGCTTGTGAGGAAAAATCCGGAGGTCCGTATTGTGGTGAACTGTATTACTCTGGAGACAATCTGCGAGGTAATGGAGTCTGCCCGTGATCTGGATCTGACAATCGAGGATATTGTCAGTGTCACGGCAGCCCGGGCAAAGATCATGGGAGATCATCATATGATGACCGGACAGAATCCGGTATATGTCATTGTGCTGTGGCATGAAAAGTGTGAAGGATAAATAAGACCTTGTCCGGATACTGATATGGGACAGCGCCGGACGGAAAGAAATTGATAACAGAGAGGGGAATATGGGAAAAAAACAGAAGCTGCCAAGAATTATGCTGGCCGCGCCTGCCAGCGGCAGCGGAAAGACGCTGGTTACCTGCGGACTTCTGCAGGCGCTGGAAAACCGGAAAAAACAGGTAATATCTTTTAAATGCGGGCCGGATTATATTGATCCCATGTTTCACAGGAAGATCATCGGAGTGGCTTCCCGTAATCTGGATCCTTTTTTTACTGATGAGGAGACGACGAGATATCTGTTTGGAAGGCAGGCAGAAAAGGCGGAGCTTTCTGTGATAGAGGGCGTTATGGGATTTTATGACGGTCTGGGAGGTATTACTCCCAGGGCTTCCTCCTGGGATCTGGCCCGTATCACGGAAACGCCTGTGATCCTGATTGTCAATGCCCGTGGTATGAGTCTGTCCGTAACTGCTCTGATCCGGGGATTTCTGGAGGCAGTTCCGGATATGGCTGATGGACAAAATCATTGCAGGGACAGCTATATCCGCGGTGTAATCCTGAATCAGGCAACGGCTTCCATGTATCCGGCTTTAAAAGAACAAATAGAACAGAAGCTTCCGGTTAAGGTACTGGGATATGTGCCGCGTCTGGAGGACTGTGTCATAGAGAGCCGTCATCTGGGGCTGGTGACTCCGGAAGAAATCGGGGATCTGAGACAGAGAGTCCTGGGGCTGGCGGATGTCCTGGAACAGACTCTGGACATGGACGGAATTCTTGGGCTGGCAGAAGAAGCGCCCGGTCTGGATGTGGACATGCCGGAAGCGCTGGATGCGTTTCTGGAAAACAGCAGAAGAGAGGCCGTGAAGAGACCGGCGGAGAGCCGCGAGAGGGAAACCGGATATCTGTCTTCCGTGAACAGCATTGCAGGAGAGCCGCAATTGCGGATTGCCGTTGCCAGGGATGAAGCTTTCTGTTTTTATTATGAGGACAATCTGGAACTGCTGGAACGTCTGGGGGCCGTTCTTGTGGAGTTTTCTCCGGTGCATGATAAAAAGCTGCCGGGGAACATCCGGGGAATTCTGTTCGGGGGCGGATATCCCGAACTATATGCAGAACAACTCAGCGGAAATCATTCCATGGTGGAGTCAGTGAGAGCGGCTGCGGCGGAAGGAACGCCATATCTGGCCGAGTGCGGCGGTTTTATGTATCTTCATGAAACCATGGAAGATATGAAGGGAAAAAGCTGGCCCATGGCCGGAGTCCTGCCAGGGCATGTAAAGAAAACAGACCGCCTGGGAAGATTCGGGTATGTGACCCTGACTGCAAAAAAGCCGCAGATTTTCGGAGCGGCCGGAGAGCAGATCCGGGCTCATGAATTTCACTATTTTGACAGTTCTTACAACGGGGATGCTTTCCATGCCCGGAAACCGGCAGGGAAACGGAGCTGGGACTGTATTGTGGCGGGAGAGAATTTTGCTGCGGGATTCCCTCATCTTTATTATTATTCCAATCCGGAATTTGCGGAACAGTTCGTAGAAGCCTGCAGAAAATTTAATACATGATAACAACAGAAAGATTCCTGATAGAATACGACTCACAGGCAACCGGTGCAGACTTATAAATGCCGGGGAGCAGGTGAGACGGGGGAGGGGGCTGCACAGATTCGTGCTGTCAGCTTTTTAACGTCCGGAATCTGCCGCAAATTGCAAAAAGGACTGTTCACAGA
>CAYLWI010000058.1:1847-14282 GCA_964387345.1 uncultured Eubacterium sp. | reverse complement strand
ACAGCTGCTGTGGCTGCCCTTATTTTTCTCTGGAGGACAACAACGGTTGCCGAGGATCTCAATTTCCTCGACAGCCTATTTTTGAAACGGACAATATCGTTCAGTGTGCATCCGATGATGTCACACAACTTCTTCATTGTGAGCAATGTAATGTTTTTATTCTTCTTCAACGAATCAAGCACAAATTTACGGACAGCCGAAAATGGCTGTCTTTTTTGAAGGGAGGTTAGAACTTTTGATAAGAAAAAAAGCCCCGAACCGTGAAGCTCAGGGCTGAAAATTCTGGTGCCGGTGGTGGGACTCGAACCCACACGGATTTCTCCACACGATTTTGAGTCGCGGTCGTCTGCCAATTCCGACACACCGGCGTCTGGCCTGAATTACTCAAGCCAGATCATCATATCACAGGCCCTGTAAAAATGCAAGAAAAATTTCCCTGCCCCGCACCCTATACCAGACCCTTGATAATATCAAAACAGTCAAATGTGGCAAAGTAGTCCTTCGGCGTCTCTGCCCTGCGGATCATCTGCACACTGCCGTCTTCCTTCAGAAGAAGCTCTGCGGAGCGGAGACGTCCGTTGTAATTATATCCCATGGAAAATCCGTGGGCTCCTGCATCATGAATGATCAGATAGTCTCCCATGCCGATCTCCGGGAGCATCCGGTCAACCGCGAACTTATCACAGTTTTCACACAGGGAACCGACCACATCATACTTATGGTCACAGGGGGCGTCTTCCTTTCCTGCCACTGTAATGTGGTGATAAGCCCCGTAAATTGCCGGACGCATCAGATTTGCCGCGCAGGCGTCCACCCCGATGTACTCCTTATAGATGTGCTTTTCATGAATCGCCTGAGTTACCAGACAGCCGTAGGGTCCCATCATGAAACGCCCCATCTCTGTGTAAATATCCACATCTCCCATACCTGCCGGAACCAGGACTTCATTGTAAACCTTTTCCACACCCGCGCCGATGACACGGATATCATTGGGGGTCTGTCCGGGTCTGTAGGCAATCCCCACGCCTCCGGACAGATTGATAAAGCTCATCTTCACTCCCGTCTTTTCTTTGATTTCCACACAAAGCTCAAACAGGGTCTTTGCCAGCGTCGGATAATAATCGTTGGTCACCGTATTGGACACCAGGAACGCATGGATACCGAAGCGCTCCACTCCCTTTTCCTTTAAAATACGATATCCCTCTATAATCTGATCTTTCGTAAATCCATACTTGGAATCTCCGGGGTTGTCCATGATGCCATTGCTCAGGGAATATACTCCGCCCGGATTAAACCGGAGACTCATGGTTTTGGGAAACTCCCCGATCAGATTCTCCAGATACGCAATATGGGTAAAGTCATCCAGATTGATGGTTGCGCCGATCTCATTTGCATAGATAAACTCCTCCGGCGGCGTGTCATTGGATGAAAACATAATCTTATCACCGGAAAATCCCAGTTCTCTGGAAAGCATCAGCTCTGTCATGGAAGAACAGTCTGTTCCGCATCCATACTCTTTTAAAATATTAATCAGAAACGGGTTCGGGTTCGCCTTCACCGCAAAATATTCACGAAATCCCGGATTCCAGGCAAAAGCCTCCTTTACTGCCTGCGCGTTCTCCCGGATCCCCTTCTCATCATATAAATGAAAGGGGGTGGGCCAGGTCTTAACCATTTCCTCAATCTGTTCCTTTGTCACAAATGTCTTTTTACTCATTCCTGCTTCATCTCCTATGGTTCACTCCCAGACACTTTTTCTTTTTCGGTTCTGAGGTATTACAAACAACGTTTATAATACACAAAATCCGGTCTTCTGGCAACAGCTTTTCTTCTATTTCAGCTTTTCCAGCACGCGGATCGTCAGTTCATAATTCTTCTTTACAGAAGCAATCTCCAGCTTTTCCCTGGTTGTATGAATATCTTTCATCTGGGGACCATAGGAAATACAGTCGATCCCCGGCAGCTTTTCACTTAAAATACCGCACTCCACGCCTGCGTGAATCCCTGTCAGCACCGGTTTTTCTCCGGTCATTTCCTCATAAGCTTCCGACATGATTTTCTGGATCCTGGAATCAGCCCGGTACTCCCAGGCAGGGTATTCTCCGGAAAGCCTCCAGCGCCCGCCGGCCAGTCCGCACAGATCCTTCATCCTTTTCAGCAGCCATTCCTTTTCCGCGGCAGATGCGCTGCGGACAGAAAAGGTCAGGGAGATCCCTTCTTCCTTCAGACGCAGTACCCCCAGATTCAGGGAAGTCTGCACCATTTCCGGCATTCCGGGCATCATTCGCTGAACTCCCGCCGGAAGGTGTTCCAGCAGAGCCATAAGCCGTGTCTTTGCCCCGGGAGCCAGTACCCTGGCATGTGTCTCTTCCAGCCGTTCCAGTGTCAGCGTCATCCCGGGCTCGATTCCGTCATATTCCGCCCGGATCATTCTGGCAAATTCCCCGGCTTCACGTTCCAGAACCGGCGCATTCCCCGGATCTGTCACAAGAATGGCCCTGCAGCAGACAGGTATGGCATTATCCTTCTCTCCGCCCGAAAACTCTCCTACAGAGAACTCCGATTTCTCTCCCACCTGGGACAGGAATCTTCCAAAGATCAGATTGGCATTGGCCCTTCCCAGGTGAATATCAGAACCGGAATGACCTCCCTGCAGCCCTTCCGCCTTCCACTCATAGACGATTCCCGGGGCATCCTCCATGGGAGCGTCCGCCAGACACTCCATGGTCGCTCCGCCTGCGCAGCTGGTGAGAAAAATGCCGTCATCCTCTGAATCCATGTTCAGCAGGATACGGCTTTTTAAATCCCTGGTATCAAGGGCCGACGCCCCCAGCAGACCAATCTCCTCATCTACCGTAAAAACGGCCTCCAGCTCCGGATGCCGCAGTGTATTATCCTCCAGAATTGCCAGGGCGTAAGCCACGGCAATCCCGTCGTCTCCCCCCAGGGAAGTACCCTCCGCATATACCCACTGTCCATCCCCGGAAACCGCAGGCCGCAGCCCTTCCTTCTCCAGATCCAGATCACAGTCCCGGTTCTTCACCGCCACCATGTCCATATGGCCCTGGAGCATCACAGTATCCGCCTGCTCATAGCCCGGCGCGGCCGGCTTGCGGATCACAACATTTCCACAGGACTCCTGCCGGCATTCCAGACCGTGTTTCCTGGCAAAAGATACCAGATAATCGCTGATCTGCCGCGTATTCCCCGATCCATGGGGAATACCGCAGATTTCCTCAAAATAATAAAAAACTCTTTCCGGCTCCAGATGTTCAAAAACTCTCATATATAACCTCTCTATCTTCTCTTCCGGATATAGCTCTGAAAATGCTCTTCCCTGGAAGCAGGAAGATTATATTTCAGAACAATCTTCCTGTCTCCCATCCTGTCCAAAGAAATATCCTCATCCTGGGCAAAGGCATAAAATCCGTATTTGCGGTACAAATCCTGGTAAAACAGATTTTTCATATGAACCCGGACATGCATGACGTCACACCCGGACACCCAGCATTTATACTGAATGAACTGCAATACCATATCCATGGTCTGTTCATTTTCATATTCTCCCATCAGCCGGATTCCGCCAATCCAGAATCTGGCGGACAGACCGGCTCCGGATTCTGTATACCAGGAAAACTCTGCCGCCAGCTTTTTCCCGTCAAAAGCCTGGTAGTATACCCTGTTATCTTCTGTCGCTGTATTGATTCTTTTATAATTCAATCCTTTGTCCTCTACATAGTATGCCCCTTATTCCCGGATCATTACCGCCCGGAATAATGATCACATCATCTCTATGATTCTTCGGGCAGTTTCCTCCGGAACCGGCGTGGCATAAATATTATCCCCGAAAGAAGCAATCTCCCCGATTTTCCGCATCACCACAAAACGCAGCTTCCCGTTCCGGACCTTTTTATCTGTATAAAGCTTTTTCACCAGGGCCTCCCGGTCAATATAATCCGGTATGGCAGTGGGAAGCCCGGCTCTTTCCAGAAGACGGATGATTCTCTCCACATCGGCTTCTTCCAGATATCCCATATCCCGGGAAAGTTCTGCCGCCGCTGTCAGTCCGATGGCAACTGCTTCTCCATGAAGCAGCCGGTATCCGCTGACTGTCTCAATAGCCCGTCCTACTGTATGACCGAGATTCAGCACCTCCCGCAGTCCGCTTTCCCGCTCATCCTTCATTACCACCTGATACTTGATCTGACAGTTTTTCTGCGCCATATATTCACAGGAAACGGGATCCAGTGCCATAATTTCATCCATATGCGTCTCCAGGTAATCAAAAAAGGCGGCGTCCGCCAGGCAGGCATGCTTGATGGTCTCCGCCATTCCGCTGGAAATTTCCCGCGCGGAAAGGGTGTTCCAGGTATCCAGATCCAGATAAACCTTCTCCGGCTGATAAAAGAGGCCGATCAGGTTCGTGGCCAGCGGTGTATCCACCGCGGTTTTCCCTCCCACAGAAGCATCTGCCGCAGCCAGAAGGGTTGTGGCGTAATTGATAAAGGGAATCCCCCTTCCATAAGTTCCCGCCACAAACCCGGCCAGATCTGTCACCACGCCGCCGCCCACGGCAATGATACAGCAGTCCCTGCGGTACCCCTTCTCCAGCATGGCGTCCTCGATCATGGCCTTTGTCTCCCTGGTCTTGCTTTTCTCTCCGGCAGGAAACAGGAACAGATCCGCCTCATATCCCCGGTCCCGGAGCATCCGGACAATGGCCTCCCCATACAGCGGCCCGACTACTGTATCTGTAATCACGGCAAACCTCCGGACCGCCCCCACAAGTCCTGCCGCCAGATCCTCCATCAGATGTCCGGTCAGTCCATGTCCTGTTTCTATCGTATAAGAATCATCTACTACTTTCTTTAACTCTACCTGAAATACCGCCATGTTTTCTCCCTGTCCTCCGTACTGCGCAGCAATCGTTTTCATACTTATCATCTACCATATCAAAAAGAACTGTAATTTGCAAGTATCGGAAAACAGAAGCTGCCAGATCAGACAAAAAACAACCTTTTGTAACCATTTGGATACTATGCAAAGCAAAAAAATTGTACTATAATATGGACACTCAGCGAAGTTTTTTTAACCTGGCGCGAGTAATACCCGGCTGCCCGGCGAACCGGAGCCACAGGCAGACGATGAGGTCAGCGGACATGGTATACTGTAAATTTTCAGATCATTAAGAGGAGGATTCTGAACTATGAAAACTTTTTCTGTAAGAGACTGCAACAAACCGATCCAGTTCTACACAAACTGTACCGGATGTATCCTGGTACCCAGAAAGATGGATCAGGTAGTAATTGTCACTGCCAGCGGCGAACATGTTGCTATAGGCGTCCAGATGCCCCATGCTTTGTCTGTAAAGCTTTATGATAAAATTCTTGAAACTTCCTACTGCGGCGGGACCTTACATATTCCCGATATGCAGGACATGAACGACGACGAGATCCGTGAGACACTGGACTCACTTAAAATTGACACAGAATAATTTTTTATTTCTTCCTGCCGGACACGGCTTCTTTTTCAGGATACCGGAACCGTGTTCTCCGGCAGGAACTTTTCCCAGAACATTTTCATATTATTTTAATTTTCCTGGCGGGTGCATATTATGACAATTTTTCAGATACAATGCTTTTTAAGCGTGGCAGAAACCTTAAATTTTACCGAAGCGGCTAACCGGCTTTTTATCGCCCAGTCTTCTCTCAGCCGCAATATTTCTCATCTGGAGGAGGAAATCGGACTGACTCTTTTTATCCGGACCAAAAAATATGTCCGCCTGACTCCAAGCGGAACGGTTCTTTATTCTGAGTTTTCCAGACTGCTGAAACTGGGACAGCATGCCCTTGAAAAAGCGGCAAATGCAGAGCTCGGTGAAAACGGAAGCCTCCGGCTGGGCGTACTGGAAACACAGCGTTCAGAAAATTTTCTGCCCGAACGGCTGAATCAGCTGCGCCAGAATCATCCCAATATACAGATTGATATTATCAGCGGAACCTTCCGGGAACTCCGGGAAGCTGTTCTGGGAGATGAGATTGACATTGCGCTGACACTGGGATTCGATATGGAAGATTTTAATCCGGAAGAGGTCGTGTTCCAGCCGTTTTTCCAGTCCCATCCCAAATGTGTGATTTCTGTTTCCAGTCCGCTGGCATCCCAGGCGGGTTTTGATCTGTCTGCGCTGGGTTCTGAGACTATGGTGGCAATTTCTCCCAAAGTTTCCAGAGGCGCCTACCACAACATCGTCCAGTTTTGTGAGAGACACGGTTTCCAGCCCGCGGAAGTCATATACGCCAATTCTCTCCAGGATCTTCTGCTGAAAGTTGAAGCCGGACTGGGCTTTTCTGTGCTGGATGAAAACTGCATCTCTGATTCCAATACATCTTTGTTATCCATTCCCTTTTACAAGACTGATCCTCTGAATCTGATTGCAATATGGAAGCGGAACAACCTGAATCCGGCCATCCCGCTTTTCACAAATCTTCTGATTCCTAACGATATCTGATATGATACAGGTAACGCGCCTCCGGGCCGTTACTCTTCTTTATTTTTCATCAGAGCAAAAATATCCTCTATCTCCTCCACCGGAATATGGGTAAACTCGCTGAGCTGACGCCGGGAAGGCACTTCGCCGTTCTCTTTTGCAAGATGCTCCTGCGCGCTGTAAAGCAGGGCCGCCTTTGCCACGACAGACTCTTCCCTGTCGGTTTCCCCTGTAATCTCCCGGATATAGTTCTCCATCGCTTCTTTTACTTTTGCCAGCAGATACCCGTCTGCCTGTTCCGGGACCATATCGGAAGGAAGCTGGTCTAAAGCCATCCACAATCCCATATTCCCTTCCTGGATCACGTCCTCCATAACGACAGGCGTATCTTTATAAAACCGGGCCAGCTCTACTATACGCATCAGCCAGTTGTCCACAATCTCAGTCCGGACACTTTTGTCTCCCTCCAGAAGGCGCCGGTAAAGTACAAGCTGCTCCTCATCTGAACCAACAGTCCTGGTTCTGACCTCTCTCAGATACATCCGGTAAAATGCTGAATCTGAAAGCTTGTCAACCGGAATCTCCTGTTCTTTCTGTCCTGCTTCTTCTGCCGCTGTATCCGCACGGCGGATGATTTCATTGCACTCTGTCATTTTCGTTCCTCCAGAAATTTTATTGTTTCAAAAAAGAATCCTCTCCTGCCTTCCCGGCGCTGTTTCCAATCTTAACAGCAACTATTCCTTACTATACACGATACCGGGGCAAAAAGCTATTCCTTTTTACAATCTCTTTTCTTCCGGGTGAAACAGTTCCCTTATCTCAATCTCTTTTCGCGGCCTCAATGGCCCGCGCCATTTCCCGGTTCCTGCCGCCGGCTTCCCGGTCCAGCCAGTTTTCCCGGATCTGGTCTCCCGCCGCCTTCATTTCCAGCCTCAGATCCCCGGCAGACAGCAGTCTGCAGCCCTCTCCCCGGATGATTATCTGTTCCAGGCCATCAGAGGTCGCCACGGTTACCCGGTATTTTTTCGCATGGGTATGGGCAAATTTTTCAATATACTGATCCGCAGTTTCTGCTTCTTTCGTAAAAACCACATGGATATTGTGATAATCGGAAATCTCTGTCGTGTGTCCCGCCACCCTGTAAGCGTCAAAGACAACAATCAGCTGCATCTTCCTGTATCCCTGGAAATTACAGAGCTCGTCCATCAGCCGTCCTCTGGCGGCGTCCATGTTTGTTTCCGCCAGTTCTCTCAGATCATCCCATGCATAAATAATATTATATCCGTCCACCAGAAGATACTCTTCCTCCTGCCGCTCTGTATTCTTCTGCTTCCCCGGCTGGAAATCTCTGGTCACCGGTTCGATATATTCCCTTCTGCGCTTTCTTACCACGCCCTTCCGGGGCAGAGACTTATTCCGCCGGTTGGATCCGGAAATTCCCTCAATAATGGCGTCCACCTCCTCGGTTCCCAGCCAGCGGTCGCTGACACTGCGGCGGGAGCGCTCCCAGGCCGCAGCCTCCCGGAATTTCTCTTCCTCTGATTTTGCCGTCAGCGGACTTTCCACATGCATATGCTGCTTCACCTCATACCAGGGCACGATGTAGCCGGATCCATGGGCGCAGAATACTGAATCCGGCGTGTTGAAGGGATCTGCCTCCGGATCGTAGCCGCTGGCATCAATTACTTCCTCCGCATTATGACAGGGCTCATATCCCCGGAGGGTAAAAGACAGCCGTCCGAATCCTTTTGTATAAGCGCTGACCTCCTGCTTGTAATCCTGCATGGTGACCACGGGAGCATAACCGGTCAGTACAGAATCTTCCCCCTCAGCCACCGGGGGATCAGAATGCCCGTTCATTTTTCCGATGTCTGTCATAGCCCGTCCCACCATTTCCGCAGGCACCTTCAGCCGGAAGTTGTAATAGGGCTCCAGCAGAATACTCTCCGCCTCCATCAGCCCCTGGCGGACAGCCCGGTAGGTAGCCTTCCGGAAATCGCCGCCCTCCGTATGCTTCTGATGGGCGCGCCCCGCGATCACCGTAATCCTCATATCCGTAATGGCAGATCCGGTCAGCACGCCTCTGTGGGTCTTTTCCTCCAGATGTGTCAGAATCAGCCGCTGCCAGTTTTTATCCAGAATATCCTCACTGCAGTCCGCGGCAAACTCCAGACCTCTTCCGGCCGGAAGAGGTTCCAGCAGAAGGTGAACCTCCGCATAATGGCGCAGGGGTTCAAAATGCCCCACCCCCTCCACGGGACCGGCAATGGTTTCCCGGTAAACAATGTGAGTCGGGCCGAAGGTTACCTCCACGCCGGACCGCTCCGCAATCAGACTGCTTAAAACTTCAATCTGTACCTGCCCCATAACCTGCACCTGGATTTCCTGCAGACGCTCGTCCCAGACAATATGCAGCTCCGGCAGTTCCTCCGCCAGTTCCCGCAGTTTCGGAAGCATCACTCCGGGATCTGTTCCCTCCGGCAGAATGACCTGTCTGGAAAGCACCGGCTCCAGAACCGGCTCACCCGCCTCGGATTCATATCCCAGACCCTGGCCTGGAAATGTTTTTGAAAGACCGGTTACGGTACAGATCTCCCCGGCCTCCGCTTCCTGCGCAGTCTCGAACTTATCTCCATTATAAAGACGGATCTGGTTGATCTTTTCCTCCCAGGTATCCTCTGTCCGCTTTCCATTGGGACGCAGATTTGTCAATACAGCCTTTGTCTTCAGGGTTCCTCCGGTAATCTTCATGTGAGTCAGACGCTCTCCCTTCGGATCCCGGGAAATCTTGAACACCCGCGCGCCGAACGGACGGGGATAACGCTTTGCCAGTGTGTAAGCAGCAAAGCCATCCATAAACTCTTCCACACCGGTCACCCGCAGGGCGGATCCGAAAAAGCAGGGAAAAAGCTTCCGGTCCCAGATCAGTCTGCGGATCTGCTCTTTCGTTACAGATCCGTTCTCAAAATACCATTCCATGACCTCCTCATCGCAGGAGGCAATATCCTCCTGGCATTCTTCCGAGGTCACATCAGTAAAATCAACGCACCCGCCGTCCAGATTTTTTTTCAGTTCCGCCATGATCTTTCCCCGGTCAGTTCCCGGCTGATCCATTTTGTTGATAAACAGAAATACCGGCACATCATACCGGATCAGCAGCTCCCACAGGGTCTGGGTGTGTCCCTGAATTCCGTCAGAACCGCTGATAATCAGAACCGCATAGTCCAGCACACCCAGCACGCGCTCCATCTCCGCGGAAAAATCCACATGTCCCGGCGTATCCAGCAGGGTAATGCCGGTATCTTTCCAGGAAAAACGGGCCTGTTTGGAAAAAATCGTAATTCCCCTGGCCCGTTCCAGATTATTGGTATCCAGAAAAGCGTCCTGTGTGTCTACTCTCCCCAGCTTCCGGATGCTTCCCGCCGTATATAAAAGACTCTCCGACAGTGTCGTCTTTCCTGCGTCCACATGGGCCAGCAGGGCGGCACAGACCTGTTTTGTTGCTCTGTTTTCAGACGTATTTTCCATGAAAATACCCCTTTCTGCACTGAAATTATATATCCATAATCATAGCACAGAAAGGGGGAGAAGTCGATAATTGTTCTCTTTTGTATGCCACATCAATTCCGCTATACTGTTTTTCTGTATCTGCGTCCTCTATTTTTTCCTACCGCCTCTATCTGATTAATCTTTATCAATTCTCTCATCAATTCACGAGCTCTCGTTTCTCTAACCCCGAGGAATTCTTCTATCTCAGCTATCTTATATTCCCTGTCCGGCTCCATCCATCCTATTATTTTTTCTAACTGTTGCCTGGGGAAACGCTGATTAATAGGATGACAATCGCTTCTTAAAACCTGTTGTGACAAATTTTGCCGATATCGAATCGTTTTTACCGTTTATTTTGTGGATAATCTGCTTATATTACCCGTTTCATGTGGATTACATCCACAAATGGACGCACTTATCCCATACAGAATTCCCTGCTCTGGAGAACGCTCCTGCTTTCCCGCGGACAATTCCTTTTTTATAAATAGTAATTATGTCCGTATTTTTCGCATTCATCTATTACAATGCCTAATGGTCCGCCCGGCGCATACGCCGCGGAATTGTACATATGCAGGGACGCGCCATAGATCATATATCCGCCGCCCGGCGCATATTCATCAATGCATCTTCTCACTTCTTTCCGGATATCTTCCTCAGACGCCCCGGCAATATCCACCACATTCTGTACGTCCAGGCCTCCCATGATCCCGACCTTCCCCAGAGTTTTTTTCTTCATCTCGGGGATATTATTGCAGCACTGTACCGGGTCAATGGCAGTAACTCCCATATCCAGGAAATCATCCAGCAGAGTTTCCATTTTCCCGCAGCAGTGGGTTTTAAAAATCATATCTGTTTCTTTGCATGCATTGACGATTCTCTGATAATGCGGCTTGAATATTTCACGGAAGGTATCTGCAGAAATAAACAGGCCATTGATGTGGGCGTAATCGTCCAGATACGTAAAGTAATCCGGCTTATAATATTCTGCAACTTTATAAATAAATTCAATCTTTTTATCGGCGATGGCGCCGACAATATCCGACACGATCTCCGGCTCTTCCATAATGGCGATCATGGCGTTTTCAAATCCCATCAAAAAATGAAGTCTCTCAAAAATTCCGTTGGGGCAGAATAAATCCTGTACAAAATTATTTTTATCCAGGTGCATGGTTTCTTTCTCTTTTTCCGCTATCATCTTAAAATCTACCTGGCCGTAATCCGGAAAATGAATGATTTTCTTCCAGTCCTCTATTTTTTCCAGATCCAGCACAGGCGGCACGTCCGGAGTCGGCGTATACATTCCTCCTGCGCTTTCCGTGGGGGTCTGATGCACCCCATAACCGTCATATCCGGCACCGGTTCCCATGGGCGGAGCTTCCAGACTGCTTCCGGCGGGAATAATCTGGCAGGCGGAATAAAAGCAGGGAACAGACTGCGGTTTGAGTCCTTTCAGCGCAGTTAAAGCATTTTCTCGTTTTGTCATTATACATTTTCCTTTCTTGATATATTTTATTTTTCCCTTTTCATGATATAATTAATGAACGCAAGTAAGCCTGCGAGGACTTGATCACACAAGGCGAACGTTGAATGGCAGTCACAGGTAAAGCCTGTGACACTGATATAAAAACACCGGAACAAGCTGTTCTAGCTGATACAGTAAAAACAATCACACTGTACGAATTATGGAAAGGATCTGCTTATGGGCATTGAACAAATGAAAATTTTTATCACGGCATCCAGATATCTGTCCTGCTGCTACAGGCTTGATGTTTTTCCCGACTTCCGCTATGCTCCCAATCTGGAAACAGAGATGCTCTGGGTCGAAGCCGGTCTGGGCATGGCGCTGATTAACGGGGATAACATTCTTTCCTATCATCCCGGGCTGAAAACCCTTCCGATTTCCGAGTTTGGGAATCTTCCCGATACGGATCTTGTTGCCGCCTGGCATTCCGGAAGTCAGAAGCCTTTCCTGAAAAATTTTTTAAAGGAACTGAACGGCATGATTCCATCTCATCCTCCCCATTTCCTGTGAATATTATATACCCGGCAGAATGCGGATTTCCAATTCACAATGCGAATTTTAAAATAGAGAAAACGTATGGAAGAGACCGGGAAATCCGATTACTGTGGATGTAGGCTATCAGGTATGATGTGCTATGTGACATTCCTCCAACTCCTCCACTTCATCTCATTTTTGTATATTATCATATAAACTTTGTATAGACTCCATGACTTTCTCCCACGTATAGTCCTTTGCATAATCGAATTTTTTCTGGTAATTTATCCACAGTTTTTTCATATCTGTATCATTATAAATCTGCCCTAATATGGAAGCTCCCCGTTTCATAATTTCAAATGATTCTCTTTTCCTGCTCGTTGCCTCCAGCGCCATTTTCAAT
>CAYLWI010000058.1:0-1747 GCA_964387345.1 uncultured Eubacterium sp. | reverse complement strand
ATAATATAATTCCTTATGATTGTCTGCGCTTTTGCACTACTCCCACCAGAACGATTCCGCACCAATGCTTTTAGCTGTCTCGATGTGTGAATCACTATAACAGCACCTCCAAATATTGTTTTATGATTTTATCAACCTTAAAAATTTTGGCATATTCCATAAGCCGAGGAATATCCTTTTTCCTCCTTGCCACATATTCCCTAATAGCAGTCTGTCTGTCCTGCATTTCAATCTGGCTGTTCCCCCGGAACACGTCGCACAACGATCTTTCCGCATCATAGATGCGAACCACATGCCCCATGGGAGTGCGTGCCTGTGTCACTCCCAAAGGATACCATTCTTTCTTTACCGTATAAACTTTTATCCCCTGCTTTGTAAGATTGGTGGGGTTATACCCCCGTTTCATAGTGACCGTGTACTGGATTGGTTCCCTGTCTGCCATTTCCAAAAGATATAGCGCTGTTTCATGGGAAAAAACTGCCTCTTTATATCTCATCTGAAGGATATACATGCCGTCTTCCCATGCGTCGGGAGACAAATAAATTCCCCTTGCCACTTGCTCATAATTATTCTTTTTAATAAAATCAAGCGCATATGTTTTGGAAATTCCCGCAAGCAAGGCATCTTCTAACCGTAAAATTCCATTATTTTCCTTTAAAATATTTTCCAGCAATTCTGATTTTTTCATTTTATCACCTAACTTTCATACTACACATTATATCAAAATGTAGTTTCAAAGTAAAGTATTTTATTTAAACAAATTCGCTTATCCGGGTATAAGCAGGAGCCGGTGTGGTCCAAATGAATCACACCGGCTCCTAAAATCTTCTCACTCTAAAGAGAAAAGAGGCTACATTTTATTTCCCATATAGCACCAGCAGCAGATCAGACAGATGCTCTGCCTTCCACTGCTTTATGCATATTGATAAGCCACATGCGGTCATCCGGACCGCCGCCTGCGAAATCACCTGATATAATAACCCTTCCCGTACTTCTCAGCTTCATCTTTCAGCGCACCGATGACTCCGTCCGGCTTCAATGCCTCCGGATTCCGCACATTTACGCTGGCGCATAATGAATACGGAGCCGGCAGATTCAAAGATTTCCTTCCCGGCCGGCATATCGGAGGGACGGCGTTTTTTCAGAAAAAGAAAGACAGCGCAGCTGCTTATACACATGCTGCGCTGTCTTTCTTCTTATTTACTACGACAATCGCCAGCAGGATTAATATAATCCCCGCAAGTTTTCCCGCCGACAGTTCTTCTCTGTAAACTGCCACCCCAAGTACGGTTGCCACCAGAGGCTCCACGGTGGCTATAATGGACGCCTTCCCCGCGTCTACTTTTTCCAGTCCCCATGTATAACACAGGAAGGGGACAACCGTACAGGCCGCCGCGATTCCAAGACTCATGCCGATTCCCTGCCAGCTGCAGATACCGCCGCCGATATGCCTGAAATTCACAAACGGCGCAAGTCCCAGGGCCGCCACAAGAAATGTGTAGGTGGTGATTGTCAGCGGTTCGTATTTTCCCACCAGAAATTTTCCGAAAATGCTGTACATGGCGTAGCCGAAGCCGGATCCCAGTCCGACCAGCAGCGCCGCTCCCGATAAGGTCTCCCCGGAAGACAGCACGCCTGTGACGAACAGCAGCCCGACGGCTGTTATGACAAGAGCCACAATTTTCCGCGCCGTCATTCTCTCCTTTAACAACAGCGCGGAAAGCACCATCACCATAGCCGGAGCTGT
>CAYLWI010000057.1:0-14359 GCA_964387345.1 uncultured Eubacterium sp. | reverse complement strand
GATTGAGGAATTATACCAGGGAGCGGGGATCTCGCATATTCTGGCTATTTCCGGTCTTCATATTTCCATTCTCGGATATGGACTGTTCCGTTTCCTGAGAAAGTGCCGGTGCCCATACTGGATAGCCGCAGGGGCAGGAAGCAGCGGTGTTTTTGTCTTTGCGCTCATGAGCGGTATGGCAGTATCCGCCCGGCGGGCGCTGATTATGTATCTTCTGATGATGGGAGCCCAGGTTATAGGGAAATCTTATGATTCCGCTAATGCCCTGGCCCTGGCGGCCCTGGTGGTGCTGACTTTGAATCCGCAGGCTCTGTTTCAGAGCGGATTCCAGTTTTCCTATCTGTCTTTGGCTGCACTCTGCATCTCATCATCTGTTATGGCAAAATGGAAAGAAAAAACCAGAGCCGTCCTGGAACAGACTGGTGGAAAAAACAGAGATTCCAGGGAAATATCCGGGTGGAGGCGCAGGCTCAGAAAGCATTGGGAGAGTCTGAAGGGGAATATTATGTCCGGAGCAGTTCTGCAATTATTTCTTCTTCCGCTGACAGCCTGGCATTATTATGAAGTGCCGCTGTATTCCCTTTTTTTAAATCTTCTGGTGATTCCTCTGTGCAGCTGGCTTCTGGGATTCGGACTTCTCGGAGGCGTTACGGGGATTTTTTTCCCGGAAATATCCAAATGGATGCTGATTGTCTGTCATCTGATTCTCGTTATTTATGAAAGATCTATCGGGGCAGTGAATCTGCTTCCTTTCAGCCAGGTGGTGACAGGAAAGCCGGAGACATGGTTTCTGTTGCTGTACTATGTAATTCTTATTCTGGTCTGTATCCGGACTGTTTCCGGAAATATGTCCGGAATTTCCGGAAAATGGAAATTATGGAGAAAAATGCAGGAGAATCCTGGGAAATCCGGTTTCTTACTGACAGTTCTGGTTCTGGGACTGCTGCTTTTTTTTCCGGAAAAACAATTCTGCCGGGTGGATTTTCTGGATGTGTCCCAGGGCGATGGGATTTATCTGACAGATGGAAAAGGAACGCATCTGATGATCGATGGAGGAAGTACGGATGAAAAGCAGGTAGGAAAGTACCGGATCCGGACGTTTCTCAAGTATCACAGGGTGAATCAAATTGACGCCTGGATTGTTACCCACGGAGATGAAGATCACTGTTCGGGCGCCCTGGAGCTGATCCGGTCTGGTTATCCGGTAAAATATCTGGTATTGGCGGAAGCCATGCCGGAGAGCGAGGCCCGGGATGATCTGCTGGAGGCGGCCCGGGAAAATAATACAGAGGTAATCTGGGCAGGCGCGGGAGATTCCCTGATGCTGGAGGACTGCCGGATGATCTGTCTGTATCCGGGGAAGGAAGAGGAGGGAACAGACGCCAATGCTCTCTCCCAGGTGTGGTCTTTTGAGAAAGAAGGACTATCAGTACTTTTTACCGGCGATATTGGAACCGGGGTGGAGGAAAAACTGGTCCGGGATGGAATAACCGGAGAATATGTCATCCTGAAAGTGGCTCATCATGGGTCGAAAACATCTTCCGGAGAAGAATTTCTGAAGAGGATTTCGCCGGAATATGCCGTGATTTCCTGTGGAGAAGATAATTTGTACGGACATCCCCATAAAGAAACGCTTGCGCGCCTGGAAGAAGCCGGAAGCACCGTCCTGCAGACGGCGGAGCGGGGCCAGATTACAATATCTGAAACCAGAAAGGGATGGGGGATCCGTTTTCCATGTGAAAACCAGGAGGAAAGAGAGGAATCTGCTCTTGAGGAATGATGAGCTTTCAGTGTATAATGGATCCATGAAAACAATTATTGAAGATATAAAAACAGGACAATTTAAGAGCGTTTATCTGTTGTATGGAGAAGAAAAATATCTGATCCGCCAGTACCGGGACAGGCTGAAAGAAGCGCTGGCCACTCCGGGGGATACCATGAATGTATCTTTTTTTTCCGGGAAGGATACCAGTCCGGAGGAACTGATTGATCTGTCGGAAACTATGCCATTTTTTGCGGAACGCAGATGTATTTTTGTGGATGGGAGCGGATTTTTCAAAAAGAGTACGGAGGAGCTGGCAGAATATATAAAAGAGATTCCGGAGACTACCTGCTTTGTATTTACAGAACAGGAGGTTGATAAGCGGGGGAAGCTTTACCGGCAGGTCAGCAGGTATGGAAGAGCAGTTGAATTCCGCAGACAACAGGAAAAGGTTCTGATGCAATGGATTCTGGGAAGGCTGAACAGGGAAGGGAAAAAAATCACCCGCCCGGTGATGGAGCTTTTCCTGTCCAGGACAGGAAACGATATGGGAGTGATTGAACAGGAGCTGGAGAAGCTGGTCTGCTATAGCATGGGCAGGGATGTGATCAGCGGGGAGGATGTGGAGACTATATGCGCAAACCAGACCCCGGGGAAGATTTTTGAGATGGTGGATGCCATTGCGGGAAGGGAACAGAAAAAAGCCCTGGATCTGTATTATGATCTGCTGATGCTGAAGGAGCCTCCCATGAGGATTCTTTTCCTGGTGACACGGCAGTTCCAGATACTGATGCAGTTAAAGGAAATGACAGAAAAAGGATTTGATTATAAATACATGGCCGGAAAGGCTGGCGTTCCCGAATTCGCGGTGCGCAAGTATATCGGGCAGGCCAGAAGGTTCAGTTTCCGGCAGCTGGAGTCCGCGGTGAAAGATGGCGTCCAGGCAGAAGAGAATGTCAAGACCGGAAAGATGAATGATCAGCTGTCTGTGGAGCTTTTTCTTATGACATACAGTTCATGAGAAGGAATAAAAAAGAACCGGGGCATGACGGAACCACGGTTCTTTTTATTTCAAGGGTTTTATTAAGCAATGCTGTTCACTAATTTTGCCAGGCGGGCAACTTTTCTGGAAGCATTGTTTTTATGGTAAACGCCTTTTGTTGCAGCCTTATCAATGGTGGAAGTAGCTGCAAGCAGAGCCGCCTGGGCTGCCTCTTTATCATTTGCCGCAACAGCAGCCTCAACCTTTTTGATCGATGTCTTCACTGCGGAACGGATAGACTTATTTCTGTCTGTTCTGGTCTGGGTCACTAAGACTCTTTTCTTCGCTGATTTGATGTTAGCCAATCTGTACACCTCCCATACTAGAAAATTATTCTGGATAACAGCCATATAAAATTATTCTGGCTGTCCCGGTTGTTTCATTAAAGCCGGACACGGACGTTCTAATGTAAACATACTAAAGTATTGTAATATCCGGAATTTAAAATGTCAAGTAGAATCAAGAAAAAATTGGATAAAATCTGATACATGAAGAATACTAGGGATATACCGGCGTGATCAGAAATTCCGCCGCAGAGGAAAAGGAGCAATGTTATGTTTGAAGTGCGAACAGATCTGGCCCTGGAGGAAAATGAGCGTCTGCAGGAGCAGCAGGAATCTTCCAGGGGAATTGAGGTGCGGGAGGAAGAATATGAGGATGGTGAAATCAGGATTACAACCGTGGAGATCAGAACAGAAAATGCGGGAAGAATAATGGGAAAACCCCGGGGAAAGTATATTACCCTGGAGGCGTCGCGGCTTCCGGAAGAATCAGTGGATTATCATCGGGATGTTTCTGAAAAACTCGCGGAACTTCTGCTCCGGCTAGTTCCGGAAAAGAAAAAGGAAATTTCCGTCCTGGTGGCAGGTCTGGGAAACCGCAGTGTAACTCCCGACGCGCTCGGTCCCCAGGTGGTTGACAACCTCTGCATCACAAGACATCTGATCCGGGAATTTGGGACGGCTGCTTTTGACGGAGACGGGGTGCAGACAGTAAGCGCCATTGTTCCCGGAGTTATGGGGCAGACCGGAATGGAAACAAGGGAAGTTCTCTCCGGAGTGATTGATCAGATCAGGCCAGACTGCCTGATTGCCATTGACGCGCTGGCTGCCCGGAGCGCAAAGAGGCTGTGCCGTACTATCCAGATATCCGACACGGGAATCTGTCCCGGATCCGGAGTGGGAAACCATCGTCATAGTATTACAAAAAAAACAATCGGAATTCCTGTGATTGCCGTAGGCATTCCTACTGTGGTGGAGGCGGCAACCATCGTGCAGGATTCCATGGCGGAATTCCTCAGGGAACTTTCACGGATAGATTCCATGCCTTCCCTCCGGCATTCATGGGACAAGCTGGACGAGGCGGAACACAGGGAACTGGTGAGGGGGCTTTTGTCACCCCAGCTGAACCAGATGTTTGTGACCACAAAGGATATTGATGCCCAGATCAGGCAGATGAGCTATACTGTCTCTGAGGGAATTAATATGGCATTCTGTTCCGGACTGGAGGAATGACTTGTATATTTCTGTGATTTTTACAATGATGCATAAATTCATCAGCGTCTCATATATTGGATATGGGGCGTTTTTATATGCTGGATGTGACAAGAAAAAGGATAAAAAAAGAAAAGAGAAGAAGGCGGATCGTCATACTGTGGAGTCTGATGGTGATTCTTTTTTTATGTGGAATAGTGCTGCTGTCCGTGAAAAATGGAACTTATACCTGCCGTCTCAGCTATCAGATGTGCTATCTGATGCTCAGGCAGATTGCGCCGAATCTGATTCAGAACAATGTTCTGACAATTTGTGAAGATTCAGAAAGCTCCTATGAAACCCAGGCGGAAAGTAATCTGATTTATGAGAAAATTCTGGCGCAGAATGTGACACAGGAGAACGCCCAGGCGGATGGAGAGCAGCAGAGCCAGGAATCGGAAGACAGTCAGACAGAAGACGGGGCAGAGGAAACAGAGAGTACATCTGCCGGGACAACGGCAGGGCTGGCGTTGGAAAAGCTCAATGATTTCGATTATCTGATCCAGAACTTTTATACAGTGGACAGTACAACTACGATTAACAGCAGCCAGTTAAATGCCCAGACACTTCTGAATAAAGATTGTACAATCCAGAAACGGACAGACGGAGAACCTCAGATTCTGATCTACCATACCCATGCGTCGGAGGGGTACAGCGATTCCACATCGGGAGACCTTTCCACAACCGTGGTGGGGGTGGGAGAGAGGCTGGCAGAGATTCTGGAAGAAACGTATGGATATCAGGTGCTTCATGATACCGGCGTTTATGACACGGACAGGGATCAGGCTTACAGCGTGGCGGCGCCATACATACAACAGATCCTGAGTGATTATCCCTCCATTGAAGTTGTGATTGATCTGCACCGGGACGGAGTTTCCGACAGTACCAGACTGGTGACGGAGCAGAATGGCGTACAGATGGCCCAGATTATGTTTTTTAACGGCCTCAGCAGAACAACAGCCATGGGAGACATCAGTTATCTCCCGAATCCATATATTGAAGATAATCTGGCATTTTCGCTCCAGATGCAGGTGGTATCCAGCCAGCTGTATCCGGATTTTGCCAGGAAAATATATCTGAAGGGATACCGCTATAACCTGCATCTGTGTCCGAAATCCATGCTGGTGGAAGTGGGAGCCCAGACGAATACCCTGGAAGAAGCCATGAATGCCATGGATCCTCTTGCCCGGATTCTGGATCAGGTTCTGAGCGGCGGAGAAGAATAGTGGTGGCTGGACTGATATGGCGAATAGCTTTCACTGAAGCAGATAGTTGACACAGAACAGGTTCTCAGGCTATTATACAATCAGTATGCATTTTCGGAGGAACCATTATGAAATGGAAGAAATATACAATAGAAACAACGACTGCAGCGGAGGATTTTATCAGCGCTATGCTCAGTGATCTTGGGATTGAGGGGATTGAGATCGAGGATAAGATTCCTTTAAGTGAGGCGGATACAGCAAAAATGTTTATAGATTTTCTGCCGGAGCTCCCGCCGGACGATGGCGTGAGTTATGTAAGTTTTTACCTGGAGGGGGATAAGGATCACGCGGAGCAGCTGAAGCAGGTGCAGGAGGGACTGGGGGAACTGCGGCAGTTTGTCGAAGTGGGTACCGGGGAGATTGCAGAGAGTGAGACAGAGGATCAGGACTGGGTGAATAACTGGAAAGAGTTTTTTCATGCTTTTACCATTAAAAATGCCGCGGCAGATGGAAAGGGCGGGAAGGACATTCTGATCAAGCCCACCTGGGAGGAGCTGGATCCTGCGGATGCGGACAAGGTTCTGATTGAGATTGATCCTGGGATCTCTTTCGGCACCGGAAAGCATGAGACGACGCAGCTCTGTATCCGCCAGCTCATGAAATATATGAAGCGGGGAGACGAAGTGCTGGATATTGGATGCGGCAGCGGGATTCTGTCTGTTGTCAGTCTGAAGTTTGGCGCGAAGCATGTGACCGGCACAGATGTGGATGAGGATTGTATTACGTCCACATATGAGAATTTTGCCGCAAATCATCTGAAGAAGGAACAGGGCGATTTTTATGTGGGAAATCTCATTGATGACGAAAGTCTCCGGGAGAAGATCGGGACGGAAAAGTATGACATAGTGACTGCAAATATCCTGGCGGATGTTATTATTCCCATGGCTCCGGTCATTCCTGACTGTCTGAAGCAAGGCGGTATTTTCATTACTTCCGGTATTATTGATTTCAGGGAAGAGGAGGTTGCCGCTGCCATCCGGAAAGCGGGGCTGACTGTGCTTGAAATTAACCGCCAGGGGGAGTGGGCCGGTATCACGGCCAGAAAGTGAGAGGATATGTACCAGTTCTTTGTGGAAGATACACAGATCGGGAAGGAATATATTACAATCACAGGGAGCGATGTGAATCATATAAAAAATGTCCTGCGGATGCGTCCCGGTGAGAAAATCCGGATCAGCAGCAGATCGGGGCAGGATTTTTTCTGTGAGATTGCAGAGCTGACGGATGATTTTGTCCAGGCGGATATTTTGGATGAAGAGGCTCCCAGTACCGAACTGCCGTCCAGAATTTACCTGTTCCAGGCTCTGCCGAAGGGGGACCGTATGGAGTCTGTGATCCAGAAGGCGGTGGAACTGGGGGTATATGAGATCATCCCGGTGATAATGCGTTACTGTGTGGTAAAACTGGATGAAAAAAAAGCGGTGAAGAAGGTGGAGCGGTGGCAGGCTATCAGTGAGACGGCGGCAAAACAGTCAAAGCGCAGTCTGATTCCACGGATTCATCCGGTGATGAATTACAAGGAAGCTCTGGCATATGCGGGGAGCTGCGATGTGAATCTGGTGCCCTATGAGAATGAGCTGGGAATGCAGGCCACAGCGGAAGCCCTTGGGAAGCTGCAGCCGGGAAAGTCGGTCAGTATTCTGATCGGTCCCGAAGGCGGTTTTTCAGAACAGGAAATCGAGGAGGCACGCCGGGAAATGGACGTAATTTCTCTTGGAAAACGGATTCTGCGCACAGATACGGCCGCGCTGTGCGCCATGTCCATGGTGATGCTGCGGCTGGAGGGCATGGAACAGGGCGATGCTGTTTCCGCGGGGCTGCGGGAATGAAGTCTGCTTTTGAGTGGAACCGAAAGGAAGAAGTGAAAGAAATGCAGGTTTATCTGGATAATTCCGCCACGACGCAATGCTCGGAGGCGGTGAAAAATATTGTTGCGAAATTAATGACGGAGGATTTTGGAAATCCTTCTTCCATGCACAGGAAGGGTGTGGAAGCGGAAAAATATGTGAAAGAGGCCGCTGCGGCGATTGCGAAAACCCTGCGCTGCCAGGAGAAAGAAATTGTTTTTACCTCCGGCGGCACAGAATCCAATAATCTTGCCATTCTTGGAAGCGCCATGGCGAACCGGCGCAGAGGCAGACATATTATTACGACCGGAATAGAGCATCCTTCAGTGAAAAACGCCATGCGTTTTCTGGAAGAAGAGGGGTTTGAGATTACGTGGCTTCCGGTAAACAGAGATGGGGAGATTTCTCTTTCTGATTTAGAGGAGGCCATCCGGGAAGATACAATACTTGTATCCATTATGATGGTAAATAATGAGACAGGGGCGCTGGAACCGGTGGAAGCTGCCGGAAAACTGATTCATGAGAAGAACCCGGAAGTGATTTTCCATGTGGACGCCATCCAGTCTTACGGCAAGTTCCGGGTTGTGCCAAAAAGAATGGGCGCAGATCTTTTGTCGGTCAGCGGACACAAGATCCACGGCCCCAAGGGCGTGGGATTTCTGTATATAAAAGATAAAACAAAGATCCGTCCCATTTCCTTCGGAGGAGACCAGCAGAAAGGAATGCGTTCCGGCACGGTTAATGCGTCCGGGATTGCGGGAATGGGCGTGGCTGCCAGGGAGATTTATGAGAATTTTGAGACGGATACAGAGAGGATGTACGGGCTGAAGGCTTATTTTGCGGACAGGCTCAGAACGCTGGAGAATGTAACGATTAACGGGAAAACCGGGCGGGGCAGCGCTCCCCATATTCTGAACGCCAGTTTTGTGGGAGTGAGGAGTGAGGTGCTCCTTCATGCCCTGGAGGACAGGGGGATTTATGTATCTGCCGGAAGCGCCTGCTCGTCTGATCATCCCTCCGCAGCCGGGACCCTGCAGGCCATTGGCCTGGATAAAGCCCATCAGGAATCTGCGCTGCGGTTCAGTTTCAGTATACATACCACAAAGGAAGAACTGGATGTGACTTTTGACGCGCTGACAGAACTGCTGCCTGTGCTGCGGAAGTACAGACGGTTTTAAATTCAGGAGGAAAGAATGTTTCGGTTATTTTTAATTAAGTATGGAGAGATCGGTATCAAGGGAAAAAACCGCCATGTGTTTGAGGAGGCTCTGGTAAGGCAGATAGAACATGCCCTGAAGCCTGTGGATGGCGAATTTGAGGTGAGCCAGGAACGCGGAAGGGTTTATGTGGAGGCTCTGGGGGAGTATGATTATGATGAAACAGTTCTTGCGCTGTCCAGGGTGTTCGGCATTGTGGCGATCTGTCCTATGTGGCAGGCGGAAGAACAGGGCTTTGAGAAGCTGGCGGAAAATGTGCTGGCCTATGTAAAAGAGGTATACCCCGACAGGAATAAGAGCTTCAAGGTGCAGGCAAAACGGGCCAACAAGGCGTTTCCCATGGATTCCCAGGAGATTAATGCGGAACTGGGAGGAAGGATCCTGGACGCTTATCCGGAGATGCGTGTGGATGTGCATCACCCGGATATTATGCTGCATGTGGAGATCCGCGGCAAAGTAAACATTTATTCCTTTACAATTCCGGGACCGGGGGGGATGCCTGTAGGAACGGCGGGGAAAGCCATGCTGCTTCTGTCCGGTGGAATTGACAGCCCTGTGGCGGGCTATATGATTGCAAAGAGAGGAGTTATCATTGAGGCCACATATTTTCATGCGCCGCCCTACACCAGCGAGAGGGCAAAACAGAAGGTGGTTGATCTGGCAAAAATTGTGGCCCGGTACAGCGGACCTGTAAAGCTGAATATTGTAAATTTTACAGATATCCAGCTTTACATCTATGACCAGTGTCCTCATGATGAACTTACAATTATCATGCGACGGTATATGATGCGGATTGCGGAGCATTTCGCGAAGGAAGACCGCTGTCTGGGGCTGGTAACGGGGGAGAGTATCGGGCAGGTGGCGAGCCAGACCATGCAGTCCCTGATGGCTACCAATGAAGTGTGTACGCTGCCGGTTTACCGCCCGGTGATTGCTTTTGACAAGAATGAAATTATTGCGATTTCAGAGAAAATCGACACTTATGAAACATCCATCCAGCCTTATGAGGACTGCTGTACCATTTTTGTGGCAAAGCATCCGGTGACAAAACCGAATCTGAACGCGGTCCGGCGTTCTGAACGGCATCTGGAAGAAAAAATTGACGAACTGATGGAAACCGCGATCCGTACCACAGAGACAATTCTTGTTGAGGCAGAATAAAAAACTGCGGCTGGAAAACAGCCGCAGTCTGTCTGATACATTAAGCAAGATATGGTTTTAAGACTTCCATGATTTCCCGGATTTCATCATCACTGGCGTGAATTGCCAGATCGATAGGTTTTGACAGATCCAGACTGAAGATGCCGAGCATGGATTTGGCGTCAATGACATATCTGCCGGAGATCAGATCAAAATCACAGGAAAACTGGGAAATATCTTTTACAAAGCTTTTTACTTTATCAATAGAATTTAACGATACCTGAACTTTTTTCATAAAATAGCCCTCCCTGATGGATATATATTTCATTTTACGGTTTAATACTAACTTTATTTGAAAAAAATGTCAACATTACCGGACAAAAGAAATGGAAAGGAATTATGAGAAATGAAACGAGCGGCTCTTCACAGCCTGGGATGTAAAGTAAATTCGTATGAAACAGAAGCAATGCAGCAGATGCTGGAGCAGGCAGGATATGAGATTGTTCCTTTTCATGAAAGGGCGGATCTTTATGTAATCAATACCTGTTCTGTGACGAATGTCGCGGACAGGAAATCGCGCCAGATGATCCACCGGGCGAGAAAACAGAATCCGGAAGCGGTCGTGGTGGCGGCAGGATGTTATGTGCAGACTTCGGCGGAACAGGCGGCCGCGGACGCAGCGGTGGACATTGTAATCGGAAACAATAAAAAACAGGATCTGATGGATCTGGTCTGCAGATATGAGAAGACCCGCGGACAGGAAAAACCGGAGGGAAAGACGGAAGAAGTCTGTCGGGAGGAGATTTCCGGCATTATTGACATTAATCAGCCGGACCAGCCTTATGAGGAACTGAAGGTCAGTCATCCGGCGGATCATACCCGGGCGTTTCTGAAGGTGCAGGATGGGTGCAACCAGTTCTGCAGCTACTGCATTATTCCCTATGCCAGGGGACGGGTGCGGAGCAGAAAAATAGAGGATGTTCTGGAGGAGACAGAGGAGCTGGTGAAAAATGGCTTTCAGGAAATTGTGCTTACGGGGATTCATCTGAGTTCTTATGGAATGGAACTGGGAACTGTCCTGCCGGATCTGATCCGGGCAGTTCATGGTGTTGCCGGAGTAAAACGGATCCGTCTTGGTTCGCTGGAACCGGGAATTATTACGGAGGAATTTGTAAAAGAACTGTCCGGCCTGAAAAAGGTGTGTCCCCACTTCCATCTTTCCCTTCAGAGCGGCAGCGATGCTGTGCTGAAAAGGATGAACCGGAAGTATACAACAGAAGAATATTATCATAAATGTGAGCTTCTGCGGGCATATTATGAGCATCCGGCGATTACCACGGATATTATTGTGGGATTTCCGGGGGAGACAGAGGAAGAGTTTGAAGAAACCTGCAGGTTTGTGCAGAAAGTTTCTTTTTATGAGATCCATGTGTTCCGATATTCCAGACGGGACGGGACGGCGGCCGCGAAGATGCCGGGGCAGATTCCGGAGAGCCTTAAGGCAGAGCGCAGTCATATTCTCATGGAAATCGCAGAGGATCTGAAAAAAGAGTTTATCCGCTGGTATGAAGGAAAGACGGTGGAGGTGCTTTTTGAGGAACCGGTTTATAAAGACGGCAGAAAATATTACAGCGGATTCACTCCGGAATATGTGAAAGTCCTGTATCCCGTAAAGGAATCTGCAGGAAACCAGATAATGAAGGTTGAATTTTCCGGGGATTTGGTTTAAAATAAAATGGATTAAGAAATTTTTACGTGATATGAGGTTTGATACGATGCAGGATTTAAGCAGCACACAGTACTTTAAAGTCCAGAAAGCACCGGAAATGAAAGTGGGAGATGTTCTTGAGATTGTTTATAAAGCAATGCAGGAAAAGGGATATAATCCCATCAACCAGATCGTCGGCTATATTATGTCGGGAGATCCTACATATATTACCAGCCATAATAATGCCCGCAGCCTGATTATGAAGATTGAGAGGGACGAGCTGGTAGAAGAAGTATTAAAGGATTATGTGAAGAGACATTTCTGGGAATAATAGAATAATAAAGGGTAGAGGTATAGAATGAGGATTATGGGCCTTGATTTCGGCTCCAGGACGGTGGGGGTTGCGGTGAGCGACCCTTTGTTTCTTACTGCGCAGGGAGTTGAGATTATACGGAGAAAATCTCCGGACAAGCTGCGCCAGACCCTGGCGCGTATTGAAACGCTGATCACGGAATATGGGGTGGACAGGATTGTGCTTGGCTACCCGAAGAACATGAACAACACGGAAGGAGAACGCTGTGAAAAGACACAGGAATTCCGGGCAATGTTGGAACGACGCACGGGCCTTCCGGTTATTTTATGGGATGAACGTCTGACAACGGTTATGGCCGGCCAGGCCATGATGGAGGGCGGTATCCGGCGGGAAAACCGCAGGGAGTACGTAGACAAACTGGCGGCAGTACTGATATTGCAGAATTATCTGGACGCGTTACAGTAGAGCGGAGGAATATGGAAAGTATTATTTTTGTCTCCCCGGAGACAGGGGAGGAACTGGAATTATATGTATTAGAGCAGACCTGTATCGGCGGAGCAACATATCTTCTGGCGGCTGAAGCGGCAGAAGCTGACTCTGTGGCATACATTTTAAAAGAGATACAGACAGAAGAAGACAATGTTGTCTATGAGATGGTAGAGGATGATGTGGAGATGGACGCGATCTCAAAAGTCTTTGCCGAGATGATGGAGGACATTGACTTTGAATGTTAAGGTATGGCTACATACCGCCGAATGATAAGTTTGGAACGGAAAATTTAAAATCTGGAGGTGTACTATTTGTTAAAAAAGAAAAATTCAAAATTGCGTATCATACCCCTTGGAGGTCTGGAATCCATCGGGATGAATATTACTGCCTTTGAATGTGAAGACAGTATTATTGTTGTGGATTGCGGTCTAGCTTTTCCGGAGGATGATATGTACGGGATCGACCTGTGTGTGCCGGACATTACCTATCTGCAGGAGAATCTGGACAAGGTAAAGGGATTCTTTATTACCCATGGTCATGAGGATCATATCGGGGCGCTGCCCTATGTTCTTCTGGAGGTGAACGTCCCCATTTACGCGACAAAGCTGACGACCGGACTAATTGAGCATAAGCTGGAAGAGCATGGGATGCTGGACAAAGTGAAGCGTAAGATTGTGAAATACGGACAGCATATTAATCTCGGCTGCTTCCGGGTTGAGTTTATAAAGACTAACCATAGTATCCAGGATGCCGCGGCGCTGGCGATCTACACACCGGCAGGCGTGATTATGCATACGGGAGATTTCAAGGTGGATTATACGCCTGTTTACGGAGACGCCATTGATCTGCAGCGGTTTGGTGAGATTGGAAAGAAGGGCGTCCTTGCCCTGATGTGTGACAGTACCAACGCAGAACGTCCGGGATTCACCATGACGGAGCGTAAAGTGGGCAAGACTTTTGATTCGATTTTCAGTGATCATACGAAGCAGAGAATCATTGTCGCTACTTTTGCGTCCAATGTGGATCGTGTGCAGCAGATCATCAATACTGCATATAAGTTCGGAAGAAAGGTCGTGGTGGAAGGCCGGAGTATGGTGAATATTATTTCCATTGCTTCCAGCCTGGGCTATCTGAATGTGCCGGAAAATACGCTGATTGATATTGAGCAGCTGAGAAATTATCCGGATGAACAGACTGTGCTGATTACTACAGGGAGCCAGGGCGAGCCTCTGGCGGCTCTGTCCCGTATGGCAAATGGCGTTCACCGGAAGGTGAAGATCCATCCCAATGATCTGATTGTATTCAGCTCGAATCCGATTCCGGGAAATGAAAAAGCGGTATCAAAGATTATCAATGAGCTCTACCGGCAGAGCGCTGATGTGATTTTCCAGGATACCCATGTGTCGGGACATGCCTGTCAGGAGGAGCTGAAACTGATTTATTCTCTGCTCCAGCCGAAATACACGATTCCTGTTCATGGAGAATTCCGTCACCGGAAGGCCCAGGCACAGCTTGCCCTGGAACTGGGAATGCCGAAGGAAAATGTTCTGATGATTTCTTCCGGTGATGTACTGGAGATCTGTGAGGACAGCGCCAGGGTGATAGGAAAAGTTCCTGCGGGACCGGTATTTGTAGACGGTCTGGGAATCGGAGATGTAGGTAATATTGTAATGCGTGACCGGCAGCATCTGGCGGAAGATGGTATTATCATAGTTGTCCTTACTCTGGAGAAGGGCTCGGGACAACTGCTGGCGGGACCGGATATTGTATCCAGAGGGTTTGTATATGTCAGAGGTTCCGAGAGCCTTATGGATGAGGCGCAGCATATTCTCAATGATTCAGTCCATCATCTCACAGACAGGGGGATTACGGACTGGGGAAGGATTAAGAATCAGATTAAGGACGCCCTCAGCGAGTATGTATGGAAGCGGACAAAACGCCGTCCGATGATTATTCCGATTATTATGGAAGTGTAAGCGCTGAACCCTGTAAGGGGCAGTAAACTTCAAAAGGAGTAACCCTCCGGAGGATACCTGGATGGGCA
>CAYLWI010000056.1:0-14360 GCA_964387345.1 uncultured Eubacterium sp. | reverse complement strand
GTGTTCCCTTGTCTAATGAGCAGCAACGGCACGACATCAGTGATAAAGTATGGAAGTGGAAAACGCTTTCCTGCGCTAAAAGCGCTGGCGCGGAATTACCGCACGATACGCCAAAAACACATCATCGTTTCTGGCAGCAACGCAAATTCGCTGTATTGCGCTTTGGTGTGCTGCTTTGGCTTGATCTCGTGTAGACGCTATCTAATAAAGCACCCCGCTTGTTCGTTAGGATATCATACTGTTTATCAAATGGAGATAGCTCACAAGTACGCAAGTGCAGGCTGTGGATTTTATTCCACGACACTTCCAGCATTTTTCCCTAAGTTCACAAAGGAAATACACCCAGCCAGCCGAACCAGCTGGACGCACAACAGAAACATCAGGACGCAAATCACAGGAAAAGCAATCTCTGTGCCGAGAGAGGAAACCCCCTCTCCCCGGTTGAGCAATAAGCAGATGAAATCTGCCCCACATAGACACAGGGCGCAAACCCGCAGGACTTGAGCGCCAGTCTTGATTCTTGGCAGGGAAAAGCGGGTATAGCGAACCACGAAGGGAGCCTTGGCGGTCAGGAAGGAAAACAGTCCCCGCCAGCAATAAATCAAGGGAAACGCCGTCACCGCCATTACCGCCCATACCAGGACACTGTAAGAGGAGCAGGTGGGCAGCGCCCAAAGCACACCATAGAGCACCGTAGTCAGCAACAAATAGGTTGCAATGGTGCGGCGCATCTGGTGCAGCTCTGGACCTTGGATATCAAAGGAATAATAATCTCCCTGGTAGACCCGAACCCACTTTTTCCGCCCGCTTGGGGTCATGATCTCCTGCTGCTGAAACCCCTCAAAGTACCGATCCAGATCTCGTTTATATTCCATGTACTCCCCTCCCCAGCGAAGCTTTTTTACTTATCCTGCACCAGTTGAGCCAATTTCAACGCCAGATCGACCCCGCCCACAGTGTAGCCGCAGTACCCATAAATGCCGGTATACGTTTCATCGGCCAATACCACCACAGGCAAGGAGTCCGGGTCCAGGAACATACTCCGGGCTATCATACTCAAATCGTCCTCAAAGGGATTGGTATACAGCTGAATCCCTGAATAGGAATCCATCAAACGTCTCAGTGTAGGATCTTGCTCCTCTCCCTTGTTGCGGAGGATCAGAACCAGCTCCACTCCTTCCAAAGCAGCCTTGCGCTCCCGCACCTCATTGAGGAAGTGCTCCGTGGGCTCTGCCCCTACCTGCAAAAACGCAAATAGGACACTGCGGCCCTTCCCGCACAGCTCCCTTGCACGCTGGACGCCGCCGTCCTCCCCGGTTAATTTGAAATCCTGAAGCGGATTGTGCTCCAGCATTTCCTCCGCTTTTGCCTGCCGCGGTACCAGCGCACAGCGCTGCACTGCGCCGTTTTCCAGCGTTACCTCTTGAATACGGGCCAGCTGGTTTCCGTTGGGCAGCCGGTTCGTGGTCACCAGTCTGTAAGTTCCCGGCTCCAGCGCCAATTCCCTGCGCTCCCCGGCCAAGATGCACAAACCAGAATAATCCAGCGTCTGAAACCGGGCGCCGGTCCAACGGCTCAGGCTCCAGCCTGAATGGCAGTTCCATGCATGCTCAACAGCCTCTAAGATCAGCCATGCCCGACCGAACCCGGTCGGCTCCGGGAACGCCGGATGCCAGCCATCCTCGGACAGATATTCCGCCTTAGTCGTGGAAGGATTCAGTCTGGCGCACTGACCCACAGCCCGTTCCAAGGCGACAAACAGGGAATCCCGGCTGCCGTCCGGTAAGCCCACAATCGTGTACCAGGTCAGGACCCGGTCCTTCGGCTCCTTCAGGATTGCTTCGGCCGCCAATACCGGCCGGGCGGCAAACGCCGCCCGCTCCTCCCCGGTCAGGGCGGCCTGAAGCGGTCGCCGCCAGGGGCGAAGCATCTCTCTCCCGATCCTGGGGGACAGCTGCCCCTGGACAAAGGCGTCCTCTCTGCCCCGATATCGGGGCAAAAATTCTATAGCTCCCTCCAAATGGGCGTTCAGCACCTGAGCGGTGGCATCCCGAAGATCCTTCTCTTCCAGTGTGTCTAACAGCCGTTCCGCCCACGCTGCCCGGTCTACCGACTGTTCCAGCAGAAAGCTGCCAATCTCCCGGACATTGCCTTTGGCCGCCTCCAGGTACTTCTTCTGTGCCTGCGTCAAGCCGGGATGCTCCTGGCAGTAATCCTGATAATACCCGCAGAGCCGGCTGGTACGCTTCGCACCGGCCCGCTGGATTTTCAACCGGTTCTCATAAATCTGTGCTTCAGTGAGCTTTTCCCCAACCCGAGGGTGCGCCTCCGGCGCATAGAAATCCACATCCCCCTGATAGCTGCTTCTGCCGGGCTGCAAGGATATCTGAATGCACTCCCTCTCCCCGGTCAGAAAATCCAGCGCCGCAGACTCCGCTCCGGCGGAAATCTCCCCATGGAGCGTGCCCCTTCCGCAACGGATGCAGGCCGTCCCGGTTTCATCTGCCCGCAGAATGGCGACGGTGGAAAAAGCCGCCATATTCAACACCTGCAGCCGTACGACGGCGCCCGCCGCCGGTGTGCCGTCCTCCCGCCGGATGACAAATTTCTGAAGGCAGGTGGGCGCATAGCGGTGGGTTTCGTTGTAGAAATAGACGCCGTCCCTGCACTCTATCAGCACCTCATCCTTCATACCCTCCCGAATAAAATCAGAGAAAGTTCTGGTATGGATCAGGATCGCCCGAGAGGAGGCGCTGAGGAACCAGCCCCGGTCCAGCACTGGCTCCGGCTCACAGGCGCCCAGAAAGTGCCAATCTCCATCCACATAAACCTCCACCCAAGCGTGGTTATCGTCACAATGGCTCCAAAAAGGAGCATATATCTGCCGGGCGGGAATGCCCAGGCTGCGAAGCACCGTCACCGCAAAGGCGGACTCCTCCCCGCAGCGCCCCTTGCCGGAACGGTAAGCAGTCATGGGGCTTTCCACGCGATCGCTGGACGCCTGATAGGTCACCTGTTCACAGCACCACAGGTTGGTTTCCAAAACCGCCTGCCGCAACGGCAGATCCTTCACCCGGTCAAACACCTGAGTGCGGAAAAATTCCCTGCACTCCTCCACGTTTTCAGCATTCACCAGAGGGGTCAGGACAAAGTGTACGAACAGATCCTCAGGCAATTCCTGCTTCCAGTGATCCTCCTGCCAATGGAGCACGGCCTGCTCTGCCTCCCGCCTCAGCAGGTCGAAGGGAACCGTAGTGATCTCCCGGAATGGCAGAGTCCCGTAGAGGAATTCCAGCGCAGTCCTCAAATCTCCGGACTGCGCAGCGATTCGGTCGGAAAGCTCCCCTGCCATTGCGGCGGGAAGCCCTTTCAGGGCCTCCCCGCAGCGCTGAGCTGCATACCGTCTGATTTCTTGGGAAAACATAATACCCCTTTAATCCTCCATCTTCAACGTAACCTTCAGCACCGTATCTACCGAATCAGGCAGGATCGGGCTGGATCCCAAATCGGCAAATACCAGCTCCGGATAGTCGCTGTGGGTCCAACTGACAGACACCGGGATCTCACTGCCGGAAGCCAACATACGGATGGAATCCAGTCTGCTCCTTTCCACCCCGGTCATGGGCAGTGGGCCGATGGTATTTTCAAAGATATGCAGATAGAGAACATTGCCCCTGCGGGTGATCCGCCCCCAGTCCGGCTTGTCCAGCCCGGCAGGACCGCAGCCGTAAATGCTTTCGCTGTTATATTTCATCCAGCGCCCGATCTCCTCCAGAGTTTGAACTGACTGCTCTGGAATCACGCCATTGGCATCCGGGCCCACATTCAGCAGCAGGTTGCCTCCCTTGGAAACACATTCCACCAGCTTATGGATCAGCATAGACGCCGGCTTAAAGTCCAGATCCGTAGCGTGATAGCCCCAGTTCCGGTTCATGGTGACGCAGGCCTCCCAATGTACCAGATTCCCCTCAGGATCTTTGAGGCCATAGGGGGGAATGATCTGCTCAGGGCTGACGAAATCCCCATGATAGGGGGTGGGATGCCCTTCTGCTAGGGAACCAAAGCCCTCTCCGCTGCATTCCAGGCGGTTGTCAATGATGACCTGGGGTTGGAGCGAGCGCACCATATTGATCAGTTCCGTGGCCTTCCACTTTTCCCCTCTCATATCGTCGTATGAAAAATCAAACCAGAGCACATCCAGTCTGCCATAGTTGGAGCAGAGCTCCCGCACCTGGCCGTGCATAAATTCCAGATATCGGTTCCAGTCCCGGTTCTCATTGCTGTACTCCGGACGATTGCGCATGGGGTGGTTTCTATCCCCATAGTGCGGGAAATCGTCATGGTACCAATCCAGCAGAGAAAAATACAGCCCCACCTTCAGTCCTTCCGCCCGAACGGCCTCCACAAACTCTTTTACAAAATCTCTGCCGCATTTGGTATTTGTGGACTTAAAATCCGTCAGCTGACTGTCAAACAGGCAAAAGCCATCGTGGTGCTTGGCAGTCAGCACGATATATTGCATGCCAGCCTGCTTCGCCAGCTTGGCCCATGCCCTAGGATTGTAGTCTCTAGGATCAAACTCCTCAAAGTAACGCATATAGTCCTCTTTGGGGATCTCTTCGTAACTGCGCACCCACTCGCCTCTGGCGGGGATAGAATACAAGCCCCAGTGGATAAACATACCAAATCTGGCATCCAAAAACCACTTCATACGGGCTTCATATGCTTCACGATCAAAGCGATACACAGCTCATTCTCCTTTAAATATGCTCTTAGCCAGCTGATAGAGCGTGGTCACAGAGGCCCCGGTTGCCCCCTCCGCCTGGAAAGCCCACACCGGTGGAACCGTCCAGGCTGTTCCGGCGATATCCAGGTGGATCCAGGGACGCCCCTCCACAAATCGTTTCAGAAACAGCGCCGCCGCAATGGTGCCGCATCCTTCTGGCAGGTTGTTGAGATCCGCAATCGTACTGTCCACCAGCTTCTCATACTCCGGAAAGGTAGGCAAACGCCAATACCGTTCCCCTGCCACGTCAGCGGCCTTGGAAAAGGCCTCATAGAATAGATCGTCATTGCTGACGGCTCCGGCGCAGCTGAATCCGAACATGGCGCAGACCGCCCCGGTCAGGGTTGCCAGATCCACCAGCCTGGTGACTCCTTCCCGGCGAATGGCGTAGGTAATGGCATCCGCCAAGATCAGGCGGCCTTCTCCATCGGTATTCCTCACTTCTATGGTCATCCCTGCCATGGACTCGATAACATCTCCGGGCAGCAAGCTTCCATTGGAAATGCGGTTCTCACAGGAAGGGATCACCACCGTCACATTGGCCCTGACCCGATTTTCTGCCAGCGCCAGCAGGGCGCTGCCCGCTGCGGCCGCACCCGCCATATCCCCCTTGATCCCGCGCATGCCGCTCGCCGGTTTTAGGCAGTAGCCGCCAGAGTCCACCGTCACGCCCTTACCAATATAACCCAAAATTTCCTGACTCTCCGGTGCGCCGCGATAGCGCAGGACAATGAGACGGGCGGGGTTGGCACTGCTCTCCCCCACGGCCAGCAGGGCGGCCATGTTCAGATCCGCTAGCCGGGAAGGCTCCAGCACCTCCACCTCCACAGGGAGATCCCGGGCCGTCTCCCGCCAGCGCTCTGCAAACAGGGCCGGAGTCAGCCGGTTGGCAGGTTCATTCACCAAATCCCGGGCAAACTGGATCCGTCCGGCCAAGACATTCCCCTGCGCCAATGCCGCATCCACCTCTGCGCTCCGTCTCTCCGCACGGAGATACGCCATGGGAATCCGCCTGCCTGCACAGTGCTTATATTTGGAAAAGGCATAGCTTCCGCCATACCATCCCTCCGCCAGGTCAAACAGGCCCTGGACGCCCAAGCTTTCCAGTAAAAAATCCACTTCCAAGGTGCAGCTGGCAACATCCGCCTGCATCAGCACCTGAACAGTTTTGGCAAAGACCTCCTTACAGGGGATGTGATCCCAGACTGCCTGCTCCCCAAGGCCCACCACCAGAGTCCCGGGCTGATCCTCATTCAGATATGGCCAGGTTTTCAAATACTCCCGTCCAAACTCATAGCGGACCCGAACCTGACTGACCTGCCCATGATCAAATTCTATCATAATCTGTCTCCCCTTTGAATCGCACAGGGCATCATTTCCCGTCCGGATTTTCCTTTCCGAATGCCGCCGCATATTGAAAAAAGAGCCGATTTTGCTTACCCTATCTTTGCCGTTTTGATAGCGGATGGCGGCTTTCGATTATGCTGCAGAGCGACTACCGGAAGTTCTCTGCATGGTGACACTTCACCTGATGCTTGTTGCCAAAGTCCCGAAACTGCGGCTTCTCTTTTTGGCACTGTTCCGTACAATATGGGCAGCGGGTGTGGAACAGGCAACCGCTGGGCGGATTGGACGGACTGGGCAGATCTCCCTTCAGAATAATACGCTCCTTTTTCACCATGGGATCAGCAACGGGGACCGCAGAAAGCAGGGCCTGCGTATAGGGGTGCAGCGGCTTTTGATACAGGTCATGCTTGTCCGCAATCTCTACGATTGTACCCAGATACATAACGCCGACGCGGTTGGAGATCATCTCCACAACACTCAGGTCGTGGGAGATGAATAGATAAGTCAGATTGAATTCCTCCCGAAGCCGCTGCATCAGATTCAGCACCTGGGCCTGAATGGACACATCCAGCGCAGAAACCGGCTCGTCAGCGATGATCAGACGGGGATTTACAGTCAAAGCCCGGGCAATCCCCACGCGCTGCAGCTGGCCACCGGAAAACTCATGGGGATAACGCTCGCCGTGAAGCTTATTCAGTCCCACGATCTCCATGAGCTCTTGAACCTTTTTCAGCCGTTCGCCTGCGCTGAGCTTAGTGTGGATCAGCAGCGGCTCTCCGATCAGATCCTGAATCTTAATCCGGGGATTCAGAGAGCCATAGGGATCCTGGAAAATCATCTGGACATCCTTCCGGAGCGGGCGCATCTCCTTTTCCTCCAGCTTGGAAATATCCCTGCCGTCAAACCAAACTTCTCCGCTGTCGGGCGTCAGTAGGCGGTTGACCAGACGTCCGGTGGTGGACTTGCCGCACCCGGACTCTCCCACAAGAGAGAAGGTCTCACCGGGATAGATGTCAAAAGAGACATCGTTGACGGCGTGGATAACCTTCTTCTTACCGCCCAGACCCTTGCTTGCCTGGAAGGTTTTCACGGCATGTTTAACCGAAACCAAAGGTTCGCTCATGTTCCATCGCCCTCCTTTTCGAGCGTCTTAAATAGATGGCAGCGACACTTTCTGCCCTGGCAGCCGGGAACCGGCTCCAGCTCAGGCTCTTTGCTTCTGCAAATATCCTGTGCATACCTGCAGCGGGGCGCAAACTTACAGCCCTCTGGCATAACAGCCAGATCTGGCACATTGCCGGGAATGGACGGCAGCCTGGTCACATTGCTGCCAATCTTAGGCACAGAGGCGATCAGACCCTTGGTGTAGGGATGAATGGGCGACGCAAACAGATCCTTCACCGGCGCTTCTTCCACAATACGGCCGGCGTACATAACGATCACCCGGGAGCACATCTCCGCCACAACACCCAAATCATGGGTAATCAGCAGAATGCTGGTATTCTTTTTCTGCTGGATCTCCCGCATCAGCTCCAAGATCTGGGCCTGGATTGTCACGTCCAGAGCGGTGGTTGGCTCATCGGCAATCATCAGTTCCGGTTCGCAGGACAGGGCCATCGCGATCATAACCCTCTGGCTCATGCCGCCGGAGAGCTGATGCGGAAAGCTGCGCAGAGTGTTTTCCGGGTCTGGAATCCCCACAGACTGGAGCACATTAAAGGCCACTTTTCTTGCCTCAGTCTTGCTGAGCTTATTGTGGAGCAAAATCGCCTCCATCAGCTGTTTATCCACGCGCATACAGGGATTCAAGGAACTCATGGGATTTTGAAAAATCATAGCAATGCGCTTGCCGCGAATGGCCCGCAGCTCCCGCTCGGAGCACTGTACCAAATCCTTATTGTCAAAGAGCACCTGACCCGCCGCAATGCGCCCCGGCGTATCAATGAACAGGCCCATAATGGAAAGGGATGTCACCGACTTGCCGCAGCCGGACTCCCCTACAAGCCCCAAAATCTCGCCCTTATCAATGAAGAAAGAGACATTGTTTACCGCAGTGACCGCAGTCGTCTTTCCGGTCTTAAACTCCGTACAAAGCCCTTTAATCTCTAAAATCTTTTCTTCCACAATGTTCCCCCCCCCTCATTTCAGCTTCGGATCCAGCGTATCCCGCAGGCCGTCGCCCAGCAGATTGAACGCCAGAACCGTCAGGAATATCATAATACCGGGGAAAAACACCAGATGCGGTGCGGTGGTGATGTAATTGCGGGCCGTAGACAGCATGGCACCCCATTCCGGGACGGTCACGTCCGCGCCAAAGCCCAAGAAACTCAGGGAGGCCGCTGCCAGAATCGCAGTGCCGATTCGCATGGTGAAGTTGACGATCATGGACTGAATGGTTCCGGGAAAAATGTGCACCCAGAGGATACGGCGGTCATCACAGCCCAGGGATCTGGCCACCTCCACATACAGCATGTTCTTCACCGAGAGAGTGGCGCTTCGCATAATCCGGGCAAAGGAGGGGATTGTGAAAACGGCCACGGCAATGATGACGTTTGCGGTACCGGAGCCAAGAATTGCCACGATTGCAATGGCCAGCAGAATGTCAGGAAAGGCGAACAGCATATCACTTCCACGCATGACCAGCGTCTCTACCCAGCCGCCATAATAGCCTGCCCAAAGGCCCAGTATGGTACCCAACGCCGTACCGATGACGACAGCGGACAGGGCGCAGGCCAGGGACAACCGGGTGCCGACCAGGAGCCGGCTGAGTACGTCGCGCCCGAACTCGTCCGTACCGAACAAATGGGCGGAGGATGGGCCGGTAAGCAAAGCATAATAATCCGGCTCAGCAGGATCATAGGGAGCGATCCAGGGGGCGATAATCGCCACGATAATCAGCAGCAGGATAAATACCAGGGATGCAACGGCGGTCTTGCGCTTTAGGAATTTCTTAACATATCCCTTCATGCGGGATTGTGCCTTCGGCAACACTTCCTCAGAAGTGAATTCCTCGTTTTCATTGCTCCCGTTTATGATTTTACCAGTCTCTTCAACCATACTCTCCCCCCCCTTAATCGTAGCGTACCTTTGGGTTCAGTACGCCATAAAGCAGGTCCACAATTAGGTTGACCACAATATATTCAATAGAAAAAAACATCAGCAGCGCCTGCACAACCTTATAATCCCGATTGCCAATGGATGTCACCAACAGACGTCCCAGGCCGTTTATGGAGAAGATGGTTTCCACCATAACGGAACCGGTGAGCAGACCGCCAATCTGCAGTCCCGCGACGGTAACAACCTGAATCAGGGAATTTTTAAAAGCATGGCGAAGCATGACAAAGAACTCGCCCAGTCCCTTCGCCCGGGCTGTACGGACATAGTCCTCCTTTAGGGTTTCCAGCATGGAAGAGCGGGTAAATCGCGCCAGAATCGCCATGATTCCACACCCCATGGTAAACGACGGCAGGATGTATCCGGCCGGAGTACTCAGGCCGCTGACGGGCAACCACCCCAGCTTGACGGAAAAAAGCTGAATGAGCATCAGTCCCAGCCAGAACTGCGGCACCGAAATGCCCGAAATGGCGACAATCATGCCCACATAGTCCAGAATCTTCCCGCGGTTCACGGCGGATATAATGCCGATGGACACACCGATAATGGTAGACCAAATCATGGCGCAGATGGTCAGCTTAATGGTGGCAGGAAAACGGATCGCCAGCGTATTCCAAACGGTCGCCCCATTGTAAATGGAATTGCCCAGATCCCCCGTCAAGAGCCCTTTCATATAAAGCAGATACTGCTGAGGAAGGGGCTTGTCCAGGCCCAGCTGTACCCTCACAAGCTCTACCTCCGCACTGGTCGCCTCCTTGCCGGCCGCCAGCCGGGCCGCATCGCCGGGAATCAGGTGAATGAACATGAACACCAGAAATGAAATCGCTAAAAGCAGTGGAATTGCACTTAATATTCGTTTGACGGCATATCTGCCCATAGTCCAGGCTCCTCTCTCTATTTTGATATGCAACTGCCATTCTGCTCCCGCTGGCACAGAATGGCAGTTGTTTCATATCAGATCTTTTGGTGAATGTCCGAAAAGAATCTTATTGATAGATGGAAGCGGTGTTGTAAATGATGCGTCCATCAGGAGCCACGCTAACGCCGGAGACATAGGACTGATAACCGGTGAGAATCTGATCCACTGCCAGGAAAATCCAGGGGCACTCCTCCCAGGCAATTGCCTGAGCCTGTGCATACAGGTCAGTCAGCGTATCAGGATCCGCAATAGCCAGGGCCTCGTCCAGCAGAGTGTCGAACTCGCTGTTCCTGAAGTAAGCGGTGTTGGCGCTGGTGGGCGGAATGGACCCACTGTACAGCAGGGCACGGACAGAGGAGTCCGCATCAAACGCGGAGGCGGACCAGTTGACGTACCACATCTGGATGGTGGCCTCCTCTTCCTCAACATAGATATCGGCATCCATAGTGCCCGCATCATAGGGAACGACGGTCACGTTGATGTTGATCTGGGACAGCTGCTGCTGGATAAAGGTTGCGCCCTTGATCTCCTGCGTGGTGTTATCACACCAAATCGTCAGGTCAAAGCCATCCGCATAGCCGGCCTCCTCCATCAGGGCCTGAGCCTTCTCCAGGTCATAATCATAGGGGGTCTGCTCAGCGTAATAGGAAATGATTTCAGGGAATACCGAGGTGGCCTCAGTCGCATAGCCGGAGTACATGACCTCGATGTATGCATCCTTATCGACCGCGTAGTTAATGGCCTGGCGGACACGGACATCGGACAGGACGTCCAAATTGCAATTCAGCGTTACATAACGCATAATGTTGGACTGGGACGCCGCAATGGTGATGGTGGAATCGCCGGAGACAGCCGCAATCTGGTCAGAGGTCATGGGATATACGAAATCAGCCTCGCCCGTCTGCAGCATAGCAGTGCGGGTACCCGCCTCAGGAACCTCCTGGATGGTCACGGAGTCAACACCCGGCAGCTCACCCCAGTAATCATCGTTGCGGAGCATGGTGGTGTGGTCTCCCTCCACCCATTCGGAATAGACGTAGGGGCCGGTGCCGCAGGGGTGATACATAATATCGTTGCCGTACTCATCAATGCAATTAGGGCAGATAATCTGAACCATAGCCAGTCTGTTCAGGAAGGAAGACCAACCCTCTGCCAGGACGAACTCAACGGTGTACTCATCCAGCGCAGTGTAGGAAGCCAGACGGTTCATGCGGGAGCCGTCATCCAGTGCCTTGGTCCATGTGTTGTACGCCGTCAGGCCATTATCCGCATTGTAGATGCGGTCGAAGTTGGCGACAACCGCATCCGCGTTAAAAGCGGTGCCATCATGGAACGTCACGCCTTCCTGTAAGGTGAAGGTGTAGACCAGGCCGTCGTCAGAAATGGTCCAATCGGTGGCCAGAAGGCTGATAAACTCCATATCATCGTTGAAGGTAACCAGGGTCTCATACATACCGCGGGTAGCGGAGATGGCATTGGTGTCACTGATGTTGTGAGGATCCAGGGAGCTGACCGAGCCCTCGATCGCGATGACAAGGTCATTGTCCGTCGCAGCGGAAACCTCAGTTGCGTCCTGGATGTTGCCGCTGGAGGTTTCACTGGACGACGATTCGCCGGATAGTTCATCGCTGGAATTGCCGCTGCCGCAGGCTGCCAATGAGAAAACCAGAGCTAAAGACAGCAGCATAGCCAGCATTCTGGGAAGCTTTTTCATTTTTTGTTCCTACCTTTCTTCTCAGTTCTAGTTTTGAGCCGGGAAAAGCAAAAAAGAGGATGATGAATATCAACCCTCTTGTTGCCACAAATATATTCAGTTCATCCCTTGTGCGACAAAGGGGGACGGACCTCATTGTCCTCATCGTATAGTTAAAATATCAACGTACATAAAACGCTCCTGCGGCATCCGGAGCAAGCCTGCGCCCGCCACCGGCCCGCTTTCAGCTGTTCGCTTGCCGGATAAAGCCCGCGATATCCTCAGCACAGATGAGAGAATAACGATCCTCCGGCGGATATACCGCGCCGCCATAATAAATAGCGGGGTTGCCAGCGGTGCTATGGTCGTATGCGATGCGATGTATCGCCGCATGCATGGTGTTTGTACCGGTAATCTCCCGAACCCAGGCAGCATTCTCCGGCGTGATGCCGGCGCCAGGCAATATCTGAATCCGGCCGGCCGCCCGCTGGATCATGGCCTTGATGGTCATAATCCCCTCAGGGACGGTAGGCTTCTGTCCGCTTGTCAGCACCCGGGTAAACCCTAACGCAATTAGCTGCTCCAGTGCTTCCATCACATCAGGTACCACGTCAATGGCGCGGTGGAAAACGGATTCCCGAGATCCGATTACTTCCAGCATCTTTTTGCAACGCTCCACATCCACAGTGGCATCCTCATGGAGAATGCCAAACACAATGCCGTCCGCACCATTATCCAGCAGAACGCGGGCGTCTTCCAGCATCGTCTCAAACTCCACGGGCGTATAACAGAATCCACCTTCGCGCGGGCGAACCATGCACATGACCTTGAGCTCCGGCGCATGGCGCTTGACGGTGCGCAGTTCACCGACCGAGGGCGTCAGCCCGCCATGGAACAGGTCGGAGTTCAACTCCACCCGCTGCGCCCCTCCTTTCCAGGCCGCAATGGCGTCTGCGGCAGAACCGCAGCACGCCTCAAAGCATATCGGCTTCATCCTGACCACCCCTGGCTTCATGTAAGTCTTCCGTATTTCCAATCGGCTGCTATGTAAATATTATATCGTTTCCTTATTCAAACTTCTATCAAAATATGCTACAATAATATAACAATCTTCCATTTTTGCAAGATCGGAGGGATCTTCTTGTATCAATTGATGCTTCAGGAAAACCTGCTGGAATGTATTTCCTATCAAAATCCCTTCTTCACAGTCCGTGCATACGAGGGGAATCTGTATGAATATCTGAATCACGCCGTTCCCACCCACTGGCATAGTGAAATTGAGTTCATTTATATAAAAAAAGGACAAGCTGTCTACCACGTCAATGAGCAAAAAATCCCCATGAAAGCCGGAGACGGCCTTTTTGTCAACTCCAACCGCCTGCATTACGGCTATTCTCCAGAGGGCAGCGACTTTATTTACGCCGTCCTGCAATTTCATCCGAATTTTATTCAAAATTCAACAATCCGCCAAAAATATTTGAATCCCTTGATATCTGACGCGGGGCGGGACTCCTATTTCTTTGGCCCGTCTATCCCTTGGCAGGCGGAGTTGCTGGATAAGCTGGATGCCCTGATCGACATGAATCTCCGCCAAACCGTGAATTTTGAGCTTCAGACCCATGCTCTGCTCTACTCCATCTTACACATTATGAGCGAGCGCAATGTAATCCGCACACAGATCAGCAACGAGGCTGCCACGCATATTCTAGCCCTTCAGGACATGCTGACCTTCATTCAGGATCACTATGCTGAACACATCAGTCTGGATGACATCGCCACAGCAGGCGCTATGTGCCGAAGTAAGTGCTGCGCGCTTTTTAAACAGGTGCTCCAGCAAAGTCCCATGAACTTCACCCAGGCTTTTCGGATTCAGAAAAGCCTGACCTTGCTTCTCAGCACCGATCTTACTATCACGGAAATTGCCAGTCTCTGCGGTTTCAGCAGCCCCAGCTATTATGTGGAGGTCTTTCACCGCCGGATGGGCGCTTCCCCGAAAAATTTTCGTTCCTCCATTCAGATCGGACCGCAGATAGCGTCTACACGAGATCAAGCCAAAGCAGCACACCAACTCCATCCGGGACAAGAAGCAGCGGGACACGCCCCTTGAAAAACAGGCGGTGTTCTATAATACCCACCCGGCGATCATCGAGCAGGAAGTCTTTGACAGGGTGCAGGAGATTCGCCGGCAGCGACACCGCAGGACAAAAACCGGCAGGATCACTTTGTCTGCGCCAACTACCGCAGCAATACGGGAAGCTGCTCGGCGCACTTCATCCGGGCGGTTGTGCTGGAAGATTTGGTCTGGATGCACATGAAAGCGGTCATCTCCTATGTGACCCGGTATGAGAAGCATTTCCGGGCCGCGATGGAACACCGGCTCCGGCTGTCCAGCGAGGAAAAAATCTGCGCCAGCATCAAGCGTCTGGAACAGGCGCAGCGGCGCATGGGCGAGCTTGACCGGCTGTTCATCCGCATCTCCTACAACCTTGTGGGATTTATCC
>CAYLWI010000055.1:8011-14562 GCA_964387345.1 uncultured Eubacterium sp. | reverse complement strand
CTGATCCGGTCCGCCAGTTCTGTAAACGGCTGTTTCTTCATATATTTTTTATATGAAAAAACCAGAGCAGCGAAAAATTACCAGCAGTGTTACAGATCATTTCAAGCTTCCGAAAGACCTGATGCTCGGAGAGCCGATTGTGACAATCACCGGCCGGAGCGATCTGACAGTTGAAAATTACAGAGGCATTCTGGAATATGAGACCAGTCAGATCCGGCTGTCTTTAAAGCACGGCCAGATACAGATTTATGGAAAGGAACTGAAGATAGATTATTACACCAGCGAGGATATGAAAATATCCGGCAGAATAGACAGGATTGAATATAGTTTATAGGGAGGCTCCATGCTGAATTTTATTAAATTTTTTCAGGGATATCTCCTGGTAACAGTGACAGGCTATTCTCCGGAAAGATTTCTGAATCTGTGCAGCAGGATGAATATGGTTCTCTGGGATCTGAAGCCTATTGAGGACGGATTTCAGTTTTATATCAGCAAAAAAGCCTTCGGTATGATTGAAGGCGCGCTGGAAAAAACGGGAACGGAAGTCCGCGTTATTCACAAATTCGGGATTCCTTTTCTCATACAGAAATACAGAAAGCATTTCTGTTTTCTGGCAGGTATCGGCTTCGCTCTGTTCCTTCTTATTTTCATGTCCCAGTTCATCTGGAAGATAGACATTCAGGGGAATTCGTATTATTCATCCCAGGTGCTTCTGAAAGGACTCCGGGAGGAAGGGATTAGTTATGGCTCCTGGAAAAACAGCATTAACTGTAAAGAACTTCAGACCCTGATCCGGAAAAAGTATGAGGATATCACCTGGGTTTCCGCAAAAATTGAAGGAACACGACTGTATCTGGAGATCCAGGAACGTCTGAAGGGTACTGAAGACGAGGAAGCTTCTCTGTCGGATGAGGATACTGCTTCCGATCTGGTTGCTTCCCATGACGGAGTAATCGTATCAATTACTACCCGTCAGGGGACTCCGTTGGTAACTGCAGGAGATTCTGTCGAAGCGGGGGATCTTCTTGTCAGCGGTACCGTTGAAATTCAGAATGATGAAGGCGAAGTGACATCAAGAAAATATGTTGCCAGTGATGCGGATGTGGTGATTCATACAACTCTTTCCTACTCGGACTCCTTTTCGCGTACTTATGAAAAAAAGACCCTGACCGGGAAGAAAAAATATGACTGGATCCTGGAGTTTCATACCTGGTTCCTGGATCTTTTTCCCCGGAAAAATACGGAAAATTATCTTCAGATACGGACAGTCATTCCTGTTGTGATCGGATCTGACTTTTATCTTCCCTTTCAGATTGTGAAGAAGGAATATCTGGAATATGAACAGAGCACAGAGGAATATTCTGAAGAAGAGATTCAGACTCTGTCGGAGGAAAGACTGACGCTGTATTGTGAAAAATTAAGAGAAAATGGGGTTTCTATTTCTGAGAATCGTGTTATCATAGAAGAAAGTGGGGACAATGTACTCACAAGCGGGACCCTGGAGGCTGACGTCAGCCAGCAGGAATACCGGGAGATTCCGCAGGAAGAGATGCAGGAAGGAATACTGATAAATGGAACTGATACAACAGATGATGGAGATTCCCGCTGAACATATGGCAAATGTTTTCGGGAAGTTTGACGCCTGGCTGAAGCTGATCGAAAAGAATCTGAGGGTGACCGTGGTGGTACGTGACGGCGGCCTGAAGATTATGGGAGATGAACAGGCCGTGAACAGCGCCTGCGCTGTCATCAGGCAGCTGACAGAGCTTTCGCTCCGCGGCAATGAGATTACGGAACAGGCAGTTATTTATGCGTTGGATACCTGTAAAATCAGCCGTCGGGCACTTCTGGAGGCGGACAGTGAGATTATCTGCCACACCATGGACGGCAAGGCAGTAAAGCCCAAAACTCTGGGACAGAAGAATTATGTGGACCAGATCCGGGATAAAATGATTGTTTTCGGAATCGGTCCCGCCGGAACCGGGAAGACCTATCTTGCAATGGCAATGGCGATCACTGCTTTTAAAAGGGAAGAAGTGGGACGGATTATTCTTACCCGGCCTGCCATAGAAGCAGGGGAGAAGCTGGGATTCCTGCCCGGAGATCTCCAGAGTAAGATTGATCCCTATCTGAGACCGCTCTATGACGCACTGTACCAGATCATGGGCGCGGAAAGTTTTATTAAAAACCAGGAAAAGGGGCTGATTGAAGTGGCCCCGCTGGCTTATATGCGGGGACGTACTCTGGACAATGCCTTTATCATTCTGGATGAGGCACAGAACACAACGCCTGCCCAGATGAAGATGTTTCTGACCCGTATAGGCTTCGGGTCAAAGGTTGTAATTACAGGAGATGCTTCCCAGAAGGACCTGGCTCCGGGAACAAAGTCCGGTCTGGATGTGGCAATGCGGGTATTGAAAAGAGTAGATGATATTGCGTTTTGTCATCTGACCAGCCAGGATGTAGTCAGACATCCGCTGGTACAGAAGATTGTAAAGGCTTATGAGGAATATGAAAACCGTCTTGCCTCCCATAAAAAATCAGAAGCAGGAAAAAACTGGAAGTACAGTTCCTGATCCGGGAAAATAATTATGACATTTGCGCTAAATTCATACATGAAAGAAAGATAAAATATATGACCCTCAATATTATATGTGAAGTAAAACCAGAATTTAAATTTCATTACAGGGAACTTGCCCGGAAAGTCATAGAAAAGTCTCTTGAAATCGAGGGATTTCCTTATGAAACAGAAGTTTCCCTGACACTGGCCGGCAATGAACAGATTCATGAAATTAATCTCCGGACACGGCAGATTGACCGTCCTACCGATGTTCTGTCTTTTCCTATGCTGGAGTACGATTACCCGGCAGATTTTGACGGAATAGAGGAGCAGTGGGAAGGTGTCGTCAATCCAGACACTGGCGAGGTGATGCTGGGCGATATCGTAATTTCAGTGGAGAAGGTAAAAGAGCAGGCTGCTGCTTATGGACACAGTGAAAAAAGGGAATTTGCTTTTCTGATTACCCACAGTATGCTCCATCTGATGGGATACGACCATATGGAAACAGAAGAGACTTCCCTTATGGAAGGGCGCCAGCGTATCATTCTTCATGCATTAGATATTAACAGATAAGGAGAAAATTGATTTTATGAAGAAAATAGCCGTATTATTTCTGATCGGAATTATGGGGACCGGACTACTTGCCGGATGCGGTAAAAAAACAGATTCTTCCGGAGATACTGCTGCTGAGGAAATCAGTCTGGCAGAAATTGAAAATCTTGCGGAAGAAGATCCCGCGCCTTCTCATGAGGGAGAAGCCAGAAGTGATCTGACAGGGGAATGGATAGATGAAGATCTTGCCGGACAGAGGCCGTTTGCAGTCATGATAGGGAATACAAAAATCGCAACTCCCCAGTGGGGGATTTCGTCGGCTGATGTGATTTACGAGTCCCCGGTAGAAGGTTCGGAGACCCGTCTGATGGCGATTTTCCAGGACTATCAGAACGTTGAAAAAATCGGTTCTGTCCGCAGCTGCCGTCTTTATTACATTGACTGGGCGCTGGAATTTGACGCGATTTACGGACATTACGGACAGGCGTATCTGGCAGAAGATATGCTTTCTGATGATTCAGTGGATAATCTCAGCGGATTATCCGGGGCTCTGGCAAACACCATGTACTTCAGGGATTCCAGCAGAAAAGCGCCGCACAATGCTTACACGACCGGGGAGGGCATTCTGGAAGGAATCCATATCATGGAGTATGACACGCAGCATTCGGACGATTATGAGTCCCACTATAAGTTTAATGAGGACGATGAAAACGAGATCCAGCTTACAGATGGTGAAATTGCTGTCGTTGTCCGGCCGGGATATCTTGTCAATAAGCCCTGGTTCGTGTATAATACCGAAACAGGACTGTATGACAGATTTCAGAACGGCGCTGAGCAGACAGACGCCAATGACGGATCCCAGGTTGCTGTGAAGAATATTCTTATACAGGTATGTGACTGGGCGGTGGCTGATTCGAATTCCGGCTATTTATCTGTGGATACGACCGGCGGAGGTTCTGGATATTATATTACCAACGGGAGGGCGGTCCCTGTCACATGGACAAAGGATTCCCAGACATCCCCTACAAAATATTTTGATTCCGACGGCAATCAGATTGTCATGAATCAGGGGAAAACCTGGGTCTGCATTATCCAGGATACCTATGAGGATAATATAGCATTTTATGCCAGCGAAGATGAATTTAACGCTGCACAATAAGATTACGGTTATGGGTTCCGTTTTTGTTCAGCATGAATGAGCCTGTAACAAGTCAGAGGTTTTTTTATGGGTGACAAGAGAAATGATACTTCTTTTCTGGTACAGGGTTCTGTACTTGCAATTGCGTCTATTATCAGCCGGGTGATCGGTCTGCTGTACCGTATCCCTATGACGAATATTATCGGGGAATACGGAAACGACTATTACAGCTGCGCATATGAGATTTACAGCATGATGCTTCTGATCTCTTCCTACAGCCTTCCCATGGCTGTATCGAAAATGGTATCCGCCCGGATGGCAAATGGAAAAAAAGAGAATGCATACCGGGTATTCCGGGGGGCGCTGCTGATTGCGGTTGTGACCGGAATGGCCGGATGCCTGTTTGTATTCTTTGGAGCCGGATTTCTGACAGAGCTTTTCCAGACTCCCCTGAGTTTCTATGCCCTGCGTGTCCTGGCGCCGACAATTTTTATTGTTGCTATTCTGGGCGTGATACGCGGATTTTTCCAGGGACTGGGGACCATGGTTCCCAGCGCGGTATCCCAGATTCTGGAGCAGATTGTAAACGCCATTGTCAGCGTGGCGGCAGCCTATATTCTGTTCGGATATGGCGCAAGGATTGCGGCAGTTCTTGGCGGAGAGCAGCATTTTGCCGAGGCATACGGCGCTGCCGGAGGCACCCTTGGAACCAGCACCGGGGCAATGATTGCCCTGATATTCTGTGTTTTTGTTTTTCTTGTTTACCGCAAGAATCTGAAAAAGGGCATTGCCCGGGAACGCAGGCTGAAACAGGAGCAGCCGGAGGCTTATGGATCTGTAATGAAGATCCTTATTATGACAATTATTCCGATTCTTCTGAGCACTACTTTATATAATCTGGTTTCTATTGTCGATCAGGGGCTTTTCAAAAATCTTGCCATTGCCCAGGGAAACAGCAATGATCAGGTTTCGCTGTGGTGGGGAGTTTATTCGGGATATTACAGAGTTCTGATTAATGTGCCGATTTCTATATCCACAGCCCTGGCGACCAGCAGCGTACCTGCGCTGGCGGCAGCTTTCGCAAAACGGGACCGAAACCAGGTACGGCATAAAATCAGCCTGTCCATGCGGTTTATTATGGTAATTGCCATGCCATGTACAGTAGGAATGATCGTGCTTGCCCAGCCGATTATCCATTTATTGTTTCCCGGAGCGTCAGATCTTGCCGGAAAGCTGATCCAGGCAGGAGGTATCAGTATTATATTTTATTCGATTTCGACCCTTTCCAATGCTGTGCTTCAGGGAATCGACCAGATGAAAATTCCGATCCGGAACGCGATTATCGCCCTGGCCGCCAATGTGGCCGCAGTGCCTGTTTCATTGTATGTTTTTGATCTGAACATATATACCATGATCGTGGGAAATATTGTTTTTTCTCTTGTAATGTGTATTTTAAACGGACTTTCCGTACAAAAACATTCCGGATTCCGGCCGGACATAGTAAAGACCTTTGTGAAACCGGCGATTGCTTCAGTTATTATGGGACTGGCTGTATATGGGATATACTTTATTACATATAAAGTTACCAGTATGAATTCCATCTGTACCGTGATTTCTATTCTTGCGGGAATTATTGCATATGCGGTTGTCCTCCTTCTGATCAGGGGCCTGACAGAACAGGAGTTAAAGAGTTTCCCTAAAGGTACGTTTATAATTAAAATTGCCAAAAAATTTCATCTGCTTTAAAACAAATGGGAATATTTTGGGGAGGAAATGTGAATAATACAGGAAAAAGGAGTTTTCAGTATGAAACAACAGCTTCGTTTGATTCGCATTTCCTTTTTCATTTGCGCGGCGCTTGTGCTCGCTGCATTCTGGGCAGGATTTTATTTTGGGAATACCCAGGCCGGACCCGAGAGTCTTATTACAGAAGGTACAACAGGCAGTTATACGGCAGATGCAGAGATTTCTGATCCGGACACCGGGGAAGAAATCACAGATGACACAGTGGAAAGCATGAATAATCTTTCGCCGGACAAGTATTATCTGAAAGAAAACGGTACTTATCTTGCGGTTTATAAGGGAACAGAGGATACAGTATATTTTGATACTGATCTGAAAACGACGGATCTGCCTGCAGATCTTCAGAGTCAGGCTGAAACGGGGATTGAATTTGACAGTCTGGAGGAAGTGTACGGTTTTCTTGAAAACTATTCCAGTTGACGCTTTAAAAACAAATATCCCTGTGTTATAATAGGAGCACTTAGCGAGGTATTTTCGAGCTTAGTGCGAGTCATGCTG
>CAYLWI010000055.1:0-7911 GCA_964387345.1 uncultured Eubacterium sp. | reverse complement strand
TGTTATAATAGGAGCACTTAGCGAGGTATTTTCGAGCTTAGTGCGAGTCATGCTGCGCATAATAGGAGCACTTAGCGAGGTATTTTCGAGCTTAGTGCGAGTCATGCTGTGCATAATAGGAGCACTTAGCGAGGTGTTTTATTTGGGAAAAAGAACGGATGTACAGAAACAGGATATAATTGTAATCGGAGCAGGCGCTTCCGGACTGATGGCAGCTATTTCAGCAGCCGGGAGAGGAGCTTCAGTAACTATTCTGGATCATCATCCGGTTCCGGGGAAGAAGCTTCTATCTACCGGTAACGGAAAATGTAATTTTACAAACCAGAAGCAGGGGATCGAATGTTACAGGAGCGATGACCCTGCATTTGTAATGCATGCGCTGGAACAGTTCGGATATGAGTCTTCCATTGCCTTTTTCCGGGATCTGGGCGTATTTTCCAGGTCGCGTAATGGATATTATTATCCGAGAAGCGGGCAGGCTTCTACCATACGGAATGCCCTCCTGATGGAAGCGGAACGGCTGCATGTCCGTATTGTAAGCGAGACTGATATACAGAAAATCAGAAAAAATAATACATTCTTTGTGGTACAGGCAAGAGGCGGGAAATATACGGCAGAGAAATGCATTCTGGCCACAGGGGGTAATGCTGCCCCGAAAACAGGAAGTGATGGGAGCGGATATCTGTATGCTGTCCAGCTGGGACATACGGTACAGGATCCTCTTCCGGCTCTTGTGCCGCTTATCTCCGGAGAGCGCTGGCTGAAAAGCACTGCCGGTGTCCGGTGTGACGGTACAGTATCTCTGCTGATTGATCATAAGCCTGTTGCTTCGGATACTGGCGAAATTCAGATGACAGAGTATGGGATATCCGGGATACCGGTGTTTCAGGTCAGCAGATATGCTTCCATAGCGCTGGCTGAAAAAAAGAAACCGGAGGCTCTGATCGACTTTCTTCCCGGGGTTTCCCCGGAAGAACTGCGGGCGGGGCTGGCTCATCTGGCAGATCATCTCGGTACACAGAAAAACTGGTATCATATTCTGGCGGGAATCTGCAACAGTAAAATTGCAGCCATGATCTGCAAAAAACTGGTTCTTTCAGAGCAGCCGGTACTCAGATTATCCGATCAGACATTCCACAGACAGCTGGATGCTGTTACTTCCCAGTTGAAACAGACGAGGCTGACGATCACAGGGACACGGCGTATGGAGCAGGCGCAGGTTACCTGCGGAGGTGTGCCGCTGGCGGAGATCGGTCCGGATATGCAGTCAAAAAAAGTTCCCGGTCTCTATTTTGCCGGAGAGATTCTGAATGTGGACGGAATCTGCGGCGGTTATAATTTGCAATGGGCCTGGACCAGCGGTTATCTGGCAGGAATTCATGCAGGAGAGAAAATAAAAGTACAGAAATGATGAATAAAATAATACGTGTTTCACAAATTACAGTTCCGCTGCGTCATACCCGGGATCAGGTTTTAAAAAAGGCATGCCGCCGGGCGGGAATCAGGCCGCAGGATCTTGCCGGTTCCTCTATTGTAAGGAAGTCAGTAGACGCGCGTCATAAAAATGACCCGAAGTACAGCTATACAGTTGACCTGGAAGTAGAGAAAAGGCTGAAGTTCAGAAAGAATCCACAGGTACAGGAGCATATTCCTGTTACATATTGTCCGGAAGTCTCTGGAACAGAGCGTCTGACAGCGCCTGTGGCGGTGATCGGCGCAGGCCCCGCAGGATTGTTCTGTGCCTGGCTGCTGGCAAAAAATGGGTATGAACCGGTTATTTTTGAGCGTGGAAAGCGTGTGGAAGAACGCCAGGCTGATGTGGAAGACTTCTGGAATGGCGGACCGCTGGATCCCGAGTCGAATGTACAGTTCGGCGAGGGCGGCGCAGGAACTTTTTCCGATGGGAAGCTGAACACCCAGGTGAAAGACCGGACAGGAAGAAACAGATTTGTCCTGGAGACTTTCGTTGGCTGTGGAGCCCCGGAGGATATTCTGTATGTCAGCAGACCACATATCGGAACGGATGTGCTGCGTAAAGTAATCGTCTGCATGAGAAAGGAAATCATCCGCATGGGCGGAACCTTTTTCTTTTCCGCTAAAATTACAGATTTCAGAATAGAAAACGGGCGGCTGACCGCCCTGGAGGTCAACCGGGAAACCTGGACAGCTGTGTCGGCGGCCGTGCTGGCAATCGGACATAGCGCCAGGGATACTTTTGCCGTTTTAAAAGAACGCAAGGTTCCCATGACTGCCAAATCCTTTGCGGCAGGTTTCCGGGTAGAGCATCCGCAGCAGATGATCAACGAAAACCAGTATGGGAAAGATGTGGATCATGCACTTCTCCCGGCTGCTTTTTATAAACTGGCCTGCCAGACATCAAATGGAAGAAAAGTATACTCTTTCTGTATGTGTCCCGGAGGGTATGTGGTAAATGCTTCCTCAGAAGAAGGCCGTCTGGCTGTCAATGGCATGAGTTACCGCGCCCGGGACAGCAGAAACGCCAACAGCGCCATCATTGTCTCTGTAACCCCGGAGGATTTTGCTGATCCGTCAGACCCTTTATCCGGCATGGAATTCCAGAGAAGTCTGGAGCAGCGGGCCTGGAAAGCAGGTAATGGAAGAATTCCCCAGCAGAGACTGGGGGATTTCGAGATCAGCGCTGGCAACGGCAGTGGTTATTCCCGTGAGACGGCATTTGGGAGCTGTGTCAGAGGGGGCGCTGTCAGCGCTGATCTCAGCAGTATTTTTCCAAAGGAAATCAATGATGCTTTTCTTGAGGGAATGCATATTTTTGGAAGAAAAATAGATCATTTTGACCGGGGTGATACTATTCTTTCCGGCATAGAGAGCCGGACGTCTTCTCCGGTCCGTATTTTAAGGGAGGATTCCTTTGAAAGCCGGATTCCGGGGCTGTACCCATGCGGGGAGGGCGCCGGATATGCAGGTGGAATCACCTCTGCAGCCATGGACGGACTGAAGGTTGCAGAGGCGCTGATGAAGCGTTATCAGCCTGTCAGAAGAAAAGAGCAGACTGTCTTGTAAATGAGGAGAACAGTAAAGACGAGGGAATAAACTGATGACGATAGATATGGAACAGGTGACACCCATGATGCGGCAGTATCTGGAGACAAAAAAGGAATACAAAGATTGCATTCTGTTTTACCGTCTGGGTGATTTTTACGAAATGTTTTTTAAGGATGCGGAGATCGTATCCAGGGAACTGGAACTGACGCTGACCGGGAAGAGCTGCGGGCTGGAAGAAAGGGCGCCCATGTGCGGAGTTCCCTTTCATGCAGTGGAAAGTTATCTGACACGTCTTGTATCAAAAGGGTATAAGGTGGCAATCTGCGAACAGGTAGAAGATCCGAAACAGGCAAAGGGCCTTGTCAGGCGGGAGGTTGTCCGTATCGTTACTCCGGGAACAAATCTGGATACAGGTGCCCTGGATGAGAGTAAAAATAATTACATCATGAGTATTGTATACGTGGATTCCAGATATGGCGTATCCGCGGCAGATGTGACAACAGGAGATTATTTTGTAACAGAAATTGATTCGGAGAGGAAGCTTCTGGATGAAATCAGCAAATATATGCCGTCGGAAATTATCTGCAACGATGCTTTCCTGGTCAGCGGACTGGATCTTGAAGATCTGAAACACCGCCTGGGAATTGCTGTTTATTCCCTGGATGCATGGTATTTCGATGAACGGATGGCAGAACAGACTCTTCTGGATCATTTTCATGTGGCTAATGCTGCCGCGCTGGGAATGGCGGATTATGACTGCGGCGTCATAGCGGCCGGCTCCCTGCTGAAGTATCTCCAGGAGCTCCAGAAAACTTCCCTGGAGCATATGACGAAGCTGGAACCTTATTCCACCAGCCGCTATATGATTATTGACAGCTCCACCAGACGGAATCTCGAACTGGTGGAAACGCTGCGGGAAAAACAGAAACGCGGTTCCCTTCTGTGGGTACTGGATAAAACGAAGACGGCAATGGGAGCCAGGACTCTTCGCAGCTATATTGAGCAGCCGCTGATTGACAAGTCTGAAATTGAACTGCGGCTGGATGCTGTCTCAGAACTGAAAAAAAATATGATTAACAGAGAAGAGCTGCGGGAATATCTGAATCCGGTTTATGATCTGGAGCGTCTGATCAGCCGGGTTGTTTACCAGACCGCCAACCCCAGGGATCTGATTGCCTTTAAAAACTCCTTAAAGATGCTTCCTCCCATCCGGACGCTGATGGATGATTTTTCCAGTGAACTTCTGATCCGTATGAGGGATGATCTGGATACCCTGGAGGATATCTGCCGGCTTGTGGAGGATTCCATTGAAGAAGATCCCCCTGTTTCTGTCCGGGAAGGCGGAATCATAAAAACCGGATTTGATGAGAATGTAGATCATCTGCGAAGCGCCAGAACCGAAGGGAAAAGCTGGCTGGCTAAAATAGAGGAAGAAGAAAGGGAAAAAACCGGAATTAAAAATCTCCGGATCAAATTCAATAAAGTATTCGGATATTATCTGGAAGTAACGAATTCTTATAAAGATCTGGTTCCGGATTATTACACCCGGAAACAGACACTGACCAATGCGGAACGGTATATTACGCCCGAATTAAAAGAACTGGAAGAGACGATTCTGGGTGCGGAAGATAAACTGGTGGCTCTGGAGTACGATCTGTTCTGCCAGGTGAGAAACCAGATCGCCTCCCAGGTGGAGCGTATCCAGAAGACCGCAAAGGCGGTAGCCAATATCGATGTATTTGCCTCCCTTGCGGTGGTAGCGGAACACAACGGTTATGTCCGCCCGAAAATGAATGAAAAGGGTGTACTGAAAATCAGGAATGGCCGTCATCCCGTAGTAGAAAAGATGATGAACAATGATATGTTTATCGCTAACGACACCTACCTGGATAATAAAAATAACCGGATTTCAATTATTACCGGACCAAATATGGCCGGGAAATCCACATATATGAGACAGAATGCCCTGATTGTTCTCATGGCCCAGATCGGAAGTTTTGTTCCTGCGGAGAGTGCAGATATCGGAATTACAGACCGGATTTTCACCAGAGTCGGAGCTTCTGATGATCTGGCTTCCGGGCAGAGTACCTTCATGGTAGAAATGAATGAGGTGGCAAATATCCTGAGGAACGCCACCGGCAGCAGCCTTCTGATTCTGGATGAGATCGGCCGTGGCACCAGTACCATTGACGGCCTGTCTATTGCCTGGGCTGTGGTGGAGCACATCAGCAATCCGAAGCTCCTGGGGGCAAAAACACTGTTTGCCACCCATTATCATGAACTGACGGAACTGGAAGGAAAGCTGGATAATGTACATAATTACTGTATCGCTGTTAAAGAAAAAGGAGACGATATTGTATTTCTCCGGAAGATTATTCCCGGAGGGGCAGACAGAAGCTATGGTATCCAGGTGGCAAAGCTGGCCGGCGTTCCCGATGAAGTAATCGAGCGGGCCAAAGTGATCTGCGAAGAACTGGAAAGCGCAAATATGAGCAATATTGCCCAAAATCCGGATGTGAAACTCCGGACGCCCGGAAAGACATCAAAACAGCCGGACGAAGTGGATCTGGCTCAGATCTCCCTCTATGACACGGTAAATGATAATGATATTATCCGGGAACTCCGGGAACTGGATCTGACAAATATGACCCCCTTTGACGCCATGAACAAACTTTATGAACTTCAGAATAAGATTAAGAACCGCTGGTAGAGGAGTTGGAGTTTATGCCACAGATAGAATTACTGGATAAAAATACAATAGACAAAATTGCGGCGGGGGAGGTGGTGGAACGTCCGGCCTCTGTTGTAAAAGAGCTGGCTGAAAATGCCATTGACGCCGGAGCCACCGCCGTAACTGTGGAGATCCGGGACGGAGGGACGACTCTGATCCGGATTACGGATAATGGGTGCGGAATTGAAAAAGAGCAGATCCCCATCGCGTTTTACCGCCATTCCACCAGCAAAATCCGCTCTGTGGAGGATCTTATGACCATTTCCTCCCTGGGATTCCGGGGAGAGGCTTTGTCGAGCATTTCTGCTGTCGCCCAGGTGGAACTGATTACAAAAACGCCGGATGCTTTTACCGGATGCCGTTATCTGATTGAAGGCGGAAAGGAGATTTTACTTGAGGAAATCGGCGCTCCTGACGGAACCACATTTCTTATAAAAAATCTGTTTTATAATACACCGGCCAGGAGGAAATTTTTAAAATCTCCCCAGACAGAGGCCGGATATATCAGCGATATGATGGAACGGATCGCTCTTTCCCATCCGGAAATTTCTTTTAAGTTTATTAATAACGGCCAGATCCGTCTGCATACTTCCGGAAATGGTCAGCTGAAAGATATCATTTATCATATTTACGGCCGTGATATTACGGCAAATCTTCTGGAAATTTCGGGAGAATTTGACGATTTTTCTGTTTCCGGCTATATCGGAAAGCCCGTGATATCCAGAGGGAACCGTAATTTTGAAAGCTATTTTATCAACAGCCGGTATATTAAGAGCAGTCTGATTTCCAAAGCGATTGAGGATGCCTATCACGGATTTATGATGCAGCATAAATATCCGTTTACGGTACTTTCACTGTCTATTGACGGGAAACTGGTGGATGTAAATGTCCATCCGAATAAGATGGAACTGCGTTTTTCCAATGGCGAACAGCTCTACACCCGTCTGGCGGGACTGATTACACAGACTCTCCGGAGCAGGGAGCTGATTACAGATGTATCGGTAAAAGACGAAAGAAAAGCAGCCGGAAAACCGGTTTATGATAAAAAGAAAATCCCGGAACCTTTTGAAACCAGACGCCGGGAACAGATTGATAAAGTCCGTGAGTATGTGAAAAAAGACAGTCCATACGAAAAAAAATATGACGGCCGGGAAGAGAATGCCATTTCATCCCGGACAGAAAAAAGCAACGGGACTCCGGAAGTCCCGCAGAAAGAAGAGAAAATTGCGGAACCAGTATATCAGCCGGATAAAAAGGAAGATACCTTTGCCGGACTGGAGAGCAGCATCATCCGGGAAGAGATCCGGTATCCGGAAACCAGTGTCGTCCGGGAGGAGATCCGGTATCCGGAAAATGCTGTCCAGACTTCCCTGTCTGACTATGTGACAGATCAGACAAAACTTCTTTCCAGAGAAGCCAGGCCGGAGCACCGGATTATCGGACAGCTTTTTGAAACTTACTGGCTGGTGGAATTCCAGGATAAGTTTTATATGATCGACCAGCATGCGGCTCATGAAAAGGTTTTATATGAACAGACCATGGAGAATTACCGGCATAAGGAATTTACATCCCAGATGATCAGCCCTCCCATCCTTCTGTCCCTTACCATGCAGGAGGAGGTTCTGCTGAAAAAACATATAGCTGATTTCCAGAAGCTCGGGTTTGAGATTTCTCCTTTTGGAGGAAAAGAATATACAGTCAGCGCAGTGCCGGGAAATCTGTACGGACTGAATGGGCAGGAGCTTCTCCTGGAGCTGATTGACGGACTGGGAAGCGTTTCTGAGAAAGATACCCCCGATATGGTGATGGAGAAAATTGCATCCATGTCCTGCAAGGCGGCGGTAAAAGGCAACCAGAAGCTGTCCCGCCCGGAAATAGAAAAGCTGATCGACGATCTTCTGGAACTGGAAAATCCCTATTTCTGCCCCCATGGCAGACCGGTGATTATTTCCATGTCAAAGTATGAGATAGAAAAGAAGTTTAAGAGAATTGTATAAAATGAAAACAGAAGCAGACACAAAGAAAAAGCCTCTGATTATCCTTACGGGGCCTACCGCTGTTGGAAAGACAGATCTGTCCATATCATTGGCAAAGGCAGTAAACGGAGCTGTTATTTCCGCGGATTCCATGCAGGTTTATAAAGGGATGGATATCGG
>CAYLWI010000054.1:0-14610 GCA_964387345.1 uncultured Eubacterium sp. | reverse complement strand
TTCACATTTAATCATTTTTCTGCTATATTTTTTTATGAAACAAATTTGAACATAATAATATTTGTTCTTTCAGAAATCATTTCATATAAAATTACCTGATTGAAAACAATTATAGGGAAAGGATTTGAATAGATATATGAAAAAAAGAGTTACCATTTATGATATCGCCGAAACTGCCGGCGTCTCTCCGGCGACAGTTTCCCGGATGATTCATCAGCCAGACATTGTAACTGAAAAAACAAGAAACAGGATTCTGGACGCTTTTTCATTTCATCAGATCCGCCCGGAAGATCTGTCTTCCAGAACCAGAAGCGCCCGGTCCCCGGGAAAGACAACTTCCCCGGCAGCCCCTGCCATTCTGGTATGCCTTCCATCCTGGAATAATCCGTTTTACGACGATATCCTGGAAGGCATCTCTGATTATCTGGAGCAGGAACATTCTCACATGATTGTTACCCGGGAAATCCCCCAGAGAAGCGCAATGTTTTCTTTCTTCAATTACTGTGCTTCCCTGCAGATTGCGGGCATTATCATGATGTACCCCCTTTCGGAGGATATCCTCAGACAGCTGCATTCCGCCTATCCTGTGGTCCAGTGCAGCGAATATAATCCTTTTTATACGAAAGTTCCTTATGTTTCGATAGATGATTACGCCATTTCCAAGTCGGCAATTGCACATCTGATAGGCGCAGGCTGCAAAAAAATCGCGTTCTTCTCCTCGCCTTACGACTACCGGTATGTGCAGAACCGTTACAGGGCCTACAAAGAAATGCTGGCCGGAAATGGCATGGCAGTCCGGCCGGAATACGTAGTCCAGGTTTCCGATTTTTCCTATCCGCGTATTCTGGCTGCTGCACAACATTTTTTCCGGCTTCCGGATCCTCCCGACGCTATCTTTTCCACTTCGGACAAACATGCCCACGCCGCAGTCAGAGCCGGGGTGTCCATGGGATTTTCCATTCCGGAGGATATCAGAATATTCGGATTTGACAATACTATGTATGCAGATCTGTCTTCTCCTTCCATTTCAACCATAGAACAGCCCAGACGGGATCTCGGCACCCAGAGCGCCCGCATGGTACTATCCATGATCCGTAATCCGTCCGCGCAGATAAAATCTCTTCTGCTCCCCACAAAGCTGGTAATCCGGGAATCCGCCTGAGATTCTGATCAGAAAAAGAGCGCTTCCCACACCGGAGCGCTCTTCTTACCTATTCTTCTTTCAAATGATACTGTTCCCGCTCTGATTTTAAATACCGCTTCAATAAAAACGCACAGAAATAGGGGAATGAGTAAATTCTGTTACTGTATCCTATATTGCCCGACGTCAGCTTAATGCCATAACTGACATCAGAATACCTTTTACTGTCAATCAGGGTCCGCAGAGATTTTGACCGGCCGTTTGTTGCTTTTACCTCCACAGGGATCAGATCCGAAGCCGTCCTTACAAAAAAATCCTCCTCCAGAGTCGAATCATCCTTTTTCGTCCGCCCGGTCTGCCGCGCTACAGAGCTTCGTCCATATACCGGAAGGCATGTACGGATTGTATCTCCTGCGGTTCCAGTCTTACTGTAAACCGGAGTGTACGATCCGAAACCACCTGCTCGGAAATTGTAATATGGGGGCGGGACATATGATCAATATACTCCACATCCGCGGCGGTCAGAAAAGCGATCTTTCCCATCCTCACCCACTCATCCTGCACACAGCCATACTGGGAATTTACCACACGGGTCTTGACATGATATGTCCCGTTTTTTACCCCCGTAATCGTAATTTTCAGGATCAGGCTTTTATTATTTTCATATAAATACGGAATACTCTCAACAGACACATCTCTTTCTTTCTGGACATAATACTGGATGTCCAGCTCCTTATAATTGTGACAGGCAATCACGTAGCTGTCAAACTCATCCATGGTAATCATGACATTGTCTGTTTTATTTAACAGGTAGTTTTCCAGACGGTTCATCATCCAGACTGCCCAATAGGAAGGTTTGCAGATTCCCTGATGGGTGATCAGACCGCAGCGTCCGTTCAGAAGCATGGGAGCGTCATCCTCATCCACAAAAAGATCTGTCCCGAACCAGTATCCCAGAAGCTCCGGCTTCTGATAAAGATTCATGATCTTCTGCATCATATAAGCTCCTTTAAATTTACTGTCATTCATCACATTGGCGTTAATAACAGTAAATCCCCATTCACTGCTGTACACCGGCATCCTCATTCCATGGCGCATCAGGGTCTGCCTTTGCTGTTCCAGATACGTCTCTACATGAAAATTCTTTTTTGCATCTGCGTCATAATCAAATTTCCCGGCGTCCTCCGGCGTGATATCGCCAATAATGGACTCAAAGCAGTAAATCGAAAAAAAATCCGGCTGGGTACTCCTGACACTCCACTGCTGTATAAACCTTTCAAAAGAAATAATGCCATAAGCCCGGTCGTAAGCTCCTCCCACTTTCGAGTGGGGCGATACCTCTTTGACAGCCCGGCAGGCCTGCTCAAAATATGAAATATAAAGAGATGCATCTCCGTCCGGAAACCACCGCGGATCACACCACACCTCAAAGATCCAGGAAGAAACCTCCCTCAGACTGTACCGGTTAATCAGATGCCTCATCAGCCTCTGGATAAAGCCGCCATACTCCTCCGGTTCCTGGAAGGGAATATCCCTCTCTTCATTAAAAGTATATTCTTCATAACCCTTCAACAAAATAAACGGTTTAAACCCAAGTTCAAGATACGGTCTGATATTATGTTCTGTAAGAAAATCCAGACAGGTATCCAGACGGTTAAAATTATGCTTTCCGCCCTGACTTCCCGCATTGATATGCATCCGCTTTTCATACAGATCCCAGATTCTCACATACTCAAATCCGAGCGTTTTACACAGAAAAACAATATGATCCTGTATCCCTTTCTGAAGGAGCAGGGATACGCCTCCGATGTTGATCATCTTATTCCAGTTTTTCGTTAAAATAGTATAGCGGCTGGTATCCGCTTCTATCCGCTCCACTTCTTCATAGCCGTCTTCAGACAGATTCTTATTTTCCTCAAAATACTCCAGAAGGCGGAATTCGGCCGGACTGGAAACAATTCCATCCTCCCGGTCCTCTGAGCGGGGTCCCGGAAGGGCGGCCCGGTATTCCTTCGGGCTCATATTATACTTTTCCTTAAAAGCCGAATTAAAAGATACAAGATTCGGAAATCCACAGTCCATGGCAATCCAGGTCAGCGTCTTATCCGTGGTCTCCAGCTTCCCGACCGCCTCGTTCAGACGGATCTCCGTCAGATATTTCGAAAAATTAATCCCCAGCTTTTTCTTGAAGAATCTGGAAACATAAGCTGCTGACAAAAAGAAATGCTCCGCCAGATCCTCCAGCTTTATGGCAGACTGGTAATTCAGGCGGATATATCTGATCATCTCCTGGATCAGGGATTCGTCAAACTCTTTTTCATCTGCATCCAGCTTTCTGTTTTTTACAACAGAAAAAGAAGAAATCAGCAATTCCGCGATATCATAGTACAGACTGTTCAGTTTCAGAAGGATACGACCGTTATTTGCCCTCTTTCCATAATAACAGGCCACGCACTTCTCCAGCAGATTCCGCAGAGCCATATGCTGTCCCGACTCTTCCTCCAGAGAATTTCCCGCGAATTCCAGTTCTGTAACATCATAAAACTCAGAAACTATTTCAAGATTTACGATAAATTTCATGGCGAGACAGGACTCGCCCAATCTCACGGAACAGGGAAGAAAAGGATTCACGATCACAAAATCCTTGTCAGAAAGGGACAGCACACTGCCCGATGCTTCCACCTCCATTCCGCCGCTCAGCACAAAATAAATAATCAGATGAGAATCATACTGAACATCCTCCGGCGCGATCAGAAGATCAAAATCCATGATCTGCTTTTCATCTAATGCTAATTTTCTCATAAATCCCTCTCAACTCATTTTACAAGTCATGACATAGCTTTCTGTTTACAAAAATTTCTTCTTTGTATCCAGAATTGCGTTCTGCAGAATCCGGAACTCCGCTTCAAGCTTCAGGTATTCCGGAAGAGCTTCCCCGATTCTCCTTAAATCCAGATCAATTTTCTCTGTAATTTTTTCATTGCTTTTTTGCCCGATTCCCCACAACACTGAAGTATAGTTCTTATCCCCCGCGCAGAGGACGATGTACAGCGCGGTAAGCTGGCACATTTCTCTGTACAGAACCTCCCGGGACAGTCCCTCTGTCTCCGTAAGGCAGAGATTCTTCAGCGCCTTATATACAGCCTTTCTGTTCTTTTTCTCCGAAAAAGCAGCGTCCAGATTCAGGGCGGTCATCTTCAGTTCCAGAAAAGAACGCAGAAAAGTATCCGCGTACTTTCCGCTCCTGTCCCTCTCATACCGGGCCTGGAACAATTTTTCAAGCTGCTCCAGCCAGGGATCCTCTTCCCCGGCCCTGGCGTCCAGAATCCGTCTTCTCTTTACCGGATCTGTCTCCGCAAAATAATTCTCCGGCCATTCATACTCAGTCTTCGCCGGCTGTGATTTCAATATAGTTTCTTCTGTCTCAAATAACATATGCTTCTCCTTATCTGCAATCAGTTCCCGCAGGCCTTTTTCCATAATATATTTTATTATTTTACTATATCCGGAAACTCACTGCAAGCCGGGGCTCTGCGCAAATTTCAAAAAAGAAACAGCGCTGTAACTGAAATTAAAGAATCCTGCAGATTCCGGCTTTCCGCCCGAAAATCTGCAGGACGCAAATTCCGTACATATCAAACTATTCCAGATGTTCATACTGCTCAATTCCCGCATCCGGGAAAGAGGCCATTTTATGATAAATCTCCGACGCGAAATCCAGCAGCGGGAAAAGCGCTACCGCGCCGCTTCCCTCACCCAGACACATGCCGCAGGTGAGAAAAGGAGTCTTCCCGAGAGCCTCCAGAAGCATCGCCGACGCAGGCTCCCCGGACACATGGGAGGCGATCATATAATCCCCACAGGCCGGAGCAATCCTCTGCGCTGTCAGGGCGGCCGCGGCGGAAATCACCCCGTCGATGACAATGGGAACGCCGTACACAGCTCCTCCCAGAAATACCCCCGTCAGTCCGGCAATATCAAAACCGCCCACTTTTGCCAGTACATCCACGGGATCCGACGGATCCGGGCGATGAAGTTCCAGAGCATTTCTGATTACCTGTATTTTCCGGGACAGTCCCTCCGTGCTGAGACCGGCGCCCCGGCCTGTCACAGTTTCCGCCGGAACATCCAGAAATACGGATGTTATGGCGCTGCTGGTTGTAGTGTTTCCGATTCCCATCTCCCCGGTGGCAATGATCTGATACCCCTGCCGCTTCAGCCCGCGGACTTTCTCCATTCCCGTCTCAATGGCAGCCAGGGCCTGCGCTCTTGTCATGGCAGGTTCCTTCGCCATATTTTTTGTTCCGTGAGCGATTTTATGTTTTTCCACCCGTGGGGTATCCTCTGCCATACCGATATCAACGGGGAACAGATCCGTTCCGCACTTTTTACACATGATTGCCACACAGGACTTCTCATCGTAAAAATTCTCCGCGACGGCGGCTGTCACCTCCGGACCGCTCTGAGAAATGCCTTCCGCCACAACGCCGTTATCCGCGCACATAATAATCAGCGCTTTCTTTTCAATACAAATATCTGCGGTTCTCTCAATCCCCGCAATCTGCGTCACCGCCTTCTCCAGCTTTCCAAGACTTCCCAGCGGCTTTGCCATTCTGTCCCAGCGAAGGCGGCTTTCTTCCATAGCTTTCCCGTCCAGACTCCGGATCCGGCCGGTTTCATCGTTCAGTTTTTTATCCAACATACTTATCCCGCTCCATTTTCTCCGGCAGGTTCCCCCGTCCCACCGCGCTGCCCGCCGCCGCCAGCACAAAACCAATGCCGCCGGAAAAGCTGCTGCGCTCTTTCTTTTCATGTTCCATAAACAATCTCCTCCATATGCATCGACAAAAAGCGCTTTTTTAAATAAGCTTTCCCATTATAACATCCCCGTTATACTGCTGCAACAAAAACACTTGAAAAACAACCGGGGACAAATGTCCATCAGAGTTTCATCGTTACTTTTCCCTCAGCATCTGGAACAGCTTTGCCGGAGTGGGCGGATTTCCCTTATATAATGCCATCATCTTATAAATCTTTGCGGCCAGGATCAGGAACACAACTGCTGCGGCTACGGATACCGCCAGTGAACCAATTCCCACAACAGGGGATATTTCTCCCAGCATCAGCCTTCCCGGCAGCGTCAGCACCGAGGTAAATGGAATCCAGTAGATCCAGGCAGCCGCCGCTTCTTCCGATCCCAGGCCGACGCCGCCGGCCCACAGGGATACCAGAAAGCTTACCACAAGAATCATTGTAAACAGCACATTTGTAGAAGACAGATCTTCCTGTTTTCCTGCCGCGGATCCGCCGATGGAGGCAAGAGCGCAGTAAAGAAGGAAGCCGGATATCAGGAGAAGGACCGCCAGAATGATTCCCGGCAGGGAGAACAACTCCCCGAACCAGCCGCCGTCAGCCATAACCTGCAGCGCGCCCGCCGCCGTTCCCCCCGTTCCCAGAATACGCCCGCCGCAGAAAAGTCCGAGAAGCAGGGCGATCGCCCACAGGGCAAACTGAAAAATACTGGAGCAGACAATAGCAAACACTTTTCCGAAAATCATGCTGACCGGTTTCACCGAGGTGAGAAACGTATCCATCAGCTTTGAGCTTTTCTCCATAATGACATTGTTGGCGACCTGCTGTCCGTAAATCAGCACCATAAAATACAGCGCCATAATGAATACATAGGGCAGAACAGCAGAGAGAACCTCCCTTGCCGCTCCCGCGGCAGAGGTATCCCCCTCATCCCCGCCGGACACAACCTCTGTCCGCACCGTACTTCCTATATGCTCCGTCTGCCCGGCGTCCAGGTCTGCGCTGGCAGCCAGCACAGCAGGAAATCCGCTTTCCAGACAGCTTTCCAGATACTGACAGTCCTCCTGCTCCAGGGAAGAATCGTCCGGAATCAGCAGATGCATCTGAATCCTTCCGTTTTCCTGCTCCAGCAGAAGAATCACCGTGTCATCCGTTCCTCTGGTCTGTTCCCTTACGGCGCTGAAATCAGATCCGGTCTTCCATGAAATCTCATCTGAGTTCCCGGCCGTCTGGCTGATCTGTTCAAAACCAGTCAGATCAAGACCTGTTTCATCCACCACATAAACCTGTGATACAGGATTTTCAGCAATCTGTGTCCGGGCAGTTGTTCCGGTATCTGCCCCGGTTCTTCCCATGAAAGCGAAAACCACCACAGGCAGTACAAATAAAATAATTGAAATCACAATCACCCCAGCCCGGTATCTGCCAGACCGGAACTGGTTTTTAAGTGTAAAACCAAACACTTTTTTCATATCCTGCAATTCTTTTTTCATTTTATTATGCCGCCTTTCCCTGTTTTTTCCGCGCGACGCCAATGATATCTTTCCATGTAAGCCGGTTCCCCCTGTACATAATCAGATAACTATATACCCTTGCGCACAAAAGCGCCAGAAGCAGGATCACTGCCGCCTGCACCGCCCAGGAAACAACCATCAGCCCCAGGGAAATATTTCCCATGGCATACCGGACCGGCGCGCAGAATACGGACAGCACCGGACACAGGGATGAAAACAGCGCCGCTCCCCCGGACGGAAGATTTACTACCATAATAGAAACAAGGTATCCCGCCATAACCAGAAAGACAGACGCGGTGGAAGCCCCCGAAATATCATCCATACTGGAGCATCCCGCCCCGGATATACCCGCAATAATCGCGAAAGTCAGACAGCCCAGCAGCAAAGACAGAAGCATGGCAAAAATCATCCCGGCTCCGATATGTTCCATTCCCATCTGTTCCGACAGAACTGTGAAGATCTCCCGCAGCCCCGGAATGCCGAAAATACGGCTGCTGGCTCCGTAAGATATCAGAACACACACAAGAAACAGGATCAGCAGGCTGAACACATAAGCCAGGGCCGCCAGAATCTTTCCCGCAATCAGGGACAGGGGACGCACATTCAGCAGAAGCATCTCCACCAGCTTTGACGACTTTTCCTCCACCACGGCCCGGACAATATAGCTGGAAGCCATAAGGCTGACCATCAGCACCACAATGGCATAAATCAGCTGGACCACATACCCGCTCCCGGCGTCTTCTTCCGCCGCCCTCACATAGTTCTCCGCAGTCTCTGTATCTGTTGTATAATCTGTCATCAAAAGCCGGATCTGGCTGTCTGTAAGACCTGCGGCTTTATATTCCGCCCGCTGTACTTCCCTCTGGAGCAGTCCCTCCAGAGTCTCCAGGTCCGCGGAGGACAGTTCTGTATCTCCTGCAGTATAAAATCTCAGCAGATATCCATCCGCCCCATCCCCGGTAATCTGTACGGCAGCCTCCTCCGGTGAAAGTTCTTCTCCGGCATCCGTGCCAGCCGCTTCCTCCTTTATCCAGACGGAAACAGATGAAAACCAGGAATCCTCCGCAGTCAGCACTGTCTCTTCTATGGGAAGTTCTGTCTCATTGTAAATAATAACTCCCGACAATGATCCGCCTGACGTAGTACTGACTCCGGAACCGCCTGACAGAAGCATCACCGGAACTGTCAGAAGTCCGATAATGACAAATATGATCATGGTGATAATATTGGCCTTACTTTTCATCAGACTGAAGAAAGTAAAGGAAAAAACCTGTCTGGTTCCTTTCAGCTCATTTCTACTGGCTAACATGCTTTTCTCCTCCCACGGCTTCCACAAAGATTTCATGGAGAGACGGCTCCTTCAGGTCAAACCGGATCACAGTCACGCCATTTTCAATCAGTTTCCCCAGCAGACGATTAGCCTGAACTTCGCTGTCTACTTTCATATCATATTCATACTCTTTTTCATTTACCAGACGCACGCCTGTCTCCCGGATATATGAACTGATATCCTGCCCGGTCTTCAGATACAGATTCTCCCTGCCCCTCTGCTTTTTAATCTCATTCAGATTCCCCTGCAGCACGGCATCGGCATGATCCAGGACCATAATATCCGTACAGAACTCTTCCACCGTCGCCATCTGATGGCTGGACATAATCAGATATTTTCCTTTCTCGATCTCTTCCCGGATAATATCCCGGAACAGATCGGTATTCACCGGATCCAGACCTGACATGGGCTCATCCAGAATCAGAAGCTGCGGATCCGCCAGCAGTGAAATCATAAACTGGATCTTCTGCTGATTTCCCTTTGAAAGCTGATCCGCCAGCTTCGGCTTTGACTTCTTTGTTGTTTTCCCTGCAGAAAATATACCCTTCTTCCCTGCCGGAGTCCCCGCCACAGGGTCTGTCCGGGTATACTGGGGATACAGGTACTCCTCCACCAGGAGCCTCCGGGCCCAGTATTTAATTCTCTCCTTTGCCTCATTTTTGCTGATGCCCTTCAGCCCGGCAAAATAGATCAGCTGATCCATCAGGGGATATTTCGGATACAGGCCCCGTTCCTCCGCCAGATACCCCACATTACAGGTATCTGTATCCAGCGGCTTTCCTTCCCACAGAACCTCTCCGCTGTCCCTTGACAGCATATTCAGCATCATGCGGAGAGTAGTCGTTTTCCCCGCCCCGTTCGTGCCGAGCAGCGCGTATACTCCCGGTTTTGTCATTTCAAAGCTGATGTGATTTACCACAGTACGGCTCCCGTACTTCTTGGATAAATCAGAAACTTTTAGTCCCATTTCATGAAATCTCCTTTATTTTTCTGGTGTTTTCATTATGCTATACCTCTGTTAAAAACACAACAAAATACCTTTCTCTTCAAAAAAAATTAAGAAACAGACCTTCCCTCGTCATTTCTATGTAAAATGCAGATAAAATAAAAGAAAAGGCCGCCGTACCCGGAGGGAAGTAAGCCCATCCCGTACAGCAGCCTCTGAAAAACATACTCTTATGATTTTGAAAATCGTAACCGTTCAGCCCGGTACATGCGCAAAGCATTCAGCTCCGCAGAATCCGCTGCCCTGCAGCTTTTCGTCCTGCTTATGCACCGGGCGCTCCGCTCCTGACAGTAAATCAGATAGACAGGTTTCTGCCGATATTGAACTGGTACTCAGAGATATTCTTCGTCATAGCCAGCGCCTCATCAATATCAAAATCTACAAATTTACCATCCTTATAGGCAACCAGACGGTTACTCTTGCCCTCACAGAGAAGATCCACCGCAATGGCGCCCATTGTGGAAGCGTATACGCGATCCTTGCAGGTAGGACTTCCTCCGCGCTGCATATGTCCGAGGATGGTAGCCCTTGTCTCCATTCCGGTGGCAGCCTCAATCCGCCTTGCCATGGATGTGGAATGTCCGATTCCTTCCGCGTTAATAATAATATAATGCTTCTTGCCGCGCTTGCGGTTTGCGATAATATTATCTACGATCTTCTGCTCATCATAATCATATTTTTCCGGAATCAGAACCTGCTCCGCGCCATTTGCCAGTCCGCACCAAAGCGCAATATATCCGGCGTCACGTCCCATTACTTCAATAATACTGCACCTCTCATGGGAAGACGCCGTATCGCGGATCTTGTCAATCGCTTCCATGGCGGTATTTACTGCCGTATCAAAACCAATCGTGTAATCTGTACATGTAATATCCAGATCAATGGTTCCCGGAAGTCCGATCGTGTTAATTCCCTGTGCCGCCAGCTTCTGGGCTCCGCGGAAAGAACCGTCGCCGCCAATTACCACAATACCGTCAATTCCGTGCTTCCTGCAGACCTCCGCTCCTCTCTTCTGTCCTTCCTCTGTACGGAACTCCGGACAGCGGGCCGTCTGAAGAATGGTTCCGCCCTTCTGGATAATATCGGAAACATGTTTTGCCTCCATGTCCACAATATCCTCGGTAAGCAGTCCCGCATATCCTCTTTTAATTCCTTTTACTTTTTTTCCTTTCGCAATTGCCTGGCGAACCACTGCGCGGATAGCCGCATTCATCCCCGGCGCGTCGCCGCCGCTGGTTAATACGCCAATTGTCTGTACTTCTTTTGACATAACCAATCCCTCCTGACCATACCTCATATATCTTTTATATTTTAATCTCTTTTCCCTGATTTTTCAATGGACTTTTCCCAAAAGTCTTGTTTTTTACGATTGCCGCATGTTCATAATGACAGGAATATGTACGCCGGACACAAAAAGAATGCTCTCCCATCTTTTTCCAGATGAAAGAACATCCTTTTCATTTCTATATTATTATCTGCCTTTTACTCCTGCGGTCAGACGATCACCATCGACATCAATCAGAATAACATCCTTCGGCATAACCTTATCCGCCAGAATCAGCTTTGCGGAAAGGGTCTCCACATGCTTCTGCAGGAAACGCTTCAGCGGTCTCGCCCCATATACCGGATCATAACCGTGATCCGCAATAAACTGTTCCGCCGCCGGGGTCAGTTCCACAGAGATCTCCCGGTCTTCCAGACGCTTATTCAGCTGGTTCATCAACAGCTGGATAATCCTTGAAATATTATCCTTGGTCAGCGGCCTGAACATAATGATCTCATCCAGACGGTTCAGGAACTCCGGTCTGAAATTGCCCCGCAGCTCATTCATGACCAGCTCTTCCGCTTCCGGACTGATATCGCCATTTTCATCAATGCCTTCCAGCAGATGAGCGGAACCCAGGTTGGAGGTCATGATGATAATTGTATTCTTAAAGTCTACCGTACGTCCCTGGGAATCTGTAATCCGTCCGTCATCCAGTACCTGCAGCAGCACATTGAATACATCGGGATGCGCTTTTTCCACCTCATCAAACAGCACAACGGAATAAGGCTTCCGGCGGACTGCCTCTGTCAGCTGACCGCCCTCATCATATCCCACATATCCCGGAGGCGCTCCGATCAGACGGGATACAGAGTACTTCTCCATATACTCGCTCATATCCAGACGGACCATGCTGGATTCATCATCAAACAGGCTCTCCGCCAGAGCCTTGGCAAGCTCTGTCTTACCTACGCCGGTAGGACCGAGGAACAGGAAGGAACCGATGGGCTTGCCGGGATCCTTGATTCCGGCCCTGGAACGGATGATTGCCTCCGTCACCCTGGTCACGCCTTCATCCTGTCCGATAACACGTTTGTGCAGCTCCCCGTCCAGATGAAGCGTTTTATTCCTCTCACTTTCCGTCAGTCTGGCTACCGGAATACCGGTCCACCGGGAAACAATCCTGGCGATCTCATCCTCGCTGACGTTTTCATGAACCAGGGACATATCCTTGTTCTTCACGATTTCTTCTTCATGCTCCAGCTGTTTCTTCAGATCGGGCAGCTTGCCGTACTGCAGCTCCGCCGCCTTATTCAGATCGTAATTCTGCTGGGCAATCTGGATCTCTTTATTCGTTGCCTCGATTTCCTCACGCAGCTTCTGTACTCTCTCTACAGCATTCTTTTCATTATCCCACTGAGCCTTTTTCGCGGTAAACTCTTCCCGCAGTTCGGCCAGCTCCTTCTGCAGATTCTCCAGACGCTCCTTACTCAGGTTATCCTCCTCTTTCTTCAGAGCTGTCTCCTCAATCTCCAGCTGCATGACGCGGCGGTTCAGCTCATCCAGCTCTGTGGGCATGGAATTCAGTTCCGTTTTGATCAGAGCGCAGGCCTCATCCACCAGGTCAATAGCCTTATCCGGAAGAAAACGGTCAGAAATGTAACGGTTGGAAAGGACTGCCGCGGAAACAAGGGCGCCGTCCGTGATCTTCACTCCATGGAAGACCTCATATCTTTCCTTCAGCCCGCGAAGGATGGATATTGTATCCTCCACACTGGGCTCATCCACCATAACCGGCTGGAAACGGCGTTCCAGGGCTGCGTCCTTTTCAATATATTCCCTGTACTCATCCAGAGTAGTTGCGCCGATACAGTGCAGCTCGCCTCTGGCCAGCATGGGCTTCAGCATATTGCCCGCGTCCATGGCGCCGTCTGTCTTGCCTGCGCCAACGATCGTATGAAGCTCATCAATAAACAGGATAATCTGTCCGTCGCTGCTCTTCACCTCATCCAGAACAGCTTTCAGACGCTCCTCAAACTCTCCCCTGTACTTGGCGCCCGCCAGCAGCGATCCCATATCCAGGGCAAACAGTTTCTTGTCCTTCAGGCTTTCCGGCACATCCCCGCGCACAATCCGCTGGGCCAGACCTTCCACAACGGCGGTCTTGCCAACGCCAGGCTCACCGATCAGAACCGGATTGTTTTTTGTCTTACGGGACAAAATACGTACCACATTCCGGATCTCACTGTCACGTCCGATCACCGGATCCAGCTTCTGCTCCCGGGCACGCCCGACCATATCATAGCCATATTTTTCCAGGGTGTCATAAGTCTCCTCCGGATTATCCGAAGTCACCCTCTGATTGCCCCTCACGGTAGAAAGCACCTGCAGGAAACGATCCCTGGTAATACCATACTCCTTGAAAATCTCCTTGATGGCCGGGTTGGGATATCGGATCATGGACAGGAACAGATGCTCCACAGAAACATATTCGTCACCCATCTGCTTTGCCTCATCCTCAGCGGTGATCAGCACCTTGTTCAGCATCTGGCCGATATAAACCTGTCCGCCGGATACCTTCACCCGCTTTGACAGATGACGCTCCGCATTATCCATAAAGTGCTGTTTATTAATCTCCATCTTCTCAATGAGCTTCGGTATCAGACCGTCATCCTGACGAAGCAGCGCTACCAGCAGATGCTCCTGCTCGATCTCCTGATTGCCATACTCATACGCCAGCTTTTCACAATCCTGAATCGCCTGCATTGATTTCTGCGTAAATTTCTGAATGTTCATAAAACGCTCCCCCTTTCTGGTAAAAGCCTTGTATCTGTCTTTAACAGACTCAGTGTTCTATATTTTCTATAACACCTTGCCTCAGATATTGTTATACCATATTTGTTAGCACTCGTCAACAGTGAGTGCTAATTTTTTGAAAATTTTTTCCGGAAGCCCGCGCCAGAGCCAGATTACACCACTGTCCCTGCCACGGCATTAAAGCTTCCGGTCCTTTTCTTCCGCAATTATTATATGATCCAACGCCGGAGCATTCCAAACAGTTTTACCGCTGTGGCAAAAAATGTCAGCCCCGATCCGACAAATATTCCAGAAATCCTTTGCAGCCTGCCATGACATCCCGGTATGTGGCGTCAAAATCTCCTGTATACCACGGATCCGCAACATCCCGGCTGCTTCCGGCAAATTCCATCATCTTATAAATCTTATTTTGGGGATCCCCGCCCGCAATCCGCTCCATATTGCGGATATTCGCACTGTCCATCCCGATCAGATAATCATACTCCAGATAATCCTTCCGGGTCATCTGCCGGGCACGGTGCGGAATCAGCGGGATTCCCACCTCCGCCAGCTTCCGCTCCGTCCCATAATGGGGCGGATTTCCGATCTCCTCCCGGCTGGTAGCCGCGGAATCAACATAAAATGTGTCTTCCAGGCCGGCCTGCTCCACTAAATATGTAAAAACAGACTGGGCCATGGTGCTGCGGCAGATGTTGCCGTGGCATACGAATAAGATCCTTATTTTCA
>CAYLWI010000053.1:0-14716 GCA_964387345.1 uncultured Eubacterium sp. | reverse complement strand
CCGTCATCTGTGCCGCCGCCCTGACCGTCATCTGTACCTGCGGATGCCGTTAATACTGTATTGGTGTAGACGCCTGCGTAGTCGCCGGAATCAACCGTCAGAGTAACGCCTTCCGGTATAACAACAGAAGAAGATTCATCCAGAGTCAGTGTATCCACGAATGCATCCTCTGTCAGTGTCCACACAGAACCATTGTCCATCGTTACATTCAGCAATGCATATTCATTGTCCATATATACCTGGGAACTTACCAGACCCACATCAGTAATATTGTCCATGCTGATATTTCCATCGGCAATCATCAGTTCAACCACAGCGGTCGTGATCTCACCGGTCAGAGAAGCATTGCTCATGGTCACGTTCATAGTACTGGTGTTGCTGCCTGTGGCGTCGCCCATAGCCTGTACAATGTCACCTTCCAGGGAAGTATCGGAAATCGTTACATTGACAACCTCTGTGCCGTCCATGGAACCTGCTCCTGTGTCGTCATTAATCTGTGCTCTTACAAGAACGCCTTCCGTCGCTGTTACAGTTGCGCCATCGGAGATTTCAATATCTGTCCCGCGTCCCTTTGCCAGAATACCTGCGTACTTCGCATTCAGTTCAGTCCCTTCTCCTGTAACAACAATCCTGGTGTTCGCGCCATTAAATGACTGATGTGTGATAATACCGTAATAATTCAGGGAATTCGCAACTGTCCCGCCGTTCAGGATAATCTCCGCTCCATCGCCGGACGCCGCATATCCCACTACGCCGTAATTAATTTCAAATACACAATTTGTGAACGTATCTACACACTTGCCGATTGCATAAGAGCCATAGCCCTGCTCCTCAATTACAATCCTGGAATTGCTCACTGTCAGATGACCGTCTTCCACGTCATCAACGCCAAGAGCGCCCCAGTTCTGCGAAATAATTGTCGAATTGTCAATGATCACAGTTCCGTTATCTACCATATTCAGGGCACGGCAGTTACCCCAGATTCCAAGTCCGTTCGGAGGAGAAGCCATACCTGCAGACGGAATATCCACATCAGTCTGGTATTCACCCGGCTCACACTGAATGGTGATATTGTTCAGCTCCAGTGTGCCGTAATCACCGGCAAACAGTGCGGAACGGAGAATTCCCTGTGTATATATATTTCCTCCATTCACAACCAGAGTGGAATTATCAGCGGCTGCCAGGGCAGAACCGATTCCTGTAAAGTCATCGCCGCCATTTCCGATCAGGTTAATGTCAACTGAATCTACTGTCAGGGTAGCGTTGCCTCCTGTCCGGATGGCGCTGAAATAATCATTCTCAGAAGAAACAGCTACTGTGCCAAGTTCTGTCTCGCCGCCGGTTAAAACATCAACTGCAGGTACGCCGTCTACAGTGACTGCAGCCAGTACAGAATACTCGAGATTGACTCCTTCGTCATCCGCGTAAATGGCAGTGGTAATCCAGCGGGGTGTTGCCTGGCCATGGCTTTCATATTCGTCATATACGCCCTTTACAATCGAAACCGCTATATTACTGCCGGTTACGGTTCCGTCGTCTACAGAAGTCTCCACGCCGTCTACTGTCAGAGCCAGCTTGTAAGCGACGCCGTCTTCATCATAAACAGAAGGAGCGGAAACCGTATAGGACTCGCCTGCAGAAACAGCTACTTCCTCAGCTTCGCCCAGAGTATATACGGTCAGCGTCATATCAGAATCGGGAGTCAGTGTCACAGTGGCAAGCTGCTCATCAGACTGAAGCATTGTACCGTTGCTTCCATTGGAAACGGTAACGGTTATATCGGTTGCCACTTCAATGGTTTCACCGGTATATGTGCCGGCATATGCGCCTTCATCAACAACCAGTGTAACGCCTTCCGGAACCACAACAGATGAAGCCTCATCCATGGTCAGGCTGGTGATATGGGAATCCCCGTCAACCGTCCATGCAGAGTTCACCAGGGAAAGATCCGTATTATGTGTATCTGTAATGTAAGTATCCGGATCCAGATTACTCCAGTAGTTGTACTCACAATCCTCTACAGATTCCCACATCGCATTCCATTCATCATAGGTAGAATAATCCACAGCCCCTGTATAATCAGTATTCTCCAACACAACACTGACATCTCTCTGGTAATCATCATGCTGGATGTCGCCAGTGATTACAGAATTGGAAATTGTCATCTCCACATCATCTGTTCCCTCGCTCGTCAGGTAGCGGCTCATGGAATCGGAATTCAGAGCCGTCAGAAGAAGGGTGTCGCTGTAGGATTCTGCCGTCACATTATCCAGGTCGATAACCGCGCCTGTGGATTTCACCAGAATGTTCGCTCCGGAAACATACTCAATGTATGCGCCGACAGCCTCATCATATTCTTCTGTATAATCCATGGTAGACTGCAGCTCCCGTGTTGTAATCAGGGTGGAATTCTCCACTATTACCTGGGCCTGGTAGCCGCTGGTTCCATCTCCCATCATATCCGGGGAATGAAGCTGGTAATCATTTCTCCCTGCCTTGATTACAGATGCCGCGTCGCTGGTGGCTCCTGTGTTATAGGCAAGAATCTCGGCGCTGGCATCCGCTCCGGATCCCACATACACAGATCCGTTATTGGAAATAATAACGCCGATTTCCGCCGATTCAATATATGTGGCATAGAGATAGTCGCGGCAGTTTGTGTCCGCATATAATCCGTATCCGCCATTTTCTGCATAAGCCGCAGAATTATAGGAATAGAAATCCAGTCCATCTCCTGTGGCAGAGTCTGTAGACATGGCCGCCCAGCCTTCCGCTACAACCGTCGAATTAAAATACATGGTTGTGGTTTCTCCAATGGAAAAATTGGAACGTCCCCGTCCGGAAATAGTAAGGGCCGCATTAGACGGAGGAACCGAATTTTCATCAGTAGCCTCTGTCGCTCCCGTATGAATGACATAGGAATCATTCACAATGGTGGTTGCGCTCCCGAGTGTTGCGATGCCATAACGTCCGGAAGGATTCTGTCCGATCGCTCCCGACGTCTGGATATACATATTTGTGACATACAGAGTTCCGGAATCGACGCTGATTCCGTTGCCTGCCGTACTGCCGTTATCCTCCGCTCCCAGTACAATGTAGCCATTGAATCCGTCGTCGCCTGCAGCATATTTATTAATATACTCCGCAGTCGTCCCACTGAGCGCGGCCACATCTGCAGTGCTGTAGTTTACCTCACTGCCGCCTACCGTTATTGACGTACACCCGGTCGCGGCAATCGCACTATCCGCGAAAGTCTCGGAATAAAATCCATAATTAGTTATTTCGATAGGATCCGTCTCATCCGAGTAATACAGTTGTACATTCTCCTCCGAAGGCATATCGCTGCTTGCCGCTCCGGATATGTCTCCCTCGGTCATTCCTCCTTCGCCGCCGGGCGGCATCTCCATTCCCATTCCACCGGTGTTGTCGGTGCCGTCATCCGCCATGGCAGTTGTGCCGCACATTGCCAGCGACATAGCCGCCGCCATGGAAACCGCCAATACACGCCGTAAATGTTTTGCTTTCATTTTGACCTCCTTTTTCTATTGCTTAATAATTTAAAAAAATACCTTTTCGGATTTCCAGAATGCGTTCCGGAAAAACACCTCCTCTCCCTCCGATATTTTAAGTATCCTTTATATCTCGCAGATATCTGCGCGTTTCACACTTTCTTCACTAAATTGTAACATTTCCAACACATCTTTCATATGCATTTTTTTTCGAATAAAGTTACATTTTTTAAGTCCGGCTGCATCGCCGCCATTCATCTTCTGTTCTTCCCACAGCATTTCTTGTACTTTTTTCCGCTTCCACAGGGACAGGGATCATTAGGATAAATCTTTTTCTCCTTCTTCACAGGCTCCTGCACCGGCAGACGGAAATCATCATACATATCATTATAAACATCCGCCTTCCTCATAGCGTTCCGGCAGGATGATATCTGCTGTTCCAGATACTTACAGTCTTCTTCCTGTTCCAGATGTTCCGCCAGAAGCTTTGCCCGCTCAAACAGCATCTCGTTCTTCCAGGTACATTGTTTTCCTGCGACCTTATCCCGGATCAGATCGTAAGCAGCTTCTGTTCCCTCCTGTTCCTGTACACACCAGCTATATGCCAGCCAGCCATTCACACAATCGGGAATTGTTTTCAGCCAGTTCTCAAACCATGCTTTTCCCTCTTCTATCTTCCCTGCCGCATAGAGTTCTTCGCCGATCGCAGACCGGAAGTTACTGTCATCATCCAGGGACCAGTCCATCAGTTCCAGCACTGCGCGGCAAAAAGCAGTCCTCTTTTCATGCTCTCCCAGATTCCCCAGTTCCATCTCCATATCCTGCAGCCAGGCGTCGACCGGATACCGGAAATCCTGTTCCTCCATCAGTTCGCTGACACTGTATTTTCTTTCTTCCTGACCAAGAATATCCTGGAAAATCTTCCATGCTTTCCACCAGCAGTCCAGCAATTCGGATTCATTTCCTTTCTCCTGTGCCTCATAGCCGCGCTGCGCAAAATCATCCCATTCATCCCACTCTGTGAAAATCCTGCCGTCATCTTCAAAATCCTCACATTTCCGTACCAGATCCAGCAGCGCTTCGCGATAACGCTCTTCATCATGAGGCTTATTTTCCTTCATAATGTCATAAATCTCTTCCATCAAAACAGCGCCGATCTTTTCCTTTGCTTCCGAAGGCGAGTATCCCAGTTCCAGAAGTTTCTGATAGGTCTGTTTTGTGACCGGCGGATCATTGTCCCTCAACTGATTATTTACAACCTCTAAAATCAATTTTTTCATACGCATATCTGACATTTTTCCCTCCATCTTTTTCAGATTTTTTCTTCTTTCCTATTTTCAGTTTAACTTTTATGATCCTGCGGATATTCTTCCCGGGCAAAAAACATGGAATCCGCAGATCATTCTTATACAAAACAGGGAGCCGCCGCACTTAGTGCGGCGGCTCCCTGTCGTCTGTATTCTGTTCTGTTGTCTGGCGCCGGATCACATACCGGAGGATGCGCCCGCTTCCTCTTCTGAAACGACACTTCCGGAATCCTCTTCTGTCCCGGAAACGCTGTCAGATGTATCCGCATCGCCGGCATCCGTATCCGTGCCCTCTTCCGCTGCTGTACCAGACAGATCGGAATCAGAACCGTTCTCTTCTTCATCGCCGGCACTACTGTCCACGGTGGAATCTTCTGTAATGGTATTATCTGTTCCAGTATCTGTTTCTGCCGGAACATCTGCGCTTTCAGCAGAATCTTCGGAATCAGCCGATCCCGATGCTCCGGAGTCCCCGTCTGAACTGAACAGGTTCCGGAAAAAGCTGACAATTCTTTCCCATAGTCCCATATCATCTTCTGACTCTGAACTGTCGGAATCAGCGGAATCCAGTGTGCTGTCTGTCACAACATCTTCGCCAAGCACATCATCCTGCGTGTCATTGATGATGCCTCCGTCGGAACTGTCTCCCGTAAAGAAACTGACAATCTTTCCCCATATCCTGGAGAAAAAGCCGCCGCTGTCTTCATCCAGATTGTCCAGGGTTTCTTTTAACGCGCTGACATCATAATCATACTGGGAGATACTTTCCATCAGAGAAGTGATCGCATCCATCTGATCTTCTGTCAATGTGATATTGTATGTGCCGGCCGCGTCGCTGACCGCTTCCTCAATTTCTTCCGGATCGGTGATCTCTCCCTCGATCACCTGCTCTTTCACATCATTTATCAGCTCGGAAGCAGAATCATCCCCGTAATCATCTGCCAGTTCGCCGGTGATCACAAGTTCCTGCATGGCAGTTTCTTTCTGATCATCGTCCAGAGTCTCTCCGCTGGCGGTTTCATACGCCATCATGATGCCGGTCAGGGCTCCGGTGCCGGATACCGCAATGGGAGAAGCGGCAACCACGTTACAGTTCTCCACTCCGGCCGTAAACAGAGTACTGGAAATCATGGAGCTGGTTACATAGGTCAGGTTTGCTGTCTTTACCTGTATTCCCCCATCAGAAGTGGGCTCCACATAAGAACAGCTGTAAGTCCTTGTCCCGATCTGTTCTTCAGACGCGATTCCCTCCATGTATTCGCGCTCGTCTGCGTTTGTCACCTCAATAGTGACTACATCATCTGCTGATGTACCGAAATATTCGTACATTTCCTCTTTCTGCTCATCCGTCAGATCAGCTCCCAGTGTCACGACCTTTGAGCTGTCTGCCCATGCGGTCACGGGCATGGCAGTCATGCAGACCGTCACTGCCAGGAATATGGGCAGCGCCCTGTGTTTTCTTTTTAACATCATTCTGTCCGGTGTTGCCACCGTCCCTCCTTTCTGTTTTTCCAGGCTTCTCCGCCGGAAACAGTTCAGCGTAATCCGCTTCTCTGCAGATATACCTGCCGCAGGAAGCACAGTACAGATTCTTCCCTCCGCGTCTGTATGCATAATCCAGGTTCTCTTCCGGAACATGGCCATTGAAGTCATAAAACATATAAACGTCATGCAGGGAATACTTACTGTACATTCCCCTGTCACTTCCGCAGAACGGACATTTCCTTAACTGCTTCCCCATTCCGGCCTCCTTAAGATCTCATCCGCCGGATCCTGCAATCATATTGTTTTGAAGCATAAAAGAACTGCTTTACATGACAATTCCCGGCCGGCAGAATCAAATATGGCTCCCGGTGTCCGCACCGGGAGCCGCTTTTTATAATATAACTCAATTTCGTGATCCTGAACAGTATATAAATTGTTAAATTTCTATGACACGCTCTGCTGCTGTTCCTGATACATGCTCTTTCATAAATTTATTCTCATTCTGTCCGCAGCGCTTCCACAGGATCGCTTTTTGCTGCTCTCAGTGAAGGGATCAGTCCCGAGAAAAGAGTCAGTCCGACGCTGATTGCCACCAGCACGGCAGCATAGGACGGCGGAAGGAATATACTGATGGTATCCATATTCAGATAGCTGTGAATCACCCGGTTAACCGGAATAATGAGCAGATAAGCCGCAATTATTCCCATACATCCCGAAAACAGGCCGATGATAACAGTTTCCGCGTTGAACACAGCAGAAATATTCCCTTTTGATGCTCCCAGGGCACGCAGTATCCCGATCTCCTTTTTCCGTTCCAGCACACTGATATAGGTGATAACGCCTATCATAATCGAAGAAACAACCAGGGAAACAGCCACCACCGCAATCATTACTACACTGACGATATTTGTCATGTCCGTAATAGAAGACATAAGTGTTCCTGTTGTATCAGAATAGGAAATTACCCGGTCTTCCTGTCCCGTTTCTTCCATCTGCTGATTGTACTGATCCAGAATATCAATCACAGCCTCCTTGCTTTCAAAATCCGCAGGATAGATGATAATGCTGCCCAGATCATCTTCCTCCGCGTACCCCAGCGCGGCAAGATTGTCACTGTAGGAAGCAGTATCTGCGGATGTCAGGGAACTGAGCAGATCGGTAAGCTGGGTCACATCCATATTTAGTCCAAAGGCATCCAGAAGCGCATCTGCGTCCAGTTCCACTGCGCCCGCTATACTGTCTCCGATTGTACCTGCGGCTTCGCTCATCATGGTTTCCAGACTGTCCCCGAACTGCCCGGCAATCTGGTTCATGACAGAATTCACCGCCGATGTCATCTCACTCTGGATTGTATCTGACAGAGCGGTTCCATATGTGTTCATGATCTGCTGCATATACCCGCCGATTGCCGATTCTACCTGGGATTCTATGCTTTCTGTATCAATCATCTCCAGGAATCCCTGCGTCAGGATATTCTGCGCATAGTCAGACTCAAGATACTCCTGAAAACTTTCACTGATGGACTCTGCCGTTGGAAGGCTGTTTTCAGACGCATAGGCCTCATACCCGTCTGTCAGTTCAGATATGAGATTTTCTGCCTGTTCTGATGTGATCGTGAAATCCGGACTGATCTGCAGATTTTCCGCAGCCCACTCATTTACCACATCCCGGGCTGCCTGGGTCGTCATGTATTCCGCAAAATACTCCGCAAACAATCCTCCGTCCGTATATCCTTCTGACGTAATATATTCCTGGAATCCGGACATCAGGGATGTCCCCAGTTCACTGATCTGATCTGCCGTCAGCGTAATATCTCCCTCCGCCACAATGATTTCACTGATGTTGTCAGAAAGAATCCCGCGCGCTTCCTCACTCTGCAGATAAGAAGCAAATCCATCCGGGAGCAGTGTATAGTCAGCCCGGGGATTCCCGGCGGTACAGGACTGATAACCGGACAGAAGAGAGGCAGCCAGGCTGGCGGCGCCGTCCGCGGAAATTGTTATTTCCAGATTATCGGTAATATCTCCCAGGCTCGCTTCATAGATGCTGAGATCCGGAATAGAAAAAGTAATATTTCCCAGATCCATGCTGCCGGAAATATCCGAAATTCCGGAAGCAGAATCAAGAAAATCCGACAGATCCACAGAACCGGCCAGGCTTTCTTCTATATCGTCCTCGTCAAAATCAAAGGCATCCGCGACAGCATCGGAATCAATCTGAAACAGGGAAGACAGATCTGTCTCCGCTTCGTCCGCTTCCACCCCAAATTCTTCGCCTGTAAATACATTCACATCCGGACGGGCAATCTGGTCCTGGACAATCTGGCTGTCAGCCGCGTTTTCCATAATATGCCGGATCAGCTCCGGCGTATAATAGATCCCGGCATCAAGAAGCTGTCCGGAGTCAGATATGGGCCGGACAATACCGACTACTTCCAATGTCTCCCCGTCTGCGGCAAGCTCCTGCAGGTAATCCCTGTCGTCTGTTTTATCTACCCATACATCATATTCACTGTCATATTCATAATAATCTGCAGCAGATACCAGCTTATATTCTGTCCCGATGATATCTCCGGTATCATATCTTCCGAAATCTTCCGGAATATCAACATCTTTTCCGTCGAGAAACTGCTCCACCATGTCGTCCAGTTCGTATGAATCGCGAAGTCCCAGTATATACATCATGGTATCGCTGATGTTTCCATCAGAATCCAGTACAACAACGCATTCATTATAGCTTTCCGGCCATCGTCCGGAAACAATCTCGTACTGATCGTTATACACGGAGTCATTCTCGGGCAGCTGGAAAAACACATCTGCTTCAAACAGGGAGGAAATAGGACTGGCATCCGCAGAGAGAATCCCCGTGTTGACATCCGAAAGAATGGTATTGGGATTCACCTGGCGGTATGTGCCGTCTTCTTCATAATAAATCTGGGGCTCAATATCATACGTATATTCTATGGCATTCACATAATCATAAATGTCGCATTCATCACTTTCAAAATAATCCCTGAGCGCCCCCAGATCATTTTCCCCTATGGAAGAAAACAGTTTTGTCATCGTTTCCAGAACGCCGATTTGGCCGTCGTCCGGATTCTGATCGGAAAACGTCCCTCCGAAGAGGGATGTCATGTCAAAACTGGTATCCTGTATCTCGAGAGGATATGCATAAAGCATGGCCTCCTCTTCTTCCGCTATATACTTGTTGACTCCGGCAGAGGCAGACAGAATAAGAGCGATGCCTATGATACCGATTGATCCCGCGAATGCCGTCAGAAAAGTCCGGGCTTTTTTAGTTGAAAGATTGCGGAAGCTCAGGGAAAGCGCTGTGAGGAAAGACATGGAAGCTTTTCCCATGTTTTTATGGGAAACTTCCTCCGGCAGACCGGCGTCATCCGACACAGGATCTGTGTCAGAACGGATCCTTCCGTCAGATAATTTTATAATCCGTGTCGCGTAACGGTCCGCCAGCTCCGGATTATGGGTAACCATCACAACCAGACGTTCCTTGGCCACCTCCTGCAGAAGATCCATGACCTGGATACTGGTTTCGCTGTCAAGCGCGCCGGTAGGTTCATCTGCAAGGAGAATTTCAGGGTCATTAACCAGCGCGCGGGCAATGGCAACGCGCTGCATCTGGCCGCCGGAAAGCTGCTCCGGCAACTTATGCATCTGATCTTTAAGTCCGACCTTTTCCAGCGCTTCCTTCGCCCGTTTTCTTCGCTCAGACCGGGCCTCACCGGAAATCGTCAGGGCAAGCTCCACATTCGAAAGAATGGACTGGTGTGGTATCAGATTATAACTCTGAAAAACAAAGCCCACGGAATGGTTCCTGTATGAATCCCAGTCCCGGTCATTATATTCTTTTGTTGAAATACCATTAATCACAAGATCCCCGCTGTCATACTGATCCAGACCGCCGATAATGTTCAGCAGAGTGGTCTTTCCGGAACCGGAAGGTCCCAGTATGGCGACAAATTCATTATCCCGCAGATCCAGACTGACATCATCCAGCGCCTTCTGCACCAGTTTTCCGGTTTCATATGATTTACATATATGTTTAACCCGAAGCAAAACTCATACCTTCTTTTATTTCTTCATAATACGCAACAGTTCATCCCGGCACACGCCCAAAACATTCTGCTTTGCTGCTTTTCGTTTTGCCGTAATATTGTTTGACAACTTACATATCATGAGTTATACTTTTTTCGACAATACACTTGTATTCCCAAAACTATTATATCATAATCCGGCAATCATATCAAGGCAGACATATCCGGACTGTACAAAAGCGGCCCGTTTTGTTCTGCCGGACAGGAGGATTTATGGCTGAATATCAGACAGAACTGGAAAAACGGAATGTCCTGAGACTTTCCAATGAAGAATCCCACAAGCTGACAAAGGAATGCATACAGACTGCGTTAATTGATCTGATGACAAAAAAACCTTATGACAAGATAACCATCAGCGAGGTTATTGTCCGGTCCGGTATCTCCCGCTCCGCATTCTACCGGAATTACTCTTCAAAAAAGGATGTAGTAAAAGAAATCTGCGATGAGACGCTTAAAAGCTTTAAGGAGTTTGCGATTGCCGAAGGCGCGCGGGAAGGTACGTATTCATTTTTCTTTGGCATATTTTCAGCAGTTCAGAAAAATGAAAAAAACATCCGCTTATTGCTTCAGGCAAATATACAGCAGATTTTCCCGGAACTGACTTCTCCGGAGTCTTTTGTGGAGATGCTCTGGCCTTCCGGTTCGCCGGAAGAATACTACCGCAATCTTGCGCTGGAAGGCGCCTGCAACAGAATTCTGCTTGACTGGTTTGAAAACGGCATGAAAGAAAGCGTGGAGTATATGGCAGAATTCTGCAGTAATCTGGCCAGACGCATATGACGGCATTTTATTAATTCTTCACGGCCCTCTGCCAGAACAGATTCAGTACAGGCAGAATCCGTCTGTAAATGAGGAAAGTAATAACCACGCTGATCATTGCTTTTACAAAGGTAAATGGCATGTTAAAAATAATCAGGCTCTGAAGTATATTTTGCACACCGGGGAAAATAGCCTGATAAGCTGCCAGAATGGTTTCTTCCGGCATAAAGTTGTAATAAACAGGATATACGATAAAGTAGTTGGACGCAACACTGACTACCGCCATCAGGACAGCTCCCAGAACCGCCCCGCCGCAGGCGCCGGCTCTGGTCTTCTTATACTTATACAGAAATCCTGCCGGTAAAACGAATACTGCGTTCAGAATAAAATTAGATAATTCTCCCACTCCTGCTGTGGAAGTAACCGTCAGATGCAGAAGATTCTTAACCAGCGCAATCAACACTCCGCCCACAGGACCAACGGCAAAGGTGCCGATCAGGGCAGGCAGATCCGACAGATCCATTTTGATAAAGCCCGGCATGACCGGAACACTGAATTCCATAAACATCAGCACATAAGCAATGGCAGACAATACCGCCACAAGAGCCATGGAATACACGCTGATACCTCTTCTGTGTGTAATAGAATTTTGTTTCTGTTTCATTTTAGTTCTCCTTCCTCACAAAAATTACTGTTATTCCCGGAGTATTTTAAGGAAGAACGGTCCCGGAAAAGAAAAAAGCTCCGGATTCACATCCGGGGCGCTTCATTCTGGGCTGCACAGAAAAAATCTGTTTCATTTGCATCTTCTCCCATCCAGACTATACTGTCGGTTCCGGAATCACACCGGATCGGCCGCTTTCGCGGTTCACGGACTTTCTGATCATTGCCAGAATCACCGTCGGTAGGGAATTTATGTAAAATATACATATCACCCTCCCCGAAGAACAAATATTATTTAACTGTAACAAGTGTAACACTTTACATCACATTATGCAAGCACATTTTTTATAAAATACATTCGTGCAGAAGAGCGGAAACCGCCGGCTGCGGTACCGTTCTCCTGCAATGCTTTGCTTTACCTCACTTCATCCAGTAATCCCCGAAGGCCTTCTTCTTCATAAATGCTCTTATAATAACTCACCTCGTCGGCAATCAGATCATCGATCACCTGCATCCCCAGAAGTTCGACAGGCGCTCTGTCATCTGTCATCAGGTAATCGCCGGCAACATATTTTTCCAGTTCTTCCATGACAATATCCATCAGTTCTGTCAGATCTTTATTTTCTTCCAGAGCGACATTGTTATAAAAGGTATCGATCATATCCGGATTGTCAGAAGCAAAAAGCTCCCGGTTCGTATTATTCTGGCAGTCTACTGTATATACTTCTGAAAAAACACTTCCGACCGTATCCGAGAGATACTGATTGATATTTCCTTCTTCGCCGCCCCGCATATTCATATTGATCACCATGACGCCGCCGGGATTCAGATGCTCCTTTACCATGGTGAAGAATTCCACCGTGGACATCTGGAACGGAATCGTGATATCCTGGTATGCATCCACCATAATCACATCATAAGTCTGATCCACTGCATTCAGATAAGCTCTGCCGTCATAAGTATAAACCGGGATATCCTCTGAAAGATGAAAATATTCCACTGCGAGATCCGTAATATCCTGGTCAATTTCCACACCTTCCATGGTCATGTTATCAAAATATTTATCGCACTGGGTGGCATAGGTCCCGGTTCCCATACCAAGAATCAGCACATCCAGGTTATCCTTTTCATTGACGCCTGCCATAAAGGGAGCAGCCATGGCATAATCGTAATACATTCCGGTAAGGCTTCCGTCCTTTACATAAACCGACTGTACTCCGAATAACACATTGGTCGAAAGATAAACCGCAGCATCATCCTCTCTTACCTGCAGATAATTATAAATGGATTCCCCCTCAAAAGTCAGATCATCCTCCCAGAAAGCAAAACTGTCCGCATGACCCGTCACACAGGAGATCACCAGAACAATCACGCCCACAAAAGCACAGACAGGCCTCTTCTTCCCACTGGCAAAATACAGAATGGCCAGAGCCAGAAGAATCGCCGCGAAAATAAGAAATGTAATGGATACGCCTACTGCCGGAATGGTTATAAATGTAGGCACGAAAGTTCCGATGATGCTTCCGATGGTATTGGAAGCATTCAGAAAACCTACCGTCTTTCCATTATCATTCAGATCACTTACTGCATATTTCACCAGAGACGGCGTCACAGTTCCCAGAAGAAACAAAGGAAATACAAAAATAATCATACAGGAGGCGAATGCCGCCCAGATCAGAAAATTGCTGTTAACTGAAAAGATCATAACCGCGGAAATACCAAGAATAATGTATTTGCCGAGAACAGGAATCAGGGCAATCCAGATTGCCGCTATAATAATCCGCTTATAAAGCCTGTCCGGATCGGGATTTTTATCCGCGGTACGCCCGCCGTAGATATTCCCCAGAGCCATGGCAATCATAATAGTTCCGATTACAATGGTCCAGACAATCTGGGAAGAGCTGAAATATGGCGCCAGAAGTCTGCTGGCTCCCAGTTCCACAGCCATGACCGACATACCGGCAAAAAATTCAGTCAGATAAAGATAGACTTTGTTTTTTAAGATTTTTCGACGCTCCATTCAATACTCCTTAAAAATTGATCGTAATCTGTAGTTTTATCTTCTAAGGGATTATATCATATCCTTTCCATAATATCCATGTAATCCATTATATATCATGTCAGGAATCACTGGCGCCGCGAAAAAACAGCGGGAGAAGTTTTCTCCCGCCGGATCGCACCGCGCAATATATTTATATATACTTTTTTATTGTATTTTCGTCAGCTTCAGCGCCGCTGTTGGCAAAAAAGGCTTTTCTCCCCTCTGACCGGAACAATTCCGCACAGACGCTCTGACAGATCCACGTATCTCTCTAATCCCATCGTTCAACTTCCCACTCCGTGATAGTTCCGGAATATCCGTCAATCGTAAATTCATATTCCATCCCACCGTATATAATTTTTCCTTCATATTCAAGCCGTCCGTCATCGTAATCCGCCTCAAACTCACGGATATTTCCGGTTGTCGCTCCCGATACCTTCGCCAGAGCAATTTTTTTGGCTTCATCAGCTGAAATATAAGAACCTCCACTGGAAGCGGATCCATGACTCTCTACCTTATAAGAGATTATTGTCCCTGTAGATGCATTTATCTCGTAATCATATTCCTTGTTACTGCCTGTATAGAATTCAATCTCATATACCTGCTGTCCGTCATCTCTGTCCAGCTTGCACTTAATATATGTAACCTGGCTGGAAGTAAGTCCCGCGTGATTCAATGCAATCTGCTTTGCCTTGCTTTCAGAAATAACGGAGCTTTCGCTGGTTGTCTGTCCTGATGTTGATGAGTTGCCGGAGGATTTTGTCGATCCGCTGGAAGATGTCCCCGTCCCGCCGGAGGATTTCGCCGACCCGCCGGAGGACGTCGCCGTTCCGCCGGA
>CAYLWI010000052.1:6093-14815 GCA_964387345.1 uncultured Eubacterium sp. | reverse complement strand
TCGTCATCCAGCAGATCTCCATCCGGCAGATCTCCATCTGGCAAATCTCCATCCGGCAGACTTTCTCCCGGGCCTCCCATACCATCGGCGCTGCTGTCTTTAGTATACCGTCCTTCAATAAATGCCAGCGCCTTATCCGTATCTGACATGGCGGCTACCTCCTCATCTGAAAGCGCATTACCGTCCTCGTCAAACCAGGTCCACCCCTCCGCATAATCCAGATTGTCCAGATACCACTGCAGATTTTCTGTAAATTCCGCCAGATAAAGATCAAGATAGGTACCATAATATCCGTTGGTTTCCGGATAAGCTTCCGGATCATACTCAATGGTCAGGGCAATGGTATCTTCCATATCTCCATCTCCATTCAGATCAAATCCCACATCGCTTTCCAGTACGGACAGTTCCTGTTCGTTAATATATTCCATATAGCTTTCGGATAAATATTCCGCCAGCTGTGCCTGGAAATCTGTACTGAAGGAGTAATCTGTGTCCAGATAATATTCAAAAGCCAGCGCCATGTCGGCTTCATAGAGTGATGTGATCGCGCTATATGCAATGCAGCCCCACATACTGTCAGACAGCTCGCAGTCCGTACCGTCAATGGAAACAGTAGTGGTATAAGAGCCATCTTCACATTGATATACGCCTACGGCCCCTACTTCAATCAGATAATCATAATAATCCTCATTGTCTCCGGTTGCAGCCAGCATGGCGGCATGTGCTCCGCCTCCGGATCCGCCCGTTGATACAAAGTAATCTACACTTCCCGGCAGATTGCCCAGCAGGATATTATATTTTACATAGAGAGTGGCCGCCTTCTGGTCTACCAGACAGGATGGCGCGTCTCCCGTGTAGTATGTGTTCCCGTCCTCATCTTCCGCGGTATCCTGTTTTCCACGATTGCCGCAGGAAACATTAATATAGCCCTCAGCGGCATATGTGGCAGACGCGGTGGAATTGCTCTGGGCGCTATACCCCGCAGCGCCGGTATTTATAATGACCGGAGCAGTGGCCGCAGTATAAATCTGACCGTTTGTACTGGTAATTTCGGCATCGTAATCAATTACAAGGGATCCTTTTACACTGCTGTCGGCGTCATCTGAAACAACATCAGCCTCTCCATCGCCATCTGTATCAATTCCGGTAACATAAGCGCCCGGCACACATACCGATACTCCTTCCTCATCGGGAATTTCCGGATAGGCAACCGCGGATACGACGGAAAGCACCCAGGCGTCGGATGATTCATCATAAGTCCATTCCTGATCTTCATTATTGGCCAGATTCAATGTTTCCTCAATATATTCGTAATCAGTAACGACAGTCTTATCGTCTGTTTCCTGTGTCTGGTCACAGGCACAGAGTCCGGCTGACAGAGTTCCTGCCAGTATCATTAAAATAATTTTCTTAAATTGCTGCATTATACATATTCCCCATATTCATATTTTCAATAATCACTCACGCCGCTTCAGATTCCCCGGATACACTTCCGGCTGTAATGGTATAGGTTTCACCGGATACAAGCTCCGGGCTGCTGAAAATGATTACCTGGAAGGACAGCTCCGGCGTGTACTCCAGAATAATGTTGCCGTCTGAATCTGAAATCGTAATAGCTGTCCCGGCAGTCTGGCTTCCCACGCTGACGGAGAGAACGCCCTGTTCTGAATCACTGAAGGTCTGCGCCATACCGGAGGCGCCGGTTCCTATAAAGGTACCGCCGGTAATCACCCCGCTGATATCATAGTCCAGGGTCGCGGTATCGCCTTCCGTCGGACCTTCCACTATGATATAGCCCCCGGAAATTTCAATGGTCCCATTGGCATCCAGACCGTCGCCGGACGCGTTGATATACAGATTGCCGCCGGATATGACGAGCGTTCCGTCAGAGGATGACGCATCTCCCCATCCGCCGTCAGCAGACATGCTGTCCCGTCCCCCCGTGATTCCGCTGGAATCGGTTCCTCCTGCGGCATTCAGTCCATCATCGGACGACACAATGCTGATGTCTCCCCCCTGTATATCCACATGGAGCGCTTCCATTCCCTCATAGCTGGCCGTAATATCAATTTCACCCCCTGTAACAGTCAGGTATTCATCCGCGTGAAACGCGTCGTCCCCCGAAGCAATGTCGAAGGTTCCTCCATTTACCGTAACAGATGTGTCCGAGTGGACGGCATCATCCGCGGAATCAATCGAAAAGCTGCCGTCAGTTACAAGCATACTTCCCGCCGCCTTCAGCCCCTTCATGCTGGTACTGCTGTCATCAGATTCCGTTTCCGAAGTTTCCGTTTCTGAAAACCTCCCTGCGGAACCGCCCCCTCTGAACTCTCCCCAGGCGTCGGAGGATTCGCTGGTTCCGTTTTCATTCCCTCCCCCGGCCAGAATCTGGAAGGTTCCTCCTTCGATCTGCATGGACGCACCGGCGCTGACGCCGTCTCCTTCTGCTTCAATGTCTATGGTTCCATCTGAGATATATACAAATCCCAGAGAACTGTCATCCTCATTTTCCGCATGCATTCCATCTTTTCCCGCGTCAACAGTAAGCGTTGTTTCTCCGGTAATACGGATACTGTCATTGACCTCCAGCCCGTGAGAAGCAGATGAAACTGTATAGGTCCCGCCTGTAATCACAAGATCATCCTTGCAGACAATCCCATGTCCGGCAGGAGATTCAACTGTAAGGGAACCAGTTCCATTCAGCGTCAGATCCTGTCTGGAAAAAAGCGCCCCGTCAATATTATGATCGTCAATCGCTGTAAAGGTACCCCCGTTTGCCAGAGAATTCTCGCTTCCCTCCGCCAGGGTTATAAACACCTTATCCGCCTCCAGGATATACAGGGCGGCAGATGTTTCACTGTAAATACTTACGCCGTCAAATACCAGATGGATTTTGTCCGTGTCGGAAGCATCGACAATAATCATCCCATCGTCCAGTGTGCCGGTCAGAATATAAGTTGCTTCCTCTGTAATCATAACGGTCGAACCGGAAATCTGGACACTGTCGGAACTGGAGGAAGCAGAATCCCCGCTAAGACTGATCAGAACACTGTCGTCTTCATCATAATCTGTTTCATAATCGCGGTCTGTGAACATTTCCTCATCCGTTCCCCATGTATCCGTATCTGATGTCTGATCTGCCTCAGCAGCTTCTCCGGATGACGCTGTTCCCGTGCTGTCCGATGCTGTTTCTGACGCGCATCCGCACAATGCCGTAGCCAGAAAAACAATAGAGAGCAGAACAGTAAATCGCTTTTTTCTCATAAAACACCTCCGTTATGCCCTGTAGCTGCATTTTCCTGCCGGGAAACCGCGATCTCCAGGTTCCCGTTCCTGCACCGGATCTGATCGATCATTTCTTTTTCTTTTGTAATATCCCGGAGCGTCACATGATAAGTGAGACGGAACATGCTTCCCATATTCGTTGTCTTTACATACACCAGATCGTGGGACATCGTATATTCCTTAAATATATCCTCAAACACACCGGTATAATCCAGATCTTCCGGAATTGTGACCGTAATTGTCTTATATGTTTCGTTATTTTTTTTCTCGCCAAAGCCCAGCCGGTTATAAAGCAGAAATACGACGCACAAAACCGCCGTAAAAAGCACCGCAAATCCCAGGTACCCCATTCCATCAATCAGTCCCGCCCCCATAGCCAGGAAAAGCGTGCAGATTTCTTTGGCAGTTCCCGGAACCGAACGGAAACGGACCAGGCTGAACGCCCCTGCAACCGCCACGCCGGTACCTACATTTCCGTTGACCATCATGATCACCACACAGACCACGGCAGGAAGCAGCGCCAGGGTTACCACAAAGCTTTTCGTATACCTGGACCGGTACATATAGACAAACGCCAGCGCAAGACCCAGGATCAGTGCGCATCCCAGACATAACAGGAAATCCGTCACACTGATCACTGCCGTCAGATCCGAATCAAATAATCCTCTGAAAATATTTTCAGGCACAACCTGCCGCCTCCTTTCGCATCCGGGGATAAATTATATTTTTATAAGCTGTTCCATATTTTGAAAACGACGTTTTATAAATCCGTTCCCGGGAAAGGATATGTATCATCCACAGGGGAATCGCCCCGGCACATTTGATCTCCATCAGCGTCATGCCTTCCGGAAGAAGCGGAACTCCATAAAGCATTTCCTCCAGAGAAACATCCTGTTCCCTGCACAGGATATTTTCATCAAAGGTTACCCGGAAACCAGACGAATCCTTCGCATAATACGCTTCCCGCTCATAAGATAGAAAAACCATGGGCGCAAGATCTCTGTAATATTCCAGAAAATAATCGATTTCTTCTGAAATCTGGCTGTCCTCATGACAATGCCGCTCACCCGTGAGCCACTGTACGGCTTCCTTCTCCGGCATGGCAATCCGCCGCTTATAAACAATTTTCTTATATTTCTTTTTTAACTCCACAAAAACTGTACTTTCCGGTTCTGCCTGGCAATAACTGCGGATCCGCAGTTTTTCTTTATAAACAGGGCCTTCAATCGAATGACGGATCAGACGGTAATCCTTCGTGTCATAATAAATATTGCGGATTGTTGTTCTCCCATACTGATCCAGCGCCATATATGGTTCCATTACCTGAAGAATCTTTCTTTTCTGCTCTTTTGTCAGTAAATATTTCAGCTCATATCTCTTAAAAACAGTCTGATAAGCCATAAAAAATCCTCCTGCACTTTTTGATGGTCCCATTGTACAGGAGGAAGATTGAAGTTAGATTGAATTTTTATTATTTTTCTGTCTGACTGCGGGAAGGGTAACCAGGAACTGCACCTTTCCTTCTTCACACCGGATCCCGATCGTTCCTTTATGAACGGTAACGATCGCTTTCGCTATGGCCAGCCCCAGCCCGTAGTGATGTTCTCCGCCGGTTCTGGCCGTATCCGCACGGTAAAATCTTTCAAACAGATATTCTCTCTGACCGGGCGGGATCTCGTCCCCCTCATTGGTTACAGAAAGATACACATGATTCTTTTCCCTCCTCAGGCAGAGGGAAATCTCCTTTCCATCCTGGCTGTGCCGGATTGCGTTATCAAGAAGGATGGATATAAGCTGTTTCAGCTGGACGTCATTTCCATACACCTTTATATCTCCGGAAATGCAGGATTCCAGACGCAGACCGCTCTCATAAGCAATGGTTTCAAAGGGAAGCGTCTCCCCGTAAACCAGACGGCTCAGGTCTACGGTACACATGGGCGGAAGCACGTTCTCTGTTCTTGCCAGTTCTAAAAGCTGCGCAATCAGCTCTGACATCCTTTCATTTTCATACTGGATATTGGATAACCACAGATTGTCACCGGTTTCCCTGGATAAAAGCTCCAGATTCGTCTGGATAACCGCCACCGGCGTCTTCAGTTCATGGCCGGCGTCTGAAACAAACTGCTTCTGACGTTTATAGCTTTCTTCCAGCGGAGCCACAATCCAGCGGGCAAGAAACAGCGACAAAAGGAACAGCAGCGCCAGTGAAACGCCCCCGAAAATCAGCGTATAATTAACCAGGGTTCCCGCATTCTCCATCATCAGCGTGTTATCGAGAAAGGCAACCAGAAAATAACCGCCTTTGTCGGCCACACGGTAAATGAGATTCGTTTCTATCCCATCGCTTTTCCCGCTGTCTAAAATCTCTTCCGCCAGTTCCGTCAGCGCGTCTTCATCCAGACTTGCCAGATCTGCGGTATCCACCTTCAGCACCTGTCCGGATTTTGATATTGCCACGGAATAAAAAGTTGACAGTTCTGCCCTTGGAGGCGGAGACGGCGCGCCTTCCGTAAGCGCCGGCTCCATCGGTCCCTCGTTTTCTTCATCCGACAGGGAATACTCATTTACATACTGTTCCAGCAGCATCTGGTTCTCATTTGTCAGATCCGCATAACTGGCAATATAAATGACACATAAGGTTCCAACTAACAGCAGCGCCAGCATGAAAAGAATGGAAAGTATGATTTTCCATCTGGATTTTCTAAACATTCTCATACCTCAGCTCATAACCGACTCCGCGCACCGCCTTGATTTCTGTCTTCGCGTGGATAAACTGCAGTTTTTTGCGGGTAAATGACATATACACCTCAACATTATTATACTCCGCATTACTTTCGTAACCCCATATCTTCACCGCCAGCTGTTCACGGGTCAGCACCTGTCCCTGGTTCATAATCAGATATTCCAGTATGCGCAGTTCTTTTTCACTCAGACGCACACTTTCCTCCCCACAGGAGAGTATCAGACTTTCTTTCTTTAACGCAATATCCCCAAAAGAAAGCGTCCCGTCCGGAATGCTGCTGTTTCTGCGGCTCAGAGCCCGAAGACGGGCGAGAAGCTCTTTTGTCATAAAGGGTTTCGTCAGATAATCATCCGCCCCGCAGTCCAGCCCGGTCACTTTATCCTCCAGTCCGCTTTTTGCCGTCAGCATCAGAACCGGCGTCCGGATTCCTTTTTTCCTGACTTCGGAAGTAATCTCGTATCCGCTTTTCCCCGGAAGCATAATATCCAGGACGGCAAGATCGTAAACGCCTGTCTCCAGAGCCATCAGCCCTTCTACTCCATCCGCGAAATGATCCACATCATAAGCCTCCTGGCGCAGGATCTCACACAATGCCTGCGCCATCCGCTTCTCGTCCTCTACCAGAAGAAGTCTCATTCAAACACCTCCAGTTAAATTCCAGGATTTCTTTTAATTGTATCATGGAACGGCAGTATCTGAACAGCAGTAAAACAGAAAAAATATCATGTCTCCGATATAGATATCACTGAGTGAACAATAGCATATAAATTACGACTGAAGACGGGCAACTTCGAAGTCTTCCCAGCTGTCCAGGGAAGATGCCCCGCTTAAATCCACGTCTTCCGAATACTGCTCTACCGTAATACTGCAGGAGCTGGTTCCACTGACATAAACGGTGCCGTCTGTTCCCACGACAGATACACTGTTGCCATCCTCATCTGTGATGGTTCCGGCACAGTACAGAGAGGTCAGCGTACTGTCTCCGGTCACAATCCATGTGCTGTCCTCATCGATATACAGACTTGCGTATCCGTCTCCGCCGTCTCCGGCATTCGATTCATCCTGGAGTACCGCTCCTGTCAGGGAGCTTCCCTCTGTCAGATAAAAATCCAGCTGGCTGATGGAATCCCAGATCACATCGCCTTCCAGCACCTGGTCAATTGCTGTAAAGTTGCAGTCCGCGCCATTCTCGCCGGCAGTGCCCCAGCCACGGTCATTGCTGTTCCCGGTACACTTTAAGAGAAATTCACTGTCCTCAGCGCATGTAATCTCTACATCAGAAATAATAAAGGTAGATTCTGTGTTCGTGGTATAAAACATTCCTCCATTTTCTGCCGTCAGAGAACCGCCCACCATTTCAAAGGTGCTGTTACCTATCTCCGAATCACCAGACATACTCTGATAGAGGATCACATTCCAGGTACAGTCGTTCTGATCCAGATCACTCATGTTTCCGGAAAGATCACAGTCAAACAGACGGATGGTATTTGATCCTTCTATGCAGATGGCCTCTGAACCGTTGGCTGTCAGCCCGGCTCCATTAATGGTAATATCTGCCGCGCTGTATACAGCCGGGGAACCGACTCCATTGGAGGTATAGCTTCCGCCGTCCACAACGATTGTTCCGCTTCCACGGTCTGAACGGATTGCGGCAGAAGATTCTCCACTGGTTTCTACAGTCAGATCCCATGCGTACAGGGTGCCGCCTCCGGCCACATGAATACCTCCGGAAGTGTCCTGTTCCGTTGTAATCTCCGTGTCGGATACATAGGCAATCCCGCTGCCATAGGCAAATACTCCCGCTCCGCCGGCGGCATCGCTGACAATCGAGCTGTCAGAAATGGACAATATACCGTCTGTCACCAGAGCAGACGCTCCGATGCCGTAAAAGCTTGAGTTGTCGCCGCCTGTACTGTCATCTGATATACGGGTAATTGTAACATTGTCAAGAGAAACCGTGATTCCTTCCGTCGCCACTAAAACGGCGTTTTCATCCGTACCGGTGGAACTCAGCTCTTCTCCGCTGATTTCCGTATCGGAAGTGTATTCATTGGCGGCGTCATAATCCTCCGGCGCGGATGATGTGTCTCCTCCTGTTTCATCTCCCTCCGTAACCAGCGTTACAGACTCTGCAATGCCATCGTCTCCCACGACAACAGTCACTTCATCATTTAAGGAAACATCCTCATAGGATGAAGTCTGCTGTTCCATCCCATCCGGTTCCTGCCCGCCGTCCTCTCCATTTCCCATCTCTGCCGGCAGCTCCGGTTCCTCTGCGTCTTCCGGCATTTCGCCGTCTGTCCCGCTTTCTCCGCTTTCACCATCTGTTATATCCTGGAATTCCCCCTGTCCGGAGGCGTCCGCTCCATTACCGGGCATCTCCGGCGCTTCGCCGTCCATATTCTCCATATCTCCCGGCTGCCCGGCGCCTCCTCCCATGTTTCCCATACCGCTGCTAAAACCGGAAAATTCTGTATCTTCTGAATACAGGATCGTAACGTCTCCGTCATCAGTAGACAAAACAAGATGCTCCAGGCTGATCTCTGTCACAGTCCCTGTATAAGTCTGCCCTGTCTCTGTGGTTGACGATACATCCCCTCCTTCCGTGCTGCCACATGCCGTCATGGACAGCGTCAGCGCCGCTGCAAGAACAAAACTCAGTCTTTTTTTCATAAATTACTCCTTTCCCGGGCA
>CAYLWI010000052.1:0-5993 GCA_964387345.1 uncultured Eubacterium sp. | reverse complement strand
TTTCTGCCCATACAGGTACCCTCTGGAGGGTTACTCCTTTATTATAAGTATGCCAGAAGAAGATTGAAATTAGATTGAAATCAGACCGGACTGAAAAAATGTGCAGGTTTTCCGACATTTTTTAATTTCATTTAAGGTCAGACATGTTATAATACCTCTGTTTTCCGCAAAAAGGCCTTACCGCCCCGCAATTCCCTGTTTTATTCTTTGCGGAAATTATGAGTTTTATTTATCGGGCATTTTATTTTAATGTATATTGGAGGATACTGCCATATGAGATTACTGCTTGCAGAAGATGAGAAAGCCCTGTCCCGGGCTCTGACCACCATATTGAAAAGAAATAATTATTCTGTAGATGCTGTCTATAACGGAAAAGAAGCGCTGGAATACCTGGAATCAGATAACTATGACGGAGTGATCCTGGACATCATGATGCCGGGAACAGATGGAATCACTGTGTTAAAGGAACTCCGGAAAAAAGGAAATCTGATCCCGGTTCTCCTGCTGACTGCAAAATCGGAAACAGACGATAAAGTTCTGGGACTGGACGCAGGCGCGAATGATTACCTGACCAAACCGTTCAATTCCAGGGAATTGCTGGCCCGGATCCGCGCCATGACACGGTCGCAGACCGCGCAGGCCACATCGCAGATCCATTCCGGCAATGTCACCCTGGACCGGTCCACCTATGAATTGTCCACCCCATCGGGGTCTTACCGTCTTGCCAACAAAGAATTCCAGATGATGGAAATGCTGATGATCCATCCGGATACCCTCATATCAGCAGAAAGGTTTATGGAAAAAATCTGGGGATATGACAGTGAGGCGGAAATCAACGTGGTATGGGTGTATATCTCTTACCTGAGAAAAAAGCTGGCGGCGCTTCACGCGGATATCCAGATTAAAGTAATCCGCAATGCCGGTTATACTCTGGAGGTAACGGTATGATACGAAAACTCCGGCTCAAACTGATTCTTGTATCCATGCTGTCCCTGTCTGTAATTCTGTGCGCGATTTTTACTGCAATCTCAATACTGAATTACCGGGATATGATCAGAAACGCAGACGATATACTGGAAATCCTCGCAGATAACGACGGCAGCTTCCCTGTCGGGGACGGCCAGGACGACTCCCTGTATTCCAGCAATTCTCCGGGACAATCCGGATGGATTTCTCCCGAGCTGCCTTATGAAACAAGATACTTTTCCGTGTTTCTTTCACAGGATGGAACTGTCCTTTCCGTAAACACAGAACAGATTACTGCCGTGGATGATTCCGCCGCCGTCGGATACGCCCGGACAATAGCAGATACCGGACAGGAAAAAGGCATTGTGGATGATTACCGGTATATATCTTATTCAGATGGAGATGAACTTCATATTATATTCCTGGACTGCGGCCGCAGGATGAATACTTTCCGTACATTACTGCTGACATACGTGGGCGTTTCCGTCCTCGGACTGGCCGCAGTGGCCCTGCTCCTGACATTTTTTTCCGGACGGATTGTCAGACCTTTTTTAAAAAACCAGGAAAAACAAAAACAGTTTATCACCGACGCCGGACACGAGCTGAAAACTCCCCTGACTATCATTGACGCAGACGCGGAAGTACTGGAAATGGATATTGGTGAAAATGAATGGCTGCGGGATATTCAGAACCAGACAAAAAGACTTTCCGGACTGACCAATGATCTGATTCTTCTGTCGCGTATGGATGAATGTCCACAGTCGGAGAAAATCGACTTTCCCATCTCTGACCTGGCGGAGGAAACCCTGGAAACATTCCAGACGCTGGCCAGAACACAGAATAAAACTCTTACCTGCCGGATCCAGCCCCTTCTTTCCATGTCCGGAGACGAAAAGGCAATCCAGCGGCTGCTCAGTATTCTCCTGGACAATGCCATCAAATATTCCAATGAAGGCGGGAACATAACTCTCACCCTGGAGAAGCAGAAAAATCTGCTGCAGCTCTGTGTATTTAATACCGCGGAATCCGTTTCAAAAGAAAGCCTTCCCCATCTGTTCGACCGTTTCTACCGGGCCGAACAGTCCAGAAATTCCCAGACGGGGGGGTACGGACTCGGGCTCTCAATCGCTTCCGCCATTGTCCGTTCCCACAAAGGAAAAATAACAGCAGGCACCCAGGACGGAAAATCCCTCCTCATTACGGTTACTTTTCCAGTCTGACCTGCAGCCGGATAAAATCCCGTCTGATAATAAAAGCGAAGAAAATCCATATTTTCTATTGATCTGATTCATATACAGAGGAAAGGAACATCATGACATTTGAAGATTATTATAAAGAAGCTCTCCCGGAATTAAAACAGATGGAACAGGATCTGACAGAACTTATAAAACAATATCCCGCCAGGGAAGACCGGGATCAGATACAGCCTGTTTTATATTGCAAATCCAGAATTAAAAGTCCGGACAGTATGATCCGGAAACTGACGCTGCATCACCTCCCCACAGATGCGGCAACCGCTCTGGAAAATATGCACGACGCCGTCGGCATACGGATTATCTGCTCTTTTGTGAGCGATGTATACGATGTGGCCGGGTGGCTGCACAGCAGGCAGGAGCTGTCTGTTCTGAAAGAAAAAGATTATATTTCCTATCCAAAACCGAATGGATACCGGAGCCTGCATCTGATCGTAAAGCCTGCATCGGAAGAACAAAACCGGCTGGCGGAAATTCAGATCCGGACAATCGCCCTTGATTTCTGGGCGGCGCTGGAGCATCAGCTGAAATATAAACAGCATGTCCCTTATGAAAAAACCATACACGATGAACTGAAACGCTGCGCCGATGAGATTGCGTCTGTGGATCTGTCCATGCAGGCCCTCCGTGATTTCATCACCAGCGCCGGAACAGGGAGCGGCTCCGGATCAGCCTCTCCCCGTCAATGACAAAAGTAATCGTTTTGTCTGTTTCCGCTTTCACAGCCTGCAGACGATCCGTAAATCCGTCTGACCGGTTCCTTCCGGATGCGCCGGGAACTCTTATGATTCGTTCTGTAAAAGTTCTATCGCCGCCTGGATCTGATTATCCAGGGAATAATCGTAGGTATCATCCTCTTCTCCCAGGAACTGATATTCCAGTTCTACATCCGGCGTGATTCCGATATCCTGGATACAGGTGCCACCAGGGGTAAAATACCGGTGGGTGGTAAGCTTAAAAGCGCTGCCATCCGCCAGTTCCCGGACTGACTGGACTACGCCTTTTCCATATGTGGTCGTTCCCAGAATCGTTCCCGCATCCCGGTCCTGGATCGCCCCGGCAAAAATTTCCGATGCGCTGGCGCTGTTCTCATTCACCAGAACAACCAGAGGAACATCCAGGGATTCATCGTCTGTAGAATAGTATTCCTGCCGGTTCCCATCCCGGTCTTCTGTGTATACAATCAGTCCTTCCGGAAGAATCATATCAAGCATATCACAGACCGATGTCAGGACGCCTCCCGGATTATTCCTCAGATCAATAATCAGCGATTCCATCCCCTGCTCTGTCAGCTCCGTCAGCGCAGCACTGAACTGATCCACGCCGGACTCCGTAAACTCAGTCAGGGCAATATATCCCGTATTCCCAGTCAGCATATCGCTGCTTACTACAGGCAGGGACATATTGCGCCGCTCAATATCATACTCCAGCTCTTCCCCATCTCTGTAAATTACAAGATGCACGGAAGTACTTTCCTCGCCTCTGATATGGCTGACAAGCTCTGTAAGCTCCATGGAAGAGGCGTCATAATCATCCACCATGGAAATAATATCCCCCTCCTGCAGTCCCGCTTCCTGGGCGGGAGATCCATCGTAAACATAGACAATCGTCACGCTCATCGTCTCCTCATCCTGCTGCAGGCTGGCCCCGATCCCGCAATATGTACCGCTCAGAGTATCTTCATATAACTCCTGGTACTGTTCTTCCGTATAATACTGGGAATAAACATCCAGGTTTTCAAAAAGTCCCTGATAAAGCCCCTCCCGCAGTTCCTCCACATCTATATCTTCATAATAAGAACTCTGTATATAAGCGGCCAGCGCTTCAATCTTTTCTTCCGTCTCTCTGTCCAGTACTTTTTCATAGCCCCCCAGTCTGCTCTGCACTTTGGGAAAAATGACAAAAACTCCCGCCACAATCGCAGCCGCCAGAATCACGCCGGTCAGAAATCCCTTTGCAAAACCGCCTCTCCGCTTTACAGGCGCCCGGGAAATATCCGGTATTGTTCTTATTTCCTGCCGTTCCCTCTGTAAATTCTTATCTTCCATTCTATAAATCCCTCTTTAAAAAATACAGGCGGAATGAAACAGATCATAACTCTGAACTCTTCATCCCGCAGCTGCTTATCCCTTATTTTTCTTATACATTGATATGATTATGCACAGTCACACGGCTGCCAATATATCCGATTCCGACCCCGAGAATCACTCCCACCGGAAGCAGAACCATAAACACATCCCTGACAGGTACAAAAGTAAGCATATTACTCAGAAACTCGAACCGTTCCATTACATAACGTATCACTCTTCCATAAACACAATACAGAATCCCCAGAGGAATCAGCGCCCCGATAACTCCGATCAGAATACCCTCTACAATAAAGGGCGCCCTGACAAGAAAATCTGTGGCTCCGATCATCTTCATGATGCCGATCTCTTCCTTACGTACTGTAATACCAGTCCGCACTGTATTACTGATCAGGAACACTGCTACACAGATCAGAATAATAATAATAGCTCCTGAAACAATTCCAATCACTCTGTTCGCGTCGGAAAGCGTATTCGCCACATCCTCCGACTGGCGGACAGTTCTGATATTATCCAAACTGTCCAGAAAATCCACCAGATCCTGCTGATATGAGATATCTGTCATGTAAATCTCATAGGTGGCGTCATTGGCAAGCGGATTATCACTTCCAAAAGACGCCGCAGCGCTTTCATCCCCTTCAAAGTAAATCATCTTATACTCTTCCCAGGCTTCTTCCGCAGAAACATAGTTAAAGCTTGCCACCTCGTCTCTGGAGGCTATCTCCTGACCGATCTGGTCAATCCGCTCCTGGGAAGTTCCCTCATCAAAAAATACCGTGACGGCCACGCCGGACTCCACATCCTGCACTACATTCTGGAAATTTACCAGTACAGAATAAAACACGCCAAACAGAAAAATGCAGGCTGCCATGGTCGCTATGGACGCGATAGAAAACACCTTGTTCGTCCATACATTCTTAAATCCTTCTTTTATTGTGTATCCCAGTGTACTAATCTTCATTGGTTTCACCGCCCATCTGTACATCGCTTACCACGTGTCCCCGCTGCAGGGTAATCACACGCTTCTTCATCTCTGTTACAATTTCCATATTATGGGTCACCATCAGAACAGTCGTTCCCCGCTGGTTGATCTCCTCCAGCAGCTTCATGATCTCCCAGGCATTGCCGGGATCCAGATTGCCGGTAGGCTCATCCGCCAGAAGAATCTCCGGCTCATTCACCAGCGCCCTGGCAATAGCCACCCTCTGCTGTTCGCCGCCGGAAAGCTGGCTGGGCTTTGAACGGTATTTTGCCGCCAGTCCCACCAGGGAAAGAATTCTGGGAACCTTCTCCTTTATGGAACGGTTGGATGCTGAAATCGCCCTCTGGGCGAATGCTACATTATCATATACATTCTTATCCTTCAGAAGGCGGAAATCCTGGAACACACACCCGATATTTCTCCGAAAATAAGGAATCTGACTGCGGCGGATTTTATCCAGGCTCTTTTTATTCACAATAATTGTGCCAGAAGTCGGTTCCAGCTCCTTCAGCAGAAGCTTGATCAGAGTAGATTTCCCCGATCCGCTGTCGCCTACCACAAACACAAACTCTCCTTCATCAATATGTATGTTCACATCTACCAGCGCATGATTGCCTTCTGTATATGTTTTACTGACATTTTTCAACGTAATCACAAAATTTCTCCTTTCCTGGGCTGCTTTCTGCCCATACAGGTATCCTCTGG
>CAYLWI010000051.1:0-15011 GCA_964387345.1 uncultured Eubacterium sp. | reverse complement strand
GTCCATGTTTTTTCCTTTCCGTACAATTTTTGAAAGCGTCTGGTAAAGAACAGTTGCTTTATTTCTGAGTCTTGCCAAAACGGAAGCCGCTTTATCTGTCATTACAGCCACACTCCAATCCATTCTTTTACTTTTTTCTGCACACGTAAAACTTTTGCATATTTCATAAGATTAGGTATATTCTTTCTGGAATCTTTTATATAGCCCTGTATCGCTTTATTAAAAACTTCTCTATCCATTTTGTTTATATTTCGCAGCACGTCACAGATGGTACGGTCACGGTCATAAATACGGACTTTATAAAAATCAATCTCACCCTCGGTTTCACCTAAAGTAACCAGTGCAGGCTCAACCCGATAAGCCTTGATAAAAGGATAATCTATTTTTGTACGCTGACGGGAAGTGTTTTTGTCTATTGTGATATTCCATTCAGCAGGGGTTCTGTCGCTGTATTTATAATAGAACAAGGCTGTTTCCATACAGAGGACTGCATCAGGAAACATACTGTTGATAATTACGATTTCACTTTTATCGTAGTCCTCAATCCAGTGATAATAACCTCGCCTGATCTTTTCGATCAGTCCCTCATCCAGCATCCGCTGAATATCCCTGTAATATAGTTTTTCAGCATTAAGTTGAGCTGTCGTCATAACGTAATCATAATCCGAAAAAATTTTTTTAAGAAATTGTATATCTCTCTGCCCAGACATAATTCCACCTCTGCACTAAACCACACTTAAATTTATTGACGGTGGTGTGGTTTAATACATTATATTTATTTTTTGCTGTGAAGTCAATGCAGTAAATCGGGTCAATTCTGATACAGGCTCATAATCTGGTGGAATGATATTATTGCAGGAAGAATAAGATTCAAGTAAGAAAAAATAGCGGACATCAGGAATGGAAGCAGCAACTTTTCCACCAAAAGACTTCCTGAAAAAACAATTCCGTCTCGTCTGTGTTTTCCCGGAGGATACCCCGGATGAAGAACAGGTGAAAGCTGACATCAAAAAACTTCTCTCGGCAGAATTAAGGCGTCAGATGTACCGCCGGGTGGAGGAACATACATCATGAGTGGCCAGATTCATTCACCCGCTTTACTTCCAGCCCCGGACAGGCGGAAGAACATATATCATGAACAGCCAGGGATCCGGGTTCCCTGGCTGTTTTATTCCAAAAAGGGGGACATCAGCATGAAGAAGATTCGTATGCTTCTGAGGGTCAGCTCTGACCAGCAGCTGGAAGCAGATGGGGATCTGTCCATCCAGAGAAAGATTCTGGTGGAATATATCCGGAAGCATGAGGACTGGATTCTGGATGAGAAGGAGTATTTTGAGGGAAGCAAAAGCGCCTACAAAAATACTGCTTCACAGCGGGAGATTCTGCAGGAGATTTTACGGGATGCCAGGAACCGGGAATTTGATATTCTGGTACCCTATAAAGATGACCGGGTAGGACGTCTTATGTGGGATACCCCGCTATATATTATGAGTCTGAAAGGTCTTGGCGTGGATATTTATACTGTAAAAGACGGATGTATTTCACCGGAGGCAGATGATATTATGGGGCAGATGATGCTGACTTTCCGGTATGCCAACGCCCAGAAAAGCAGCGCGGATACCGGTATGAGGGTGAAAGACACTGCCCGGAAGCTGGCGGAGCAGGGGAAATTTATGGGAGGAAAGGCTCCTTTCGGATATGTGCTTGACTATTCGGGTGAGATCAGCAGACATGGAAGGGCGCTGAAGCATCTGGTGGCGGCGCCGGAACAGGCGGAGGTGGTGCAGTATATTTACAGCCTGTCTCTGAACAGGGAGTTTGGATCCCTGAAAATTGCGAAGGAACTGAATAAAAACAGTAAGTATAAAGAACTGGCGCCTCATGGGGTCTGGAAATCCGGCACCATCACCAGCATTCTCACGAATCCGGTGTACGCCGGATTTACTGCATACAAAAGGAGGGAGCGGGTGAATGGGAAATATCACAGACTGGATCAGGAGGACTGGATCCTGGCGAAGGAGGCAGATCCGGATATCCAGATCATCGATCCCGATACCTGGAACCGGGTGCAGGAAAAAAGAAGACTGCGCGGGCGGAAATATCGGGCAAAGCCGGAGGAAAAAGATGTGGCTGTCATTCGGAAAAATGACGGTATGCTTTCCCTGATTGATGTGTTATACTGTGGTTATTGCGGAAGTAAACTTACAAACGGAAGTAAGTATAATTACTGGACGATCAGGGCTACCGGTGAAAAAAGAGCCAGCAGGATTCCTGTTTACAAATGTCAGAATGCCCGGCAGGGAGTCCCCCATGAAAAGACATACCAGTTCCGGGCGGATGAAATTGAGCCGGTGATATTTGAAGCCATGGCTGCCTGTATCGGTAAGCTGCTGGAAAACGAAAATGTGTCGGATGAGATCAGAAAGAACCAGAACCATGAAAAAAGAATTCTGACCCGCGAGTTAAAGAAGGAGCGGGAGGAAGCGGACAGAATCAGAAAAAAAATCGAAGTCATGGAGGAAAATATTCCGGCCGCCATGACAGGAGAATATCCCCTGTCCCTGGATGAACTGGCGGCGCTGATCCGTACGCAGAATGAGAAGCTGGACCGGCAGCGGAAGATCATAAAGGAGAAGGAGCTTTCTTTACAGAATGTTCCGGTATCCGGCAATGACCGGGAAAAGCCGCAGGATAAGATACCCACATGGCAGGAGATCTTTCTGAATGCGGACATGGAAGCAAAGCGTGTCCTGGCGAACCGTCTGGTCAGGAGGATTGAGGTCAGAGGGGATGAGATCACACTTTATTTCAGAATACATCCGGAGGATTTTGGGCTGTCTGAGAATCCTCAGATCCGGTTCTGTTGTGAGGGATTGCCGGAGACGCCTCCGGCCTCCGGGCTGTCTGATGCGCCGGAACAGGAGCGGTAATTGATTTCTTTCCCCAGTCCCGGATATCCGGTGATTCCGGGGTACCGGAACAAGGGATATGATTTTACGATTACTTCTTCCACAGCGTATGACCAGATCTGGTCTTACGGGAGGACAATTTTCAGCAACATATCCAGAATTGTAGATGAGATGTTTAATAATTACCTGTCCCGTCCCGATGTAAGGCAGCCGATTCTTACCCAGTACTGTGACGGAAAGACTGTTTCCTGTCCCGACTGGCTCTCCCAGTGGGGATCCAAATATCTGGGGGATCGGGGATATTCCGCCATTGAAATTCTCCGGTACTACTATGGCAGCAATATGTACATCAATTCCGCAGAAGAAATTTCCGGTATTCCGGCTTCCTGGCCTGGGACGAATCTGTCTGTCGGGTCTACCGGAAGCAAGGTACGTCAGATGCAGGAGCAGCTCGCTGTGATTTCCCGTTCTTATCCTGCAATTCCGACCATTACGGCAGACGGTATCTACGGGGAACGCACGAAAAAGGCGGTAGAAACATTTCAGAGGGTTTTTGATCTGCCGGTTACCGGTGTGGTGGATTTTGCCACATGGTATAAAATCTCACAGATTTATGTGGGAGTAACGCGGATTGCGGAACTGGTCTGACAGATAAACGGGGGGACTTCTGCTGGCCCCCGTTTTTCTGATTACAGAACGGCAGCGCGGATTTCCTCTTTCCTGGCAGAACCGTTCTGAAAGCAGACCTGGGGAGCCGGCGGAGGTAGATGTACAGAGAGAATAAGAACTGGGACGCGGAGGTACAATAGTATGGAAACAGCAGGATATATCATCTGCGTGATTCTTCTGATCTGCGCAGTTGTGATTTATTTTAAACGGAAAGGATGAGGGCGGATATGTACGATACGATTATTATAGGAACCGGACCGGCGGGACTTTCGGCGGCCATGAATCTGAAAATTTATAATAAGAGCTTTTTATGGTTTGGCAGCAGGGCTATGAGTCAGAAGGTGTCAAAGGCGGAAAGAATCCGGAATTATCCCGGTCTGCCCGGAATTACCGGGCAGGAGCTCCAGGAACACTTTCTTCACCATATGGAAACCATGGATATAGAAATTTCTGAAAAAATGGTTACCACAATTATGAAAAATGGAGAATCCTATATGGTTCTGGCGGACAATGAGCTGTATGAATCCAGGACTGTTTTATTCGCTACCGGGGTGATGACGGCAAAGACCCTGGAGGGAGAGGACAGGTTCCTGGGGAAGGGCGTCAGTTACTGCGCCACCTGTGACGGAGCGCTCTATAAAGGAAAAGAAATCGCGGTAATCTGCAATGACGCCCGGTTTGAGCATGAGACAGAGTATCTGTCAGAGCTGGCCGCGCGTCTTACGTATTTTCCACAGTACAGGAATTGCGGCATTTCGGGGGAGAACATAACAATTTCCGGGGGGATTCCGGTGAAAATCTCCGGAGAAAACCGGGTGCAGACGCTGGTACTGAAGGATGGACAGGAGCTTGCGGTGGACGGAATCTTCATCCTCAGGAATACTATTGCGCCGGATACTCTTCTGAAGGGGCTGGAGACAGAAGACGGACACATTGTGGTTAACCGGAAGATGGAGACGAACCTGGCAGGATGTTATGCAGCCGGGGACTGCACGGGACGCCCCTACCAGTATACGAAAGCAGTGGGCGAGGGGAATGTGGCGGCGCATTCTGTTATCCGGTATCTGGCTGCCGGGAAATGACAACGGTATTGACTTTGGGCTGTTTTCTTATTATGATTAGAATTGCGAAGAAGATACACTTATATGAAAACAAAATCTGACTGGTTTTTTGCATTTCTGCGGGACAGGAATCTCCGGAAGTTTTTTTGTGCTGTCTGAAATTCTGAAAGAAAAAGGAGTGTATCACGATGAAACAGTTCATGCTGAAACCCGAAATTTTCCACTATGATACAGCGAAAGCCTTCGCTGAAGAGTTCCGGATCGGAAAAGATGATCTGGTAATTACGAATCAGTATATTTATGAGCCGTACTTTGGCGGACTGGATCTGGAATGTGAGGTTATTTTCCAGGAAAAGTATGGCGCAGGCGAGCCTTCTGATGAGATGGCTGAGGCAATATACAGAGATATCAAGGGGAATCCCCGGCGGGTAATTGCCATCGGAGGAGGCACAGTAATTGATATCAGTAAATTATTTGCGTTAAAGAATGTTGCGCCAATTCTGGATCTGTATGATGGAAAGCTGGATATTGTGAAGGACAAAACGCTGGTTCTGGTGCCGACCACATGCGGAACCGGTTCAGAGGTAACCAATATCGCGATCCTGGCGCTGAACAGCAGAGGGACGAAAAAAGGTCTTGCCGTGGACGAGATGTATGCGGACCAGGCGGTTCTGATTCCCGAACTGCTGCAGGGGCTGCCTTTCCGTTTCTTTGCCACCAGTTCCATTGACGCGCTGATCCACGCCATAGAGTCCTCGCTGTCCCCGAAGGGAAACGGATACACGAGGATGTTTGGTTATAAAGCCATAGAGATGATTCTGAATGGTTATAAACAGATCCGCGACAGGGGAGAGGACGCCCGCTATCCCCTGCTGGAGGATTTTCTGATTGCGTCCAATTATGCGGGGATCGCTTTTGGCAATGCAGGCTGCGCGGCCGTTCACGCGCTGAGCTATCCTCTGGGTGCCGTATATCATGTGGCTCACGGGGAGGCGAATTACGCAATGTTCGGCGGCGTCATGAATAATTATCTGGAGATTAAGACAGACGGGGAGATCGCGAAGCTTCAGGCTTTTATCGGCGGTCTGCTGGAATGCCCGGCAGATCATGCGTTTGAAGAACTGGAAAAGCTTCTGAGTGTGCTGATTCCGAGAAAGCCGCTGCGTGAATATGGCGTCACAGAGAAAGATCTCGCAGAGTTTACAGATTCTGTGATGGAAAACCAGGGCCGGCTGATGGCGAACAATTTTGTGGAACTGGACCGGGACCGGGTATTTAAAATTTATAAAGAACTTTATGAATGAAAAGGAAAAATTTCCGGGCCGGGAGCAATCCCGGCCTGAAAATTGTGCTGACAACACAAAAGGAAAGAAAAAAATTGGATTATGGAAATATTCACAGAAGGCTTTTGTTTTTATAGAATAAAATCAGCGGCAGAGAAGCCATACAGGAGGTTCCTGTGTCGCGTTTTGTTTTTATGTAAAAGTGAAAACTTCTTCGCAGAAGCAGAAAACTCTGGAACAGCCGGGAATCCGGCCGGCACAGAGTTTTTTCTGTATATCGGCGGAAATGACAGGCGCCGGGGAGCTTTATCAGAAAGTCACAATATATTGATTTTTGTGTTGCATTCAGACACAAGATATAGTAGAATATGTCATACAGATAATAAAAGATACAAGATATAGTATGTCGTCAGATGGAAAGATAAGGAGAGGTTCTATGAAAATCATTAAAAGAAGCGGCGCGGAAGCCCCTTTTGATCTGGATAAAATCACAGCGGCGGTTGTGAAGGCAAATGAGAGTGTATCGGATGCAGAGAAGATGACTCCGGAGCAGATCGCGGTGATTTCCGCCAACATGAGAACTATCTGTGAGGGGATGAACCGCGCTTTAAGCGTGGAGGAGATCCAGGATTTTGTGGAGAACCAGATCATGAACCAGAGAGCATTTTCTGTAGCGCGGAATTATATTACTTACCGGTATAAGAGAGCGCTTGTCCGCAAGTCTAATTCCACAGATGAGCAGATTTTAAGTCTGCTGGAGTTCGATAACGAGGAAGTGAAGCAGGAGAATTCCAACAAAAATCCGGCGGTCAACAGTGTGCAGCGTGATTACATGGCCGGGGAGGTCAGCAAGGACATTACCAGAAGATTCCTTCTGCCCCAGGATGTGGTGGAGGCTCATGAGAAGGGGCTGATCCATTTCCATGATTCCGATTATTTTGCCCAGCATATGCACAACTGCTGTCTGGTGAACCTGGAGGATATGCTGCAGAACGGTACCGTCATCAGCGAGACGATGATAGAGAAGCCCCACAGTTTTGCCACCGCATGCAACGTGGCGACCCAGGCAGTGGCCCAGATTGCCAGCTCCCAGTATGGCGGACAGAGCATTTCCCTGGCGCACCTGGTTCCCTTTGTCCAGGTCAGCAGGGAAAAGTACCGCAGGGAGGTCGCCTATGAGTTTGAGCAGAACGGGATCGACGCCGGTCAGGAGACCATCAATAAAGTGGCGGAGATGCGTGTGCGCAAGGAGGTAAAGCAGGGCGTACAGATGATCCAGTACCAGGTCATCACGCTGATGACCACCAACGGACAGGCGCCCTTTATTACAGTATTCATGTATCTGGATGAAGTTCCGGAAGGCCCCATGCGGGATGACCTGGCCATGGTAACCGAGGAAGTGTTAAAGCAGCGGATCCAGGGCATCAAGAATGAGAAGGGCGTATACATCACGCCTGCTTTCCCGAAGCTGATTTATGTTCTTGAGGAGGATAATATCAGAGAAGGAAGCAAGTACTGGTATCTGACGAAGCTGGCGGCAGAGTGTACCGCGAAGCGCATGGTTCCGGATTATATTTCTGAGAAAATCATGCTTCAGAACAAGGTGGATAAAAACGGCGAGGGACACTGCTATACCTGCATGGGCTGCCGCTCTTTCCTGACTCCCTACGTGGATCCGGAGACAAATAAGCCCAAGTATTATGGAAGGTTTAACCAGGGCGTCGTAACACTGAATCTGGTAGATATTGCCTGCTCCTCCGGCGGAAATCTGGAAAAGTTCTGGGAGATTTTTGACGAGAGACTGGAGCTCTGCTACCGGGCCCTGATGTGCAGACACAAGCGTCTTCTGGGAACGCCGTCAGATGTGGCGCCGATTCTCTGGCAGCACGGGGCGCTGGCGCGGCTGAAAAAAGGAGAGCCGATTGATAAGCTTCTTTTCGGCGGCTACTCCACCATTTCCCTGGGATATGCGGGACTGTGCGAGTGCGTCCGCTACATGACAGGAAAGTCCCACACAGATCCTTCCGCAACGCCTTTTGCGCTGGAAGTGATGCAGCATATGAATGACGCCTGCGCGAAGTGGAGGAAGGAAAATAATATCGACTTCAGTCTGTATGGAACTCCCCTGGAATCCACCACCTACAAGTTTGCGAAATGCCTGCAGCAGCGGTTTGGCGTGATCCCGGGAGTGACAGACAAGAATTATATCACCAACAGTTATCATGTTCATGTAACAGAAGAGATTGACGCTTTTGAGAAGCTGAAGTTTGAGGCACAGTTCCAGGCCCTTTCCCCGGGCGGCGCCATCAGCTATGTGGAGGTTCCCGACCTTCAGAATAATCTGGAGGCAGTACTGGCCGTCATGCAGTATATTTACGACAATATCATGTATGCGGAGCTGAATACCAAGAGTGATTTCTGCCAGGAATGCGGTTATACCGGCGAGATTGAGATTGTGGAGGAAGACGGAAAGCTTCTGTGGGAGTGCCCCAACTGCGGCAACCGCGACCAGAATAGGATGAATGTGGCAAGACGGACCTGCGGTTATATCGGAACCCAGTTCTGGAACCAGGGACGGACCCAGGAGATCAAAGAGAGGGTGCTGCATCTGTAGGAGTGAGTGAGGATGAATGTAGGAGAAATAAAGACTTTTGACGTGGCCAATGGTACCGGAATCCGGGTGACGGTTTTTGTATCTGGCTGTACGAACCGCTGCGAGGGGTGTTTCCAGCCCCAGACCTGGGATTTCGGATATGGGACGCCATATACAGAAAAGACAGAAGACTTTATTTTATCAGAATTGAAGAAGCCTCAGTATAAGGGGCTGACGCTCCTGGGAGGAGAGCCCTTTGAGCCGGAGAATCAGAAAGAACTGGTGAAGCTGGCCCGCAGAGTGAAGGAGGAGTTCGCCAATCGTGATATCTGGGCCTTCACCGGGTTTGTCTATGACAGGGATCTGGCGCCCGGCGGCCGCAGGTATACCGATGTGACGGATGAACTGCTTGACTGCATTGATATTCTGGTGGACGGTCCTTTCATTGAGGAAAAGAGAAACCTCTGTCTGAAGTTCCGGGGGTCGGAAAACCAGAGAATCATTGATCTGAAGGAAACCAGGAAAACGGGGAGAATCGTCTTGTCGCCGCTGAATAACTGAAAGACAGATGATGAGGGAAGCCATTGATACGGTTGTGGTTCAGAAACAATTGTACCAATGGCTTTTTGTATTGCCGGATGAAGAATCTTTGGGTTGCAGGAATGCGCACTTTCAGATAAAATAAAAGACAGTCAGTTGGTGCGGACGATGGATTGCATTCCGGAGTCCGGGAAGAATATATGAGGATACATTATGGAACGAACAGAGATGACAGATAAAAGCTGCAAAGAATTTATAGAGGCCCTTGCTTCCAGAGCACCGGTTCCGGGGGGCGGCGGCGCGGCAGCCCTGATGGGGGCGGTGGGAACGGCGCTGGGAGATATGGTAGGCAGCCTTACCCTTGGGAAAAAGAAGTATGCGGATGTACAGGAAGAGGTGATCCGGCTGAAAGAAGAAGCAGCCCGGCTGGAAAGGGAGTTTCTGGAGCTGGTCCAGGCGGACGCGGATGCGTTTGAACCATTATCCAGGGCATATGGCCTTCCCCGGGAGACAGAGGAGCAGAGACAGTATAAAGAGGAAGTCATGGAAGAAGCGCTGGCGCAGGCCGGACTGGTGCCGGTAAAAATAATGGAATGCTGCTGCAGGGCCATTGATCTGGTGGAGAAGATGGAGCAGATCGGCTCGGTAATCGCGATCAGTGACGCGGGCTGCGCCGCCGCGGGGCTGCGGGGAGCGCTGACCGGCGCTTCCCTGAATGTGTTTATCAATACGAAATCCATGCGGAACCGGGAGTATGCCCGGGAACTGGAACAGCGCACGGAGGAGATGCTGGAGCAGTATATCCCCCGGTGTGATGAGATTTTCCGGAAGGTGCTGGACAGAGTTCATTCATAAAAAGAGGACGGAGTATGCAATGGCAGAGATTTTAAGAGGAAAAGAAGTAGCCGCGGCGATCAATGAGAGGACCGCAAAAAAGGTAGAAAAGTTAAAGGCGCGGGGGATTCATCCGACGCTGGCAATCCTGCGGACAGGAGAACGGCCGGATGATCTCAGCTATGAAAAGGGAGCGGTAAAGCGGTGTGAGAGCGTCGGCGTTGCGGTCAGAAAGGTTGTTTTGCCGGAGGATGTCGCACAGGAGACGCTGATGGAAGAGCTGGAGAAGCTGAACCGGGAGGATCAGGTACATGGCATTCTGATCTTCCGGCCGCTGCCGGGACATCTGGATGAAGAAGCTGTGCGGAGAGCCATCTGTCCGGCCAAGGATGTGGACGGTATTACAGACGCTTCCCTGGCGGGCGTATTTACGGATACAGAGGCAGGGTTCTGCCCCTGTACCGCCCAGGCAGCCATGGAAATCCTGGATTATTACGGTATAGAGTGTGCCGGGAAGCGGGCAGTGGTGGTTGGCAGAAGTCTTGTGGTGGGAAGGCCGGCGGCCATGCTTCTGCTCCACAGGAATGCGACTCCCACCATATGTCACACGAAGACCGCGGATCTTGCCTCTGTAATCAGGGGAGCGGATCTTGTCATTGTCTGCACCGGAAAGACAGAATCCCTGGGAGCACCCAGCTTCTGGCCCGGACAGACTGTCATTGATGTGGGAATCGGCTATCACGAGGGAAAGCAGAAGCTCTGCGGAGACGTGGATTTTGATAATGTGGAACCGATTGTAAAGGCAATTACTCCTGTTCCGGGAGGAGTCGGCGCGGTGACGACCAGCGTGCTGGTTTCCCATGTGGCGGAAGCTGCGGAGAGACAGCAGGGCAGGGGAGTAATTGAATGAAATATGCGACAGAAATCATGAAGAACTCTCTGTACCAGACCACAGTAGAGGAGATTGAAGAACTGGAGGCAGACCGGATCTACTGCAGACACGGGATGCCTCATATTATGGATGTATGCCGTCTGGCATGGATTCTCTATCTGGAAGAAGCTTCGGGGGACAGGGAAAGGGGAGCTGCCATGGAGCAGATGAAGGACCGGATTTTTGTGGCCGGACTGCTTCACGATATCGGAAGAGCCTGTCAGTATAAAAGCGGAGAGCATCACGCCGCCGCGGGAGCGCGTCTGGCAGAAGAAATTCTGGAGCAGATCCATTATCCGGAATCCTGGAAGGCAGAAACCGTGGCAATTATCCGTGATCACTGCGGGAGAAGAGGAACAGGAGAATCCCTCATCGGATCTTACATTAACCGGGCGGATCACCTGTCCCGTCCCTGTTTCTGCTGTAAAGCGGCAGCCGGGTGTAAGTGGTCGGAGGAGGAAAGAAATACCATTCTTTTCTAGGTAACAGATTTGAAGAATAAAAACTTTCCGCAGTAAAAATGCCAGATATTCTCCACTTTTTCTCCTGATTGGTGAAAAATAGAATAAAAAAATTTACGTACAGGAGAATAATACATCAGTCCTGGTACTCTCCGGAGCTGCCGGGATTCAAAACAGAATAATATATTTACCCAGGCAACTGGGAGGGGCAGCTTTCCACCTGTTCCGGAGTCTTGCGGAAGGGGTGGTAGTTATGAGTACATACGAAGAACGGATGGTTATCATAGCTGTTGCAAGCCTGATTATCGCTATCCTGAATATGAAAAATAAAAAGTAGCCGTCCCGCTCTCTGGAAAAGGTCAGGACGACTGCTTTATGTAGTAACTTAAATCTTTGCCCGGGACAGATGGGGTGCAGCCATCTATCTCAGTTGTCTTGTTAAGTATATTATAATCAATATTCTACTATGTGTCAAATATATCTTCCTTTGATCCGGCCGCCCGGCAGGAAAAGAAAAGGAGGATATAATGCCAGTTTATAAAGACGAAAAAACAGGCTCATGGTATGTTAAATGTTACTATGAAGATTATACCGGAACCAGAAAACAAAAGATGAAGATGGGATTCCCCCTGCAACGAGATGCTAAAGAATGGGAGCGGCAGTTCCTTGAACAGCAGCAGGGTGCGCCTGACATGAGCTTGTATTACACTGGTATGAGGATCGGGGAATTAATGGCTCTGACCTTTGCAGACGTGGATCTGAAAGCCGGAACGATCAGCATAACCAATCCCTTTCCTCAGTCGTGAGTTGTCAAGCTGTCCCTTATCTTAAAAACAATATCTACCCGTTTATCAGGATAAACATAAATCTTATCTATCAGAAGATCAACTAATTCCGAAGTCAGCCCATTGCTTTCCGTCAGCATCCGGGAAATATCCATCTGCTGGCGCTGGTGCTGCCGTTCTTCCTGTTCGGCTTCAAGACGGGCCATGACAACCGCTTTGGTATTCTGCACTTCCAACAGCTTTTCACTGATCTGCTCTTTTTGATCCTTGTATTCCGGGAGCGGAATCCTGCCGGAAACAAGAGCTTCATACAGTTTCCGCTTTTCTTCCTGCAGTTCAAAAATCTGCCGGTCAAAGTCAGCTTGACGTATAGCAACAGTATCTACCTTACGGAGATCCGCTAAGCTGTCAATACCGAAAGCTACCTGAAACTGTTTGCATAGCAATTCATATACAAGCTGGTTCAGTTCTTTTTTCCTCATTGATTATAATTTATTCCGAAAGACGGTAATGCGTATTCCTGCCTTTTCCTTCTTGGACAATCTGACCGCTCTCCATCATTCGCTTTAATAACCGGCCACATGCTGTCTGGCTGATTTCCAATGTTTTTTCCAAATCTTTTCTTGTAAACGTGCCTTGTTTTTTTGCCAGATCAATTACCAAATTCTCCTGAACGCTTCCGACCAACTTGTTTGTGGAGGGTTCGTCCTGCTCTGTATGCACATTCAGGTTTGGGAGGATAATCTTAAAAGCATTGTCAGAAGTTTCTATTTTAGGGGTTTTTCCGGTGCCGGAATAAGCCTCCTGAATCTTTAACATTCCGGTTCCATAGGCTTCGATCAATTCCAAACGATAAAATACATTTGCCAGTTTTACATTCCGGCATACGGAAATCCCCATCATAATATCATTCAGGGTCACACCGCTTACAAGCCCCCCGATAGAAGTGAACTCAATCCGATCTTCGTAAAGGCTGATAAAAGTGCTGGCACGGAAGGAATATTCACGGTGCACAAGCAGGTTCAAAAGGGCTTCCCTGACAGCCGTTTCAGGGTAATCCCGCTGATCGATCCGGCGCAGTTTTTGAAAGGTAGAATGAGTCTGGTTGCGGAAATCAATGTAATCATATACTTCATCCATCTGCCGGAACAAAGAGCCGGAAAATTCTTTACGGTCCTTAAATTCCTGTTGTGTTGTTCCTTCAAAGGCCGCTACTTTGATCGTATGCACACACTGATCGGACAGCAGAAGTCCCAGATTTGTATAAACTCCATCATGGGTCATAATTCCTAATGTTTTCATCTGAGGCTCGCCAAACGGGATATTTCTTTCAGAAAATTCCTTCCGTGCCGCTTCAAAAGTTAAATCCTGTTCCAATGACCGCATATCCTCAAAATGGTCTCCATCTGTTTCCTTAATCATACGGCGGATTGCCGTATTAGTAGCCGGAACAGAAGAATATCCCTGACGCACGAAAACACCTTCCGGTCTTAACCCTTTTTTGGCGATATAATAGGGGCGCTCAGTTCCCTGCTGAACGTCAATGGCTATAATCTGCTTTCCATCCTCGTTCAATGTTTGATAGTGCAGGAACATGGTTAGATCCGGCTTGATTGCATCCCGTACCATGTTGCTGACCTGTAAAGCGGCTCCATCCGGGTCGTCCACTCCGATTACAGTTCCATCGTCCTGAACACCAATATACAGTTTTCCGCCCTCGCAATTTGCAAAAGCTATAATCTCTTTTTTTATGTCATCCACAACAATAGACTTTAATTCCACGGTTTCGCTTTCCTGAAAAATCATCTGATCGCCTCCTGGATATATTCTAACCAATCTAACCACTATTGTCAACGGGTGGTTAGAATAATGGTTAGAAAAACGGGTAGAATACAAAGAAAGGAATAAAAATCAGGTTCAAATCGAGCTTTCAAAACAAATCTGTCCTGAATTTTATATATTTTTCGGGCCAGATTCTAACCATACTATCTATTTTGTGGTTAGAAAAATGAAATAATTGGTTCAATCGTGTCAATGAGTGTGAACCGATTATGATACGATTGAACCGATACGTAACACCATAAGAACCCTATCGAAATTGCTGTGCCGTCAGTTTGTCCCGAATAATAGATAACATTCGGGACAAAGCACATATTTTACGCTGTCGGCAGGTACACCCAATCGTACATCAGGCGCACACCGGGCTTGGCCTCCCGTGGGATCAGCCGGAAAGCGCACTTAGAATACACCGTGCGATTATCCTCCTTGTCAATGAAATCTCTGGCTAAACTAAATTGTGATTTTGGTTTAGCCAGAATATTTGCCACAATTCAAGCGGTTACGGGTAAAACGGGCTGTCATATACAGTTCATCCAGCACTTTGGCCTGGCAGTCGCCGTCAACCTGAAACAACTGCCTTTTTTCTTCTTCATTCAGTTCCATGTAAATTTCCTCCTATTTCTGAAAATGGGCGCAAAAAAAGGGCGCCCATCAGATCAGATGAAACGCCCTGATAAGCAGCGGTCCGGTAAAACACCGCACCGCTGCAGCAGTATTCAATTTTGTCTTTTAAGTGACACCTCCCATCATTCGACAGATTTTTCGTTGACTATCAAGGTTGGAAAAGGAATTGAATAGGCAACGACAAACGCTGAAACCCTTGAAAACACTGGGTTTTTCCGTTTGTCCTTATTATACCGTAAGGGCACTCTCACGCCTCGCTTCTGATTGAGATCGGCTTCTCTGCACTGCTGGTATCGGAACGACTGGGGCATGAGAATGTATCAACCACCCTGGATATATATTCTCACTTGTTCCCATCAAAGCAAAGTGAAGTTGCGGACAAATTAGGCAGACTCTATTCATCAGATAATTATTGAAATAGTATCATTTTAGTATCAAAGGAAAAAAAGAATGGCAGAAATGCACTGTTTTAGCGTATTTTG
>CAYLWI010000050.1:0-15147 GCA_964387345.1 uncultured Eubacterium sp. | reverse complement strand
AAAAAGCAGAAATCCCCGTCAGACAGAATTCATCTGTCACACGGGGACTTCAGTTCATATTTCAAAAAGTCAAAGAAAGCTTATTTATTTGCAACTGCCTTTTTGATTTCCTCAGTCAGAAGAGGAACAACTTTATTCAGGTCGCCTACAATACCGTAATCGGCAACATCAAAGATCGGCGCGTCCTCATCCTTGTTGACGGCGATGATCACATCGGCCTCTTCCATACCTGCCACATGCTGGATGGCTCCGGAGATACCGATCGCGAAATAAACCTGGGGGCGGACAGTCTTTCCTGTCTGCCCTACCTGCAGATCCTTCGGCTTCCAGCCGGCGTCCACAACCGCACGGGAGCAGGAAACTGTACCGCCCACTGCGTCTGCCAGATCTTCCAGGATCTTAAAATTCTCGGGTGAACCTACGCCACGGCCGCCGGATACAAGGATCTTCGCGTCCTGGATATCAACCACATCGGTGACATTCTTTACAATGTCAAGAATCTCTACATACTTGTTATCCGGAGTAAAGCCGGGATTGTACTCGATAATCTCCGCCTTCGCTCCCTCGATGGGCACAATCTTCTGCATAACGCCGGGACGTACCGTCGCCATCTGGGGACGGTTATCCGGGCAGGCGATTGTAGCGATGGTATTGCCGCCAAACGCGGGACGGGTCATCAGAAGCTGGTTATGCTTCTGCTCTTTGCCCGGCATGGGATTCAGCGGGAAATCGCCGATATCAAGGGAAGTACAGTCCGCAGTCAGACCGGTCTCAACACGCGCGGATACACGGGGAGCCAGGTCACGGCCGATGGCTGTAGCTCCTACCAGCATAATCTCCGGTTTGTATTCATTGATAACAGACGCCAGTGCATGAGTATAAGGCTCTGTTCTGTACACCTCAAGTTCCCTGTCGTCTACAACGATGACTTTGTCAGCGCCGTAAACAGCCAGCTGGTCCGCCAGTCCTTTTACATTGTAACCAACCAGGACCGCTACCACCTTCTCGCCCAGATCATTGGCAAGATCTTTTGCTTTGCCCAACAGCTCAAAAGCAATCGGGCTGATTTCATTATCTACCTGCTGGGCAAATACAAATACGTCCTTGTACTGCTCAATTACAGATTGTTCCATTGCTGCCATATCTGATCAATCTCCTTTCTCTTACAGTCCGCATACATGCTTTTCTGTCATCTTACCGATCAGGTAAGAAACAGCTTCTTCTGTATCCAGTGTTACCTTCTCGCCTGCACCCTTACGAACCTTATCAGATGCTTTCGCGATCTTTGTGGGAGAGCCATTCAGACCGATGTTGGAATTATCCAGGCCAACCAGGTCTGCTCTTCCCCATGTGGTGATCTCAGCCTCGCAGGCGTCAAAAATACCGCCGGGAGTCATATATCTGGGATCATTCAACTCAGAAAGGCAGGTGATCAGACAGGGCATCTGAGCCTTTACCATGTGATATCTGTCATCATACTGACGCTGGACAATCACAGAATCACCGTCAATCTTAATATCCTGGGCATAGGAGATGACCGGGATATCCAGATGCTCGGAAATCTGCGGGCCGACCTGGGCGGTATCGCCATCGATTGCCTGACGGCCTGTAATAATCAGATCATAATCCAGCTTGCGGATACCTGCCGCAACCGTGGATGAAGTTGCCCATGTGTCAGCGCCTCCCAGCACACGGTCTGTGATCAGAACAGCTTTGTCAGCGCCCATAGCCAGAGCCTCACGGAGAACATCTGCCGCTTTCGGAAGACCCATGGTGATAACTGTTACCTCCGCGCCATACTGATCCTTTAATCTCAGCGCAGCCTCTAAACCGGCCTTATCATCCGGATTCATAATCGTAAGCATGGCAGCCCTGTTCAGGGTTCCGTCCGGATTAAACTGAACGCCGCCCGCTGTATCGGGTACCTGCTTTATACAAACAATGATTTTCATGATTCCTTCCTCCTACTTCAACAGACTACCAGAAATAACCATGCGCTGTACTTCGCTGGTTCCCTCGTAGATCTCTGTAATCTTGGCGTCACGCATCATACGCTCCACATCGTACTCTCTGATATAACCGTAACCGCCGTGTAACTGAACACACTTTGTCGTAACTTCCATTGCGACTTCCGCCGCGCAGAGCTTCGCCATTGCCGCTTCCACAGAGTAAGAAACTCTGGCGCCTGCCTGGAACTCGTCCTTCTTTAACGCAGCCTTGTAAACCAGCAGCTTCGCTGCCTCAACCTTCGTGGCAAGGTCTGCCAGAACAAACTGTGTATTCTGGAACTTTCCAATACTTCTGCCAAACTGCTTTCTCTCTTTTACATAAGCGATGGTTGTCTCAAGAGCCCCCTCCGCGAGACCAAGGGCCTGGGCGGCAATACCGATCCGTCCGCCGTCCAGCGTATGCATGGCGATATTGAATCCCTTGCCCTTCTGTCCCAGAAGATTCTCTTTCGGAATACGGCAGTCTGTGAAGATCAGCTCATATGTGGCGGAACCACGGATACCCATCTTTTTCTCTTTTACGCCAAAGGTAAATCCGGGTGTGCCTTTTTCTACAATAAACGCAGAAATCTCTTTCTGCATTCTGCCGCGCTTCTCCACCTTTCCGGTAACCGCGATAACGATATAAACGTCTGCCTCCTTACCGTTTGTGATGAAGCACTTGGAACCGTTCAGCACCCACTCATCGCCATCCAGAACAGCCTTCGTCTGCTGTCCCTGGGCGTCTGTACCCGCGCCGGGCTCGGTCAGACCGAAAGCCCCCAGCTTCTTACCGGAAGCAAGATCCGGAAGATATTTTTCTTTCTGTTCTTTTGTGCCATATGTCAGAATCGGGTCTACACACAGGGAAGTATGGGCGGAAACAATAACGCCTGTGGTACCGCAGACCTTGGACAGTTCCTCCACGCACATGGCGTATGTGAGAATGTCACAGCCCTGTCCGCCGTACTCCTTTGGCACCGGAATGCCAAGGAAGCCGTATTTCGCCATTTTATCCACGGTCTCCCTGGGAAATTTTTCTGTTTCATCTGTTTCCTGAGCAAGAGGTTTCACTTCATTCTCCGCGAATTCTCTGAAAAGGCTTCTGGCCATTTCATGCTTCTTACTTAATCCGAATTCCATCTTTATTTCCTCCAATATTTTCCGTTTATTTGCTATAATCGTAGAAACCGGTTCCTGTCTTGCAGCCAAGCTTGCCGGCGCGGACCATCTTTCTCAGCAACGGTGCCGGACGGTATTTCGGATCACCTGTTTCTGCGTAAATAACTTCCATAATCGCCAGTACGATATCCAGTCCGATATAATCGCCCAGCTGCAACGGGCCCATGGGATGATTTGCGCCCAGCTTCATGGCGGTATCAATATCCTCAGCAGAAGCCACGCCTGCTTCCAGTACGCAGATACCTTCGTTAATCATCGGAACCAGAATGCGGTTTACAACAAATCCTGCTGCTTCATTTACCTGAACCGGCGTCTTACCGATGGATTTCGCGATCTCGACAATCTTATCCCGCAGCTCATCCGGAGTATTCGCTCCCTGGATTACCTCAATCAGTTTCATAACCGGCGCAGGATTAAAGAAATGCATACCGATCACCGGTCTGTCAAGACCCGCCCCGATTTCTGTAACAGACAGGGAAGATGTGTTCGTCGCAAACATGCAGTCTGCCGGAACAATATCCTGAAGCTCTCTGAAAGTCTGCTTTTTCACATCCATCACTTCAAGAGCCGCCTCAATAATCAGATCAGCATCGGTACAGATTTCTTTTGTTCCTGTCGTGATCTTTGCCAGAATCGCATCTGCCTTCTCCTGCTCCATCTTGCCTCTGGCAATACGCTTTTCAAAACCCTTTGCGATTTTTTTCTTGCCGTTGGCAGCAAACTCATCATTAATATCGCACAGATAAACTTCATACCCATCAGTCTGGGCGAAAGCCTGTGCAATACCGGAACCCATTGTACCAGCGCCAATAACTCCAACTCTCATTTTTAATCCTCCTTTTGGATAAAAGAAATATATCACTAAACATGAATCTTCGTTATATATTTAACCATCCCGGGTATGAAAAAAGCTCCGTTCCCGGAGCTTTTTCATTTTAATATAACACAGAATTCATAGATTAGTCTGTATTCTTCAGAAAGAAATCTTACGCTTCTTTCCTGACAATTGTAGCGCAGCCCATACCGCCGCCAATACACAGTGTGGCAAGACCGTATGTAACGTCTCTCTTCTGCATGGCATGTAACAGTGTAACCAGGATACGGCATCCAGATGCTCCAACCGGATGACCCAGGGCAATTGCGCCGCCATTTACGTTTAAGATATCTGAACTGAATCCAAGTTCTTTCTGCACTGCAACGGACTGTGCCGCAAACGCCTCGTTGGCCTCGATCAGATCAATATCCTTCATCTCAAGACCGGCGATCTTTAATGCCTTTCTGGTAGCCGGAACAGGTCCGATACCCATGATCTCGGGAGCGCATCCGCCAAGAGCGCCTGCCACAAATGTGGCAAGAGGCTTAACGCCTAACTCTTCTGCCTTCTCGGCACTCATAACAACAACTGCGGCAGCGCCGTCATTGATTCCGGACGCATTACCTGCTGTTACAAGTCCTCCCTCTTTACCGGAACAGCATCTTAATTTTGCAAGTGTTTCGGGAGTCGTACCCGGACGGGGACCCTCATCCTTTGTGATCATAACGGTCTCTTTTTTCATCTTAACCGGAACAGGAACGATCTCATCATCGAACGCGCCACTCTCCTGGGCAGCTACTGCCTTCTGCTGGGAAGCTGCCGCGAACTCATCCAGCTCCTCACGGGTAAGTCCCCACTGATCACAGATATTCTCTGCTGTAATCATCATATGATAATTGTTAAACGCATCCCATAATGCATCATTTACCATGCAGTCAATAATAGTAGAATTGTTCATTCTGTAACCGAAACGAGCCTTCTTCAGCGCGTAGGGAGCCATGGACATATTCTCCATACCGCCTGCCACAACAATGTCAGCCTGTCCTGCCATGATCATGTTCGCTGCTTCGTTTACACACTTCAGACCGGAACCGCAAACTACGTTCAGCGTAAATGCCGGCACTTCGTTGGGAACGCCAGCTTTGATAGAAGCCTGGCGGGCAACATTCTGTCCCAGAGACGCCTGGATAACACAGCCCATCATTACCTCGTCCACCTGCTCAGGCTTAATACCTGCTCTGCTAATTGCTTCTTTGATCACGATAGAACCTAACTCAACAGCCGGAGTATTGCCGAACTGTCCGCCCATTTTGCCGATTGCTGTACGGCAGGCACTTGCGATTACGACTTTCTTTGCCATTTTCTTCTCTCCTTTTTGACCTTTGAAATATATAGTGATGCCATTCTCACCCGAATAACATCAGACAAAGATATTTTAGCACCTTTCCCATTGTTTTGCAATGGGTCCATACGTGATTCTGAATAAAAACCGGGGAAAAGAAATGTCGTTTTTGTCAGTTTTATAACAAAGCGATCTGTTATTTTTTTAACAAACCCTCTCCAAAAAAGAGGGCGGCACACCTTCGGCAACAATCCCACCCTGCACAGATAACTTAAACATAGCAAATTCAATATTCAATTTGTTAGAATGTTAGCATACGTTTCAAAAAGATGCAACCATATTTTTTTAATTTATGTTTTTTTTACATTTTCTACATTTTTACATTCTTCCCGAACAGCTGATTATGGAAATTTCACTACCTCTTTAATTCCTGCTCCGCAAAAAGACTTCCGGCAGCTTCTCTGTACTCGCGGATTTTTCGTGATTTCCGGATTCTTTTTGCGTATTTTTCATAATTCGAAAACGCAGGCGCCATATAAATCCAGAGTTCCTTCATCTTGTACAGCACATTGATCTCTCCGGACAATACCTCTGTATAGTCTGCAAGCAGTTTGTCATGAAAAGCCTGCAGTTTCTTCTTTTCCAGTCGTTCTGTTCCTCTGATTTCGCCGAACAGAGCCGGATCCGCCAGCACCCCTCTTCCCAGCATAACGGCCGGAACTCCCCGCTGCCCTTCCGCATCCGGAGAATCCTCCTCCCCGCCGGACAGAATCTGCGTCATCCGCTCATGATAATCTTCCGCCGAAAAAATATCCCCGTTATAAACCAGGGGAATGGCAGTATGCTTCACCGCATAGCGGAAAGTCTCCATCCGGGGACTGTTTTTATAATAATCTGTCTGCACCCGGGGATGAATAATCAGTTCCTTCACCGGATATTTATTATAAATCTCCAGAAGACGCTCAAACTCCTCCGGATCCTCCATGCCAATCCGGGTCTTGATGGAAATCTTCGCCTGAACTTTCTCACAGATCTGCTCCAGAAAAATATCCAGAAGCTCCGGTTCCGCCAGAAACCCCGCCCCCCGGCGTTTCGTAACTACTGTTTTTGACGGACAGCCCAGATTCAGATTAACCTCCTCATACCCCATCCGGGACAGCTCCTCCGCCGTCTGGCAGAAAAGCTCCGCGTCATTGGTCAGGATCTGCGGAACGAGGCGGATATTCCCGTTATTTTCGGGACAGACATCTCTGTATTCCCTTGTCCGTATTCTCCGCTCTTTCATGGGGGAAATAAACGGAGAAAAATACTTGTCCGCTTTCCCGAAAAACTCCGCCTGGGCGTTGCGGTATATGTATCCTCCGATTCCCTCCAGCGGCGCAAAATATAACTTCATAGCCTGCCTTTCTTATCCGCATGCCGGCCGTCAAAAACATGACGGCCGGCTTCTGTTCCGCCTCCATATCTACATATTCTCCCATGGGTTTTCAGGCGGAATCATCACTGTTATCTGATATTCAGCGGATATTTCGCAACCAGGCCGTCCACAATCGCTCTGGCTTTCGCAATGCCCGCTTCCCCCTCTTTGATCACGATGGCAATAGCCCCGGCAATCTGATCCATATCTTCTGTATTCATACCTCTGGAAGTCACAGAAGGTGTGCCCAGACGGATACCGCTGGTCACAAAAGGAGATTTCGGATCATTGGGGATCGTGTTTTTATTTGCGGTAATATGAGCGTCATCCAGCAGCTTCTCCACCGCCTTTCCGCTCAGTCCGAAAGGAGTCAGATCAACCAGCATCAGGTGATTGTCCGTACCGCCGGAAACGATGCTGATACCACGGCTCATCAGACCTTTGCTCAGCGCCTGGGCATTGTCAACCACGCCCTGCTGATATACTTTAAAATCATCGCTCAGGGCTTCCTTAAAGCAGACTGCCTTCGCCGCGATCACATGCATCAGCGGACCACCCTGGATGCCGGGGAAAACTGCCTTGTTAAAGTTAAAATTGTTCTTCTCCATGGACTCCTTTGATACAAGAATCATGCCTCCTCTGGGTCCGCGCAGGGTCTTATGGGTTGTGGTGGTCACCACATCCGCATAGTGCATGGGATTGGGATGAAGCCCCGCCGCCACCAGACCGGCAATGTGGGCCATATCCACCATCAGATATGCCCCCACCTTGTCCGCAATCTCGCGGAACCGGGGAAAATCAATTGTTCTTGCATAAGCGCTGGCGCCCGCAATAATCATCCTGGGTTTACACTCCAGAGCAATCTCTTCCACCTTATCATAATCAATGAATCCCTCGTCGTTTACGCCGTAGGGAACGATATGAAAATACACGCCAGAGAAATTCACCGGTGAACCATGGGTCAGATGTCCGCCGTGATCCAGATTCATTCCCATCACGGTATCGCCCGGCTTCAGCAAAGCAAACTGGACTGCCATATTCGCCTGGGCGCCGGAGTGGGGCTGTACGTTGACATATTCCGCATCAAAAAGCTGTTTCGCGCGCTCTCTGGCCAGATCCTCCACTACATCCACACACTGGCATCCGCCATAATAACGCTTGCCGGGATATCCTTCCGCGTATTTATTCGTCATGATGCAGCCCTGGGCCTCCATCACTGCGGCGCTCACCCAGTTTTCTGAAGCAATCAGCTCAATATGGCTGTTCTGTCTTTCATACTCCGCATCGATGGCTGCAGCCACCTGGGGATCTACTGCTTTGATTTCCTCTGTTGAGTACATACTCTTTTCCTCCAATATTACTCTACGTCTGTTTCATTGATATCCTGCTTTCTTCTGACAGGAACTGTCAGATTCTATCATTATAGTCAATGCTGCCGGGAATTTCAATCCCTCTCCTGAAATTACCGGGGCAGATTAACCTCTCAGCTTCCGGGAGAAATCTGCCATTACCTCAGAGATATGAATCTGCTGGGGACAGACTGCCTCGCAGCTCTTGCAGTCAATACAGGCGGCCGGCTGCTTATCCTCCGGAATGGCGCTGAGAGCCATGGGAGCAATAAATCCCCCTCCTGTAAAGGCATGCTCATTGTAAAGGGAAAGCAGTTCCGGAATATCCAGTCCCCGGGGACAGTGGGACGTACAGTAATGACATGCGGTACATGGAACCGTATTGCTCTTTGTCATCTCAGCAGACATATCAAGAAGCGCCTCCCACTCCTCATCATCCAGAGGCTTCTCTGTCTGGAAGGTCTCAATGTTCGCTTTCACCTGCTCATAACTGGACATACCCGACAGAATAACAGTTACTTCCGGAATTGTCTGAAGGAAACGGAATGCCCACGCCGGAATTTCCTCATCCGGACGCATCTCCTTTAATTTCTTTTCATACTTCTCTCCCAGGGAAGCCAGCTTACCGCCCCGGAGAGGCTCCATTACCCAGATGGGAATATGCCATTCATTCAGCAGATCAATCTTCTTCTTCGCATCCTGGAAATCATAATCGATCCAGTTCAGCTGGATCTGGCAGAACTCCATATCCTTCCCATATGCATCCAGGAAGCGCTTCATCACATCATAACTGCCATGGGCTGAAAACCCCAGATGGCGTATCCGTCCGTTCTTCTTCTGTTCCATCAGATAAGTGTATATGCCATACTTCTCATTATCCAGATAAGCGTCAACATTCATCTCACATACATTGTGGAACAAATAAAAATCAAAATATTCCACCTGGCATTTCTCAAGCTGGCGTTCAAAAATCTCTTTTACTTTCGGCATATTTGCCAGATCATATCCCGGAAATTTGGTTGCCAGATAAAACTTATCACGGGGATACTTCTTCAGCGCGCGGCCCATTACCAGTTCTGACTGTTCCCCATGGTATCCCCAGGCAGTATCGTAATAATTGATTCCGTTCTCAAAAGCGTAATCTATCATTTCCTGCGCGGCTTCCTCGTCAATCTGATCATCTTTTCCATCAATGACAGGAAGACGCATGGCTCCCATGCCAAGAGCAGACAGCCGCAGATCCCGAAACTTCTTATAAACCATAATTATTCCTCCTCTGATTTATCAACATAATTATACAAGGCCGCCAGCCGCGTCGTCCGCCTGCGGCTCCGATCTCCTGTATTGTTCATACTAAGTTCATGCTGCGCTCCGCCTGCACTCACTCAGTGTCCACATTATATCACCTGCCGGAAAATTTCACAAGAAATCATGTTCCCCTAAAACAGGAAAGTTTACATAATAATCACAAAGCGGCGCCCGCAGGCGCCGCTTTCCTATACTCTGTTTCTTTGTTTTCTTTGTTCAGGCAACAGCAAATTTATTCAGGATCTTCTCAAACCCGCCATTATCTCCGCCGTAGCTTACAGTCAGATTTCTGCACAGGCCCAGACTCAGCACACCCAGAAAAGATTTGGCATCCACTATTGCTCTCTCGTACTGCAGATTGATGTCGAAATCACACTGGGATGCGGCCTTTACAAACTCCTGAACCTCATCCGTTGCTCTCAACTGAATCTTCTTTTCAACCATTTAAGAATCACCCTTTCTGCAATTTACAAGCGCATTATCCCACTATATTCCTTATTTGTCAAATCGTTCCAACAGCCTGTTTCCAGAAAAAAAACCGGTTTTCATGCCGGTTTTTCTTTTAAAATTCATTCAATTTTCCAATGTTTTTTCCGAAGATTGATATTTTCTTGTCAGAATCTTCGATGAGCCCTGAAGTTTTCATGATTTCCGGATGGTTTCTTTATTCAAATTCATGGAATTCGGGGATTTTGCGACTCTTTTTTATGCAAAATCATCAGTCTCAGAGAATTGTCACTCCCCGCTCCGCCGCGTAATCGATATCCTCCTGGGGCCATATGGATACCTGTATCTCGCCAATATGCGCCTTTCTCAGGAAAAACATACAGATTCTGGACTGACCGATACCGCCGCCGACAGTATAAGGAAGCCTCTTCTCCAGAACCGCCTTCTGGAAAGGCAGTTCCGCCCGCTCCGGGCATCCTGCAAGCTCCAGCTGTTTTTCCAGGGATTCTTCATCCACACGGATTCCCATGGATGAAAGTTCCAGAGCAATATCTGTTACCGGATAATAAACAATAATATCCCCGTTCAGTTCCCAGTCATCATAATCCGGAGCTCTCCCGTCATGCTTTTTCCCCGATTTTAAAATTCCTCCGATCTTCATCAGGAAAACCGCGCCCTTTTCCTTCGCAATCTCATACTCCCGTTCCCTGGGCGTCAGATCCGGGAAGCGGTCCTCCAGCTCCTGGGTGGTTACAAAAGAAATCTCTTCCGGCAGAATACACCGGATATAGTCATAGTCATTTGCCATCCGTTTCTCTGTCACCCGCAAAGCAGCATATACAGACTTCACTACCCTCCGGAGCGTTTCTGTATTCCTCTGCTCTTTTGTGATGATTTTTTCCCAGTCCCACTGATCCACATAAATCGAGTGTATATTATCCGTATCCTCATCCCTGCGGATCGCATTCATATCCGTGTACAATCCTTCCCCCACCTCAAAACCGTAGCGGCCAAGGGCCATCCGTTTCCATTTTGCCAGGGAATGTACGATCTCCGCCTGCCGGTCTCCCTGTTCCTTAATCCCGAAAGAAACCGGACGCTCCACCCCATTCAGATTGTCATTCAGTCCGGACTCCGGCGCGACAAACAGAGGCGCTGTCACCCGGCGCAGATTCAGTTCTGTCGCCAGCTCCCTCTGGAAGAAATCCTTTACTTTTTTAATAGCGATCTGCGTGTCCTTCAGATTCAGGGCGGGTCTGTAATCCCCGGGTATCTCTATCCTTCCCATATTCTTCTCTCCTTGTATTATAGCTCGCAATTTCCTGCTGTCCTGGGGAACGGGATCACATCCCGGATATTTCCCATTCCGGTCAGATACATGACACACCGTTCAAATCCCAGTCCGAACCCCGCGTGACGGGTCGTGCCGTATCTGCGCAGATCCAGATAAAATCCGTAATCCTCCTCCTTAAGCCCGCATTCCGCCATGCGTGTCCGCAGGGTTTCCAGATCATCCTCTCTCTGGCTGCCGCCGATAATCTCTCCGATACCGGGAACCAGACAGTCCATGGCCGCCACAGTCCGGCCATCCTCATTCAGCTTCATATAGAATGCCTTGATCTCCTTCGGATAATCCGTCACGAATACCGGACGTTTAAAAATCTTTTCCGTCAGATAACGCTCATGCTCTGTCTGCAGATCGCAGCCCCAGAATACTTTATATTCAAACTCATCGTTATGCTTTTCCAGTTCCTTAATGGCATCTGTATAGGTAATGTGTCCAAAATCAGAATCTGCCACATGACGCAGACGCTCAATCAGTCCCTTGTCCACAAACTTATTGAAAAAGTTCATTTCCTCCGGCGCATACTCCAGTACATAATTGATCACATATTTCAGCATACCCTCAGCCAGAATCATATCATCCTTCAGATCCGCAAAAGCAATCTCCGGCTCAATCATCCAGAACTCTGCCGCGTGACGGGTAGTGTTGGAATTCTCAGCCCGGAAGGTGGGACCAAAGGTATATACATTTTTGAACGCCATGGCAAACATCTCGGCATTCAGCTGGCCGCTGACTGTCAGATTGGCCGGTTTCCCGAAGAAATCCTGTTTATAATCCACAGACCCGTCCGGATTCTCCGGAATATCCTGAAGATCCATGGTGGTCACCTGGAACATCTCCCCGGCTCCCTCACAGTCGCTTCCGGTAATCAGCGGCGTGTGCACATACACAAAATCCCGTTCCCGGAAAAACTTATGAATGGCGTAAGCCGCCAGGGAACGTACACGGAACACCGCCTGGAAGGTATTCGCCCTGGGGCGCAGGTGGCTGATCGTACGCAGATACTCAAAACCATGACGCTTCTTCTGCAGGGGATAATCCGGCCTGGATTCCCCTTCCACGGTCACCTCTGCAGCCTGGATCTCAAAAGGCTGCTTTGCCTGGGGCGTAAGAGTCATCACCCCGGTGACAATCACCGCCGCTCCCACATTCAGCCTGCTGATCTCCGCAAAATTGTCCAGCTGATCCGCGAATACCACCTGCAGCGGTTCAAAAAAAGTTCCATCATTTAATACCATAAAACCGAAAGTCTTTGAATTCCGGATGCTTCGTACCCATCCGCCCACGGTCACTGTCTGATCCGCATACTTCTCCTGATTGCGGTATAGATCTCTGATGTTTATCATATCGCCCTCTTTCCCTTCTACATCGACATTTGTGTAATTTATACCGGACACCAGTCTCTTCAGGTAACAGACCACTGTTCCGGATCTTTGTAACAGTTTATCTTACCATGCCATGCAAATCAAGACATTTCCAGGATAAATACAGAAAAATTTTATCCTTCCGGATCCTTTTTTTATTTTCTGCGTTCGTTATGTAAAGGCATCCATACAGAAAAAATTGTTCCCAACAGACTGAGGCGGCAGGGTTCCCGTGGTAATCCGGGATGTGACAGCAAAAAAAGAATTGGCAGATGCATGCGGGAAATGACCACGCCGCTGTTCCTTCTGCGGAGTGTGGAGCCTGCATTTCCGTCCGGGATCCGGATCTGCTCACTATCTGGCTGGTACTGGATATGTGGACGGAAAAAGCCAATGACAGCGTGAAATACAAACGGGTGGCAACACAGAAGGACTTTGGCAAATTTTAAGCAGAAAAAAGCGTCGATCGGAATCGGCGCTCTTACTCTTTGTTGAGATATTAAAAGTCAATCGTTTCTTCCAACTGACAGTTGATATCCACCCCGCCATAAAGAATACGGGCAATGGATACTGTGTGCGTTTCATTGTTGACGGTATAAAACAGCAGATAATTTTTTACCGGTACAAAACAAACCCCCTGGCTGTGCCATGGTTCTTCTTTATAAAGCGGATTCCGCTCCGGCCTGGATTCAAGAGAACGTACGCTTTATACGATCTGCCGATACATATTGCGGGCTGTATCTGGAACAAGAAGCGAATACGCAATATATTCGTAAATATTTTTTAAATCCTGCTGTGCCTGAAAGGTATAAACGATCTTCATCTTCATATGCCGTACCGTCTCCTCATTTCTGCTTCTACTTCATCTGCGGAGACAACGCGGCCTGCTGCGATATCATCCATACCTTTCCGGAGTTCCATGTCAATCTGTTCTTTCGTCATACCGCCGATTGCGACCGGCTTTGCGGCAGGAAGTCTCATATCAAACGGTATGCCGCGATGGAGAACGACCTGCTTCAGGAACATTCCGATTGCATTCGACATAGGAATCCCAAGCTGGTTCAGAATAGCCTCTGCCTGTTCTTTTGTTTCAGGATCCACTCTCGTATATACACTTGCGGTTCTGGATGCAGTTCGTGCCATGATAATCACCTCACTTTGATTTTCTGGCTTTATTATATCTCTTTCGATTGCTAAAAGCAATATAAAAGCAGTTGTTTTGCAAAAATTCATTTTTCTGAGGTAACTCGTGTATGAAAAAGACCGTACCCGAACTGGTTTATAATCAGGGCTGTTTCAAGTCCAGGGACGCTTGACTGCACCTATGACCTGATGGTGGTATTTACAGAGTACATCTACAGTATGTTCCTGCCGGGCTGTCACATCAATGATTAGAGAAATCATAGATGCGGCAGCCCCATGTGGCGTCTGGCTTTTTAGAACATAATATTAACAAGCAGTTCTTGTAGCTGATTTAAATCCATATCTTTTGTTTCAATATCATAGTTGATACCTTCATAAGAAAAGTTAACCATATACATATTGTCATATCCATAGATTGTTACTGATGTTCCGTTCACATTTGACAGTTCGGGATTTTCATCGAGGATGAACCAATCTCTGATAGGCGTCTCAAAATTACATAAGGCGATTGTTACTTGTGCTCCATCATCTGATTCGCAATCAAATACATAGTCGTGCAACCTGTATTCATCGTCCTGTTCGGAGTCATTATAACCTTTTGTTGCTAATGAGCAGAAGGTCATATTCATGCGAAGCTCCTCTGGTATCAGGGCAACAAAATCATCATATGAAATATTTGCAAATGTGTAAAAATCTTCTTCAATCAACTTCCATGCATCATATGAAAGGTTGTCATAATTGGTGATCTGCACATCAACATCAAGCATAGAAAGCGGCTCATCTAACTGATTTACCACGAGTTCCACGCTACTGTTACCTGGTGATTGGGATTCGGTATTATCAGGATTATCTGTGATAGCGATATTGGAATTATCGGGCGGTGCAGTGCCTTGCCGGTTAAAGTAGTTCAGTAAAATAGATACCGCTGCAATTGCTATAACGGAAAAACAAGCCACCATAGCCCCCCACTTAATCCAGCTGGGTTTCGTTGCCTTCTGTTTTGCGTTATTATTATAGTTGAGGGCTTCATCAATATATTTTGTGTCAATCTCGCTCATAGCATCGGAAAATTTGTTTGCGTTCATACAAATACCTCTCTTTCGATTAAGTATTGCTTCATCTTCTCCCGGATACGGGTCAGCCGGACGGAGATGTTTTTCTCCGAAAGCCCCATGAACCCGGCTATATCCTTATAGCTGTCGGCAAACCAATAGCGGCGCATGAAGATAACGCGGTTTTCGAGGGTCAGCGTGTCCAAAAATTCCCCGATGATATGGGCTAATTCTCTGGCTTCGATTTCATCTTCCACGGTGTTCTGGTCTGCGATATAGTTCTCGATTTCCTCTAAGGCTATCTTATATTGCCCGCTTCGCTTAGCTGCTTTCTCTCTCCAATAGATTTTGAGTGAAATGTTCCGCACGATTTTCACGATGTAGGATAACAGTGGG
>CAYLWI010000049.1:13277-15301 GCA_964387345.1 uncultured Eubacterium sp. | reverse complement strand
TTCTTACGCTCTTTCATTCTCGGGTCACGTGTTAAGTAACCGGCTTTCTTGAGAACCGGTCTGTACTCTGCATCAACAGTGAGCAGGGCACGGGCGATACCATGACGGATCGCGCCAGCCTGGCCTGTATATCCGCCGCCCTTTACGTTTACTAAAACATCAAACTTATCTACTGTATCAGTAGCAACCAGGGGCTGACGAACGATTACCTTTAAGGTCTCAAGACCCAGGTACTCATCAATATTTCTTTTATTAATTGTAATCTTGCCAGTACCAGGTACAAGGTATACTCTGGCTATAGATTTTTTCCTTCTTCCTGTTCCGTAATATTTTGTATTAGCCATGATTCTTTCCCTCCTCGCCGATTAAAATGTTAACTCTTCAGGTTTCTGAGCTGCATGCTTGTGATCTGGTCCTGCATAGACAAATAACTTCCTGTACATCTGTCTTCCCAGAGGTCCCTTCGGGAGCATACCCTTCACTGCATGTTCAATGACTCTCTCCGGATGCTTTGAGAGCATATCCTTCAAAGTGGTCTCCTTCATACCGCCAACATAATCGGAGTGGTGATAATAAATCTTCTGTGTCAGCTTTTTTCCTGTTACTTTGATCTTCTCAGCATTTACAACGATCACATAATCACCAGTATCAATGTGAGGTGTAAAGACCGGTTTATTCTTGCCCCTTAAGATCTTAGCGACCTCAGAAGCTAAACGACCTAATGTATATCCTGTAGCATCAACTACATACCATTTTCTTTCAACCTTATCAGGGTTGGCCATAAATGTTGTATTCATGAATATTTCCTCCTTGCACAAATTGGTGATCCTTGGGCAAAAGAAGATGTCCGGCCTCCTTCGCTGCAGATCTGTCATAATTGAATCATGTGTCTGCATCATTGGGCTTTCCTCCATCAGAACTTGTGGAGAGCATCTTCAGGAAGAAATCCCACAGCCGGTTCCCACCCGGCTGTCTCTATAATGAAATGCTTTTTTGCACACAAAAAACACTCTTTGTCAGACCAAGTTATTATATTACACCAGGATTCCAGTGTCAATCACTTTTTTCAAAAATCTGCCTTTTACCTTTTACATTTTACAATCCAGTTTCTGCAGGTATTTCTGTCTCCCCTGTGAATGCTTTTTATAAAGATCATTCATACTGGATTCCGATCATGGTCAGACCATGGGCTGGCGCCGTGGGCCCTGCCGCTTTACGGTTCCTGGCCTCCAGAATTTCCGGAATTCCATCCGGATCCAGCATTTCCAGCCCTGCCTGCATCAGCGTCCCGGCAATAATCCGCACCATATGATAAAGGAATCCGCTTCCTGTTACCCGGATTGTAATTATATCGCCGGACTTTTCCACAGAACACTCATAGATTGTCCTGACTGTATCCTCTACAGGAGTGTTCACAGAACAGAAACTCTTAAAATCATGGGTTCCCTCCAGATACCCGGCTGCCCTCTGCATTCCCACCAGATCCAGATTCCGGTAGACGAAATGCGTATCCCGTCTTCTGGTGGGCAACGGAAAGCGGCGGTTCAGGATCCGGTATTCATAGGTCTTTCTGCTGCTGCAATGCCTCGGATGCCAGCCGGCAGGCACTTCCGAAGAGTCCTGCACTACAATATCCTCCGGCAGACGCTGGTTCAGTGCATAAGAAATCTTCTCCGGCGGAATGCGGGTTTCTGTGTCAAAAACCGCCACATTTCCCAGGGAATGCACCCCGGAATCAGTTCTGCTGGCCCCGGTCACCCGGATCTCCTCTCCCAGCAGTTCCGACAAGGCTTCATTCAGAACACCTTCTATTGTGGCTCCATCAGGCTGCACCTGCCATCCACAGTAATTTGTTCCATCGTAGGCCACCACCAGTTTAATCCTTTTCATAATGTGAACTTTCCTTTCTTTGCAGCAGTATTCCAGAAAATTCCTGCATATTATCAGAAACTAATTTCTTCCAGATCGGATCTGAAAAATCCGCCTTACGAACCGGGAAAATCCGGTTCCTTCTGAATATCACA
>CAYLWI010000049.1:0-13177 GCA_964387345.1 uncultured Eubacterium sp. | reverse complement strand
AATATCACAGAAAAATCCGGATCACTACTACCATCGCCAGAAATCCAAATACTATCACATAAGCAAGATAATCCCTTCCCCTGTATCTCAGAGGCTTCATCTTCGTCCTTCCTTCACCGCCATGATAACACCTGGCCTCCATGGCCAGAGAAAGATCATTTGCCCGGCGGAAGGCAGATACAAACAGAGGCACAAGAATCGGAATCAGACTTTTTGCCCGTTTCAGAAGGCCGCCCTCCTCAAAATCCGCCCCGCGGGCCATCTGTGCCTTTTTAATCTTATCTGCTTCTTCCGATAAAATCGGAATGAACCTGAGAGCAATAGACATCATCATGGCAATCTCATGAATGGGGACTTTGATTTTTGTCAGAAAATGCAGGCCTTTCTCTATACCGTCTGTCAGCTTATTGGGCGAAGTTGTCAGAGTCATCACGGAAGTCCCCGCCACCAGCAGAACCAGTCGGAGAGAATAATAAATCGTATTATGAATTCCATCCCCTGTAATGACAACCGCTTTCCACTGGAACACAATATCTTCTCCCTGTGTGAAAAACAGATTGCATACTGCCGTAATCACGATCAGCACCCAGATCGCCCGTACGCCTTTTAACATCATGGTAAACGGAACCTTCGAAAGAGCAATCATCACCACGAGAAATCCTATCGCCAGAATCCAGCCCCAGATATTATTTACCAGAAACAACGCCACTATATATAAGATTGTAGAAAACAGCTTTACTCTGGGATCCAGCCTGTGAATCACAGAATCTGCCGGGTAATACTGTCCTAATGTAATATCTTTTAACATAATCTCTCAATTTCTTCCTTTGCCTGGGCTATTGTCGTTACAGAAGAAGATACCGGATACCCCCGTTTCTTCAGTTCCATCATCAGATAAGTTACCTGGGGTACCGCCAGAGACGCGGCTTCCAGCTCCTTCACATGGGAAAACACCTCTGCCGGACTGCCATCCAGCATGACTTCCCCATGATTCATCACCACAATCCGGTCTGCATAATCCGCCACATCTTCCATACTGTGGGAAACCAGAAGAACAGTCATATGATGCTGTTCATGGATCTCGCGGATCAGACGGAACAGCTCCTTCCGTCCCCGGGGATCCAGTCCCGCGGTAGGTTCGTCCAGAATCAGTACCGACGGCTCCATGGCGATTACGCCTGCAATTGCGGCCCGCCGTTTCTGTCCTCCGGACAATTCAAAAGGAGACATATCCCAGCAGTTTTCCGGAAGCCGCACCTTCGCCAGGGCCTCCTTTGCTTTCTGAAAGGCCTCTTCTTCCGACAGTCCCTGATTTTTCGGGCCAAAGGCCACATCCCTTAAAACGGTAGTCTCGAATAACTGATATTCCGGATACTGGAACACCAGTCCTACCTGTCCCCGGAGCCTCCGCATGGAAAATCCATCGTCATAAATATTCTGGCCTTCATACAGAATCTTTCCGGAAGCTGTCCGGAGCAGCCCGTTAAGAAGCTGTATCAGCGTAGACTTTCCGGATCCGGTATGACCGATAATTCCCAGGAACTCTCCCTCATAAATATCCAGACTGACATTTATCAGCGCATACATGGAATAAACAGTTTTCGGTGAATAAACATAGCTGACATCATCCAGCCGTATCTTGATTTTCTTTTCCCCGGAAATCTGTTTTCCCTGTTTTTCCGTCTTTCCCGGATCAGCTTCTGTCGCTCCTGCGTCTTCCGGTACGGAAGTTATTTTCTCTGGTACTGGAAGCATTTTCTCCAGCCCCTCCTCCAGTTCCTTCCTGTTCAGAATCCCTTCCGGCAGGGAGTATCCCTCCTGCCTCAGATCATACGCCAGCCGGGTAATCTGGGGAACATCCAGCCCATATCCTTCCAGCTCCCTTACCCGGGAGAAAATTTCACGGGGATTCCCCTGCATAACCACATGCCCCCGGTCCATGACATACACATAATCTGCATCCGCAACTTCTTCCATATAATGAGTAATCAGTATTACTGTTACCCCTTCCTCCTGATTCAGACGGTGCGCTGTCTTTAACACCTCCAGCCTCCCGCTGGGATCCAGCATGGCAGTCGGCTCATCCATCACAATACACTTCGGATGCATGGCCACCACTCCGGCCACGGCCACCCTCTGTTTTTGTCCTCCGGATAGTTTGTTGGGGGAATGATACCGGTATTCGGTCATTCCCACTGCCTGCAGGCTCTCCTCCACCCGTTTCCAGATTTCATCTGTAGGTACCCCGACATTCTCCGGTCCGAAAGCCACATCCTCTTCCACCACTCCGGCCACAATCTGATTATCCGGATTCTGGAAAATCATCCCGGCTGACTGCCGGATCTCCCACAACTTTTCCTCATCCTTTACATCTTTTCCGTCTACCCAGAGACTTCCCTCCGTAGGGGACAACAGAACATTCAGATGTCTGGCAAAGGTAGATTTCCCCGATCCATTATGCCCCAGAACCGCAATAAACTGTCCTGCTTCCGCTTCCAGATCCACTCCGTCCAGAGCCAGCGTCTCACTGACAATCTCCCCATTCTCATCCCTGCGGACAAAACTATGTTTTAAATTCTTTGCTTTTATAAACGCCATAATTTACCTCCCTCTGACGCGCCTGCCGCGTCATCAAGGCAGATCCGGAAGTTTACTTCCAAACTTCCCAACTATATATCCCATCTTATACAAAAAACTCCCGCAATCACCGCTTTTCCCCGCCGTGAACAGTCTTCCCCGTTATTCGATATAATCCTCATATTGCGTCAGACGCCCCCTGAGCTGCATCTGTGAAAAATGATTCTGCCGGAGCGCCTCATACAGAACCACGGCTACGGAATTGGACAGATTTAAGGACCGGATTTCATTCATCATGGGAATTCTCACGCATCTGGCCTTGTTGCGGGCCAGAATCTCCTCTGGAATACCCGCGCTTTCCTTTCCAAACATAATATAGCAGTCTTCCTCATAAGACACTTCTGTATATACATTCTGCCCTTTTGTAGTTGCCATATATATTTTTGCTCCAGGATTTTTATCCAGAAAATCCTCATAATTCACATAAGTTGTAACATCGAGATCTGTCCAGTAATCCATCCCGGCCCGTTTCAGAGCCTTTTCTGTCAGATGAAATCCCAGAGGTTCAATCAGATGAAGCCTGGTACCGGTAGCCACGCAGGTCCGTCCGATATTCCCTGTGTTTGCCGGAATTTCGGGTTCATAGAGTACAATATTCAGCTTTGCCATCCTGTTTCTCCTTGCTCTTTTGCTGTTCTCTGTCATTCATCCGGCATGATCTTGTGAATCTCATCTGCCTGGGGCAGATCCAGGAACCGCTTTTCCTCCCCATTCAGAATCACTCTGTCATTTCCCTCTGTTGCCCTGCCGATAATCACGGCAGGAATCCCCGCCTGTTCCAGCCGGTACACCAGACCATTCCCATCGGCCGCTGCCATCAGCATACTTCCGCCGGATACCATCTGGTAGGGGTTTAATCCATAAAAATTACAGATCTCCACCGTTTCCTGCCGGATCGGAATTTTTTTCAGATAAATCTCCAGTCCCACACCGGAAGCTTCCGCAAACTCCCAGAGCGCGCCAAAAACGCCCCCTTCTGAGATATCATGCATGGAATGTACTCCCGCCTCCATTGCGATTTCCGCCTCTGGAAGTACAGAAAGGTAACGGTCATAGGACGCCGCTTCCCGGATCATGTAAAGAGGATACCGGGCAGTAAGCTCCTCTTCTCTTTTCCTCGCAATACGGAAGGTACCCTCCAGGCCGATCCATTTTGTCACAAGAATATCATCTCCCGGCTTTGTGCCGCCGGAAGGGATCAGCTCCTGTTCCGTTCTCTTTCCGATTCCGGTCACGGATATTACCGGGCGGTTTACTGCCGGCGTGATTTCTGTATGTCCTCCCATAATCTGTATTCCCATGGGTTCACATACTTCCACAATCTTTTTTACCATTGTGCGGATCTGTATTTCCTGGATATCCACCGGAAGAAGGGCTGTCAGAAGCAGCCCTGCCGGCCGGGCTCCGGTACAGGCCAGATCATTGCAGACAGAAAATACAACACGTTTTCCGTCACAGTCGTCATTCTGCCAGATAACCGGATCAGCGGAAAATACCACAGCTTCATCCGGTTCCAGCTTCAGTACGGCAGAATCCACGCCGGTTCCGGTCCGGGAAATCACATCCTCCCGCTTCATATCCAGCTGCCGGAATACCGCCCGTTTCAATATATTTTCCGGTAATTTTCCTGTTTTCACGTTATTTCCTCTCCTTCAGAATATATCCGGATTTTTTCTGTATCGCACTTTGAGACTGCTCAGAAAAGAGCAGCCTCCCATTGCCTGTTATATCATTGCTGTGCTTTATCCCGAATCATCATCTATCCTTTTCTCCGGAGACTTACTGGTCTCCTGCATCCGTCTGTGTCTGGGAAACCGCTGAATCCTGCTGGCCCTGGGTATCTGTTTCCGTCTGTGTTTCCTGGGTCTGAGCTTCCTGCTCTGCCTGCTCTTCCGCAGCCTGTTCCTGAAGAGCCTCATCATTCCACTGGGCTGCAGCAGCTTTAATTGTTTCCAGATCATTGGTTTCAATTGCCGCTTTTATGGCCGCAACCGCCTCTGCGTTCCCGGAAGCCGTCCCCACTTCATAAATTGTCGGCGACATCTCATAGGTAGTCGTATTAAACAGCTCACGGCTCTGCTCCACACCATTGACTGTCACAACTTTCCAGAGCTGTGCCGTCTTCCCGTCATGGGAACTTTGTACCTTCGTCACTGTACCAATCGCGGCGTCGGTGGCCTTAAATTCTGTGGTGGCCGGCGTTGTTCCTGTTGTCTCGCTTACAAAGGAAATCTCCCGGTCGGGATCTCTTGTCTCCTGCCCGTATATACGGAATCCCACAGTAGATCCGTCCGCATATCCTTCTATATAAATGGGGGCCTCTGTATTATTCTTAAACTTCAGATCCTTTACTGTACCGGCAATTGCCGCATCCGCAGAAGGATCTACATAATTGACAATCATGGAATGCCCATACCGCTCCACAATCTCCAGCTCCGCCCGGATCACTGCATTATATAAGGTTGTAGACACCTGGCATATACCTCCGCCATAGGTCTGTACTGTAGTTCCGTTCTCATAAGATCCGGCCAGCGCATAACCATTCTCCTCTGAAAACGGACTGACTGCCTCATAAACAGAAAACGTTTCTCCCGGATAAATAACGCTGCCATTGATCAGCTCCGTCCCCTTCGCTACATTTGTCTTTCTTCCCTTTGCGGAGGAAGAATAATTTGTACTGAAGGATCCGAGCACATCCTGGACTTTGGAAAGCTCCTCTTCCGATCCCTGGGGTTCTGTCACCTGGACTATCAGTTCTACACTGGCATCCGGATTCCATCCTTCCGCAAAATAATCTGCAATCGCCTGTACAGAACTGTCCACATTTACTTCTATGCCATCCTTACCTTCAACAACCGTAAACTCTCCGTCCTCCCGGGTCAGCCCATAATCCACTGCCTCCTGGTTTACTTCCGGCGCATGCTCCTCCAGATAGTCTTTCGCCGTATTCTCATCCACAGTCATAGCCATGGGAAAAACCTTATCTTCATGTTCCAGGTCTTTCTTCGCTTTATACCGGTCTATCAGATTCCCGGTCTTTCCATAATTTATCGCCTCGGAAACTGTCGCCTCCACATCCTCCGATAACCCCAGTTCCTCCACTGTGGCTTCCAGAACATTTCCATTCGCCGACAAAGTCACCGTCTCCTGGGACAGGCTCTGAGCATAAGATTCTACTGCTTCCTCAGCTTCCGCCGCTGTCATTCCTCCGACAGCCACCTCTCCGATATAAATACCGTCGGAAATCGTATCGGCCTCTGTCTTTGCCGCCCGGGCGCTGGTCAGACCCCACCCGGCTATCAGGGCAGTCATTCCCAGGGCCAGAACCGGCGCTGCTTTTATCCATTTTTTCATTCCGTCAAACCTCTCTATATCGTTATCATAGAAAGAACTGATGTCAGAACCATCGCTGCCAGAACAATAATTACTACAATTGCCGTCAGTATTTTTCTTCTTTTTGACTTCTTATACATCCTGCACTCCATTCCGCCCGGCTCCTGTAAGTCTTCCATAAAACGTCCGGATCTGATCCATCATTCCGGAAACTTCGCTACGGGCCATGCCGTCTATTTCGATTTTTGCCTCTATTCTATGATAAATAAGCAAATGATTCAAGTCTCTTTCTGTTTTTTTACACGATGCCGGAGCTGTCCGGGTTCGAACCAATCTCCTCTCCCATCTCACTCCCTGATCTTCAGAAAACAAAAAGCCGCCTCGTTTGTCAGCGGATCCCGCCTCTCATAATCAAATAAAATCCAGCAATTCCCCTCCCTGGCCAGATCATTTTCTTTCACAATAACAGTCCCATCCCGGTCAGTTCCCAGATGCCGGAAAGGCTCCAGATGACAGTATCTCTTCTCCAATCCTTTTTTTCTGAGAAAATCTGAGGTCTGTCTGTGATATTTCCGCAGATCTGCCGCCCAGGCAGGCCGGCTTTTTGATTTTTCAATCCGGTATAAATCAAAAAGCAGAGCTTCCTTATATAAGTCTTCCCGTTTTTGATCCCTGGATACAGCGAATTCCAGAAACATTTCTGTCTGCCGGATCCGGCTGTGACTGCTTTCCAGCCATCCTCTCCTGTCATAAAAATGCCCGATATCCAGAAACATCTGAAAGGGACTCCCATAACATCTCTCCAACACAGACAGGGCTGTCCGGAACTGGCCGCTGTTATACATCTGTTCCAGCATTTTTTCCACAAGATGAATTTCCAGCATTTCATCATAAGAGAGCCACCGGGTAGCAAGCACTTCGTAGGGCGCCCCGGAACGACAGATAATCCCGTATTTCTCTGCATGATCGTATATGCAGGAGCCTTTCAGCACTTTAAGAAAACCAAGCTGAAGCTGATCCGGCTTCCATCTGTAAATGTCGTCAAAGGAATTCTGGAATGTCTCATAATCCTCATAGGGAAGTCCCGCAATCAGATCCAGATGCTGATGAATATTTCTTCCACTCTTCACCCGGCTTACTGCGTCATGCACCCGGGTCAGATCCATTGTCCGGCGGATCTCCCGGAGCGTTTCCTCATTGGTAGACTGCACTCCGATTTCAAGCTGGACCAGCCCCGGCCGCATCCCGGATAACAGTTCCAGTTCTTCCTCCTTGAGAAGATCTGCAGAAACTTCAAAATGAAAATTTGTCTCCCCGTTATCGTGATCCTTTAAGTATTTCCAGACTGCCAGCGCATGATCCCTGCGGCAATTGAAGGTCCTGTCCACAAACTTCACCTGGGATACTTTGTGATCCAGGAAAAACTGCAGCTCCCGGAACACCAGCGGAAGGCTCCGGAACCTCAGGGTCCTGTCAACAGACGACAAACAATAACTGCATTGAAACGGGCATCCCCGGCTGGACTCATAGTAGATAATTCTGTGACGGAAATCTTCCAGATTTTCATAACAGAAAGGAATCTCATCCATGGAAAGCAGCTTCCGGAGCGGCCGGACAATAATTTCTCCGCCCTGTCCCCGGAAAGAAACTCCGTCCATGGTTTCAGGCAGTCTCTCCGCTTCCCCGGAAGTCCTCTCCACCTTTTCATAATATTCACAAAGCCGGGAAAAAGTGCGCTCTCCCTCCCCCATCATTACACCGGAAAAAGCGGGATATTTTTTCAGAAAGTCTTCTGTCTCAAAGGAAACCTCCGGTCCCCCCGCCCAGACAGGCACCTCCGGACAGATCTTATGAAATTCCTCCGCAATCTCCGTTACCATATCAATATTCCAGATATAACAGGAAAAGACCAGAACGTCCGGCTTTCTGCGGTAAATCTTCTCCAGAATATCCTCTGTTCTCTGATTAATTGTATACTCCGCCAGTTCTGCATCGTGTCCCCGGACAGATGCATAGGACCGCAGAGAGTACACTGCCAGATTAGAATGGATATATTTCGCGTTGATGGCCGTCAGTAAAATTTTCAAGGCAGCTTCTCCTTTTTCCCTTATCTTTCATTCTCCCTCAGCAGGGATTCCGGAATCTGTGTACCACCATATCATAAAAAGGAGGAATCCGCAATGTGGATTCCTCCTTAATCTGTCATTCTGCAATCTAAAAAATATCTTTCTGCTCTTCATAAAGTGTCGGCAGAATCGAAGCCAGATTTGTAAATTCTTTGATATTATGCGCATACAGTCCCTGGGGAACAAATACCGGGATACTTACATCATCCGGAATGGCTTTCACAATGGATCCGTCCTCTTTCAGTACATACCCGATCCAGAATCTGGAACAGAACATCACTCCATCCTTGTATGGATACCACTTATGCGTCATAACTGCCGCGCAGGAGCTCTCTCCTATAGCACAAACCATAGACTGGCACTTCTCTGTTCCAATAGCGCTCATATCATAACCAATATCGGAAGGTTTCTTAAACATCAGCTTTAAGAACTCCGGTCCCGGGCCTACATCCTCTAATATGTAATGACTTACGCCCCATGTTTTTTCATTCATAGGAACAGCAGGATCCGTCACATAATCAGCCCGGTCTGCTCTTGCAAAATAGTGATCCTCCGGATCCCAGATCTTATACCGGAGATCAGAACCAACAGAGTGCCACGGAAACCACCAGTCCAGCATCTCGCTGGTCACACCAGGCATATAAGTGGTATTGGCAACCTCTGCCGTCCCATCCGGAAGAATACCAAAACCAATCTGGCAGTATCCTGCCTCCTCGTCCTTCCCTTCCAGGAACAGCTGCTTCCTGTCAAAAGGAATCAGGGTATCCGGAGCTGCCGGTCCAGCTGCAAGAATAGCCAGCTTCTCCTCCGGAACCGGAGCCAGATCCTGCTCATAATACTTATAATAGGAAAGATTCTTCTCTTCCTGGGAAACACCAACTTTTTTACCCATTACGCTACCTCCATTCATCTGTATTTCAATGATGATTTTATTGTAATATCCCGGATTTTTTTTGTAAAGCGAAAAAACTGTGCTATAATCATTCCTGTCAGGAATAAGAAACAGTGCATTCATTCCGCTCACCGCAGCAGGAATATATCAGATATAGAAGGGATGATCTCATGCAGACAGAAGATACCAGGTCCGGAATACAGAGAATGGATATTTTTAACATACGGTTCTATGAAAAGAGCTGGTTCCACGGAAGCTTCCAGGGCATGCACTACCGCATTGAAAAAATCACAGAAGAGGACGGCGGGCAAAAACTCCGGGTAACCACCTGGCCCGGCCCCTATAATTTCGATCATACAGACGACCGGCTGAAGGAAACAGCCCTGTTTGAATTCAGCAATGAAGGGCTGGATCAGGTTACTGACTATCTGAATCAGTATCATGAAGATCATTTCTGATCTTTTCCCCGCGGACCGATAACAGAAGGCCCTTGAAAACACAAGATTTTCAAGAGCCTTCTTAATGTACAGCGGATGAGGGGAATCGAACCCCCGTATCCAGCTTGGGAAGCTGGTGTTCTGCCATTAAACTACACCCGCCTGTTTTAACTGACTTGATAAGTGTATCTCATTATCTGGATTCTGTCAAGACTTTTAAAACTTCTATCTGTTTTCCGGTACCTGGAAGTAAGCCTGCGCAATCAGCGGCTCTCCCTCCGTCCGCACATGCATATACTGACCGTCTGCCATCTGGATCCGGGCTTTTACATTGTCCTCCATCAGAATCCGGAAAATATGCAGTACCCGCTTCCTGATATCTTCATCATAAACCGGCGCAGCCACCTCCACGCGGCGTGTTGTATTCCTGGTCATAAAATCTGCCGAAGAAATATATACTTCCGGATCTTCTTTTCCAAAAATATAGATTCTGGAGTGCTCCAGATAGCGTCCCACAATACTGCGGACCGAGATATTCTCTGTCAGCCCCTGCACCCCTGCGATCAGGCAGCAGGATCCCCGGACAATCAGCTCAATCTTTACGCCCGCACAGGACGCCTCAATCAGCTTCTCAATAATGGTCTTATCTGTCAGGGAATTCATCTTGGCTCCCACATAAGCAGGATCCCCTGCCCTTGCCAGCTGGATCTGACGATCAATCTTATCAATAATTTTATTCCTCAGGCACCTGGGGGCAACCATCAGATAACCGGTCTCCGTCATTACCTGTCCCAGATACAGTCTGGTAAAGACCTCATTCGCCTCCGCGCCGATTCCCTGGTGGGCCGTCATAAGGGAGAAATCCGTATACAGCCGGGAGGTCTTTTCGTTATAGTTTCCTGTACCAATCTGGGTATAATAATAAATATGACCCTCCTGTCGCCTGGTAATCAGACAAATCTTGGAATGGACTTTCAGTCCATCCAGTCCATACAGAATACGGCAGCCCGCATCCTCCAGCCTGCGGGACCAGCCAATGTTATTCTCCTCGTCAAAACGGGCCCGGAGCTCCACAAGTACATCCACTTCTTTTCCATTTTCTGCTGCCCGGATCAGCGCCTCCACAACCTTACTGTCGCTGGCCACTCTGTAGAGCGTCATCTTAATGGAGACTACTTCGGGATCATATGCCGCCTCTCTCAGAAGCATGAGGAAAGGATCAATACTGTCATATGGGAAGAACAGGAATCTGTCCTTCTCACGGATCTGCTCCATGATACTCCGCTTCCGGTCAATATCCGCCGGCATCTGGGGAGAATATTTTTCATAGAAAAGCTCCCTGCGGTTTCTCAGAATATCGCGTATTACAGAAAAGAAAGATACATCCAGCGGAGCCTCAGAATGAAATACATGCTTCTTTTTCAGATCCAGATGCTTGCAGAGAAGATCCAGCACAGACTGGTCCATCAGTCTGGTATATTCCAGTTTGATCGGGCAGAGTCTCTTTCTCCTGCTGACCAGCTGCTCCATCACCTTCCGGAAATCAGTATCATCATCATACATTTCTTCATCCGGATCAATATCCGCGTTTCGCAGAACGCGGATCAGGGACTTGCTGCAGATCTCATATCTGTCAAATATTTCCGCCACATAATGAAGAATCAGCTCCTCCATCAGAATATAGCGGTTTTTATGATCCGGGATCCGTACCATACGCGGAAGGACGTCCACCGTACAGGGAACAATTCCCAGCTTTGAGCTCCCCTTCTTTCCAAGAACTACAACTGCATAAATATCTTTATTTTTCAAAAACGGGAACGGCTGTTTCTTTCCGATAATCTGCGGAGATAACAGCGGGCGGACCTCATGCTGGAAATACGCTTCCAGATACTGGGCATCCTGCCTGTCAAGTTCCGCAAAACTCATTATTTCCACATCGTACCGCACCAGCTCCTTTTTCAGATCTGCATATACCGCATCTTTCCGCTGCCCCAGAAGCTTCACCTGGTCAAAAATCGCGAACAACTGCTCCTGACAAGTCATATTTGTCTTATTGTCCCGGATATCCATGGAAATCAGCATCTGATCATAAAGCGATCCCACGCGGACTCCGAAAAATTCATCCAGATTACTCTGAAAAATAGACGCAAAAGACAACCGTTCGCAAAATGGATTCGCCAGATCTTCCGCCTCCTCCAGCACCCTGGTATTAAACTTCAGCCAGGATAATTCCCTGTTGTCATAACACATATCTGCCATAATCTCTTCTCTCCCTGTATCTGTCTTAATCTTCTTTTTCTCAGAAAAACTTTTTCCGGATGCTTTTCTCATCCCCGCATTCTGAAAACCGGGATGTTCCTTCCAGCGCCTGGGATCCGGCTTTCCCTCTGTCCTGTCAGCCTGTCCGCCGCTGTCTCCCGTTTTACCAGAATCCTTCCTGTTCTCTTTCCCTCCTGGAATCTCCGGTTGTCCTGCCGGCTCTTTCTGCCTTTCCCCGGCGTTCTCTGCCGCTGTCCTGCCGGACAGCCTGTCAGACACAGCCTTTACCAATAACCTCATTTTTCTCCACATCTTCTCTTTCATATGTAGAAATAATACCACGTTCCATTCTTTTTGCAAAGATCCTTTTCCCCTTATACATAAGGTTTTACAGGATTTTTACCGTGTTTTTTCTGTTTTCAGACATCCGGCTCTTCCAGCTCCCGCAGACTGTTTTTATTCCCCGGAAAAAGACCTGTTGCGGTCTTTCAGCTCTTTTTCCGGGAAAGATCATTGCGCTCCGGACCGATTGCGCATATAATAAAATTCAGTAAAAGCGAGGAGGATTTCACTATGAAAAAACCTGTTTTAGTTGTTATGGCGGCCGGTATGGGCAGCCGGTATGGGGGATTAAAACAGATTGATCCCATGGGAAGCCATGGAGAAGCAATCATGGATTATTCTCTTTTTGATGCCAGACGCGCCGGTTTTGAAAAGGCTATTTTCATCATCAAGCATTCCATTGAAGATGTATTTAAGGAGAAAATCGGCAGCCGCATTGAAAAATATATGAATATAGCGTATGCCTTTCAGGATCTGGAAGATCTTCCGGAAGGCTATTCTGTCCCCGAAGGCCGTGAAAAGCCCTGGGGTACCTGCCACGCGATCCTGGCAGCACGGAATCTGATCGACGCGCCTTTTGCTGTCATCAACGCGGACGACTATTACGGCAGCAAGTGCTTCCAGATCATTTACGATTATCTCTGCACGCACCAGGATGATGATAAGTACCGCTATTGTATGGCAGGATATCTTCTGAAAAATACAGTGACAGAAAACGGCAGCGTTTCCCGGGGCGTCTGTACCGCCGATCGGACCGGCAACATGATCAGTGTAACAGAACACACCCGGATCGAACAGTATGATGGAGGTATCCACTTCACAGAAGACAAAGGTCAGACATGGACAGATATTGATGGCGACACTATTGTATCCATGAATCTGTGGGGATTTACCGAAAGCTTCATAAAGGAAGCCGCAGCACGTTTTCCCGCATTTCTGGATGAGGCCCTGGCACATAATCCCCTGAAAGGCGAATACTTCCTTCCCTCTGTTGTAACCCAGCTTCTCTCGGAAGGCAAAGCTGCCGTTAAAATTCTGAAATGCCCCGACAAATGGTATGGGGTCACCTACCGGGAGGATAAACCTGCAGTAGAAAAGGCTCTGGCAGATATGACAGAAAGCGGTCTGTATCCTTCTCCTCTCTGGAATTA
>CAYLWI010000048.1:0-15366 GCA_964387345.1 uncultured Eubacterium sp. | reverse complement strand
GAATCGAACCCCTGTTTCCGCCGTGAGAGGGCGGCGTCTTAACCGCTTGACCAACGAACCGCAACATAATAGATTATACACTTCTATTGAATCTTTGTCAACAACTTTTTTATTTTTCTCAGCTTTGACAATCGGCGCCCGGGATTCCCCGGTTTCCCAGGGACTCCGGTACCACTTGAAAATACAGGAAAGGACTTATGCTAATTTAGCCTTTGCAGTCTCAACCAGCGCGGCAAATCCCTCAGCGTCATTGACAGCCATCTCTGCCAGCATCTTTCTGTTAATCTCAATATCTGCCAGCTTCAGTCCATACATGAATCTGCTGTAAGAAAGACCATTCAGTCTTGCGGCAGCGTTAATACGCGCGATCCAGAGCTGTCTGAACTGTCTCTTTTTCTGCTTTCTGCCCGCATATGAACTTGTAAGCGCTCTCATTACAGACTGCTTTGCTACTCTGTACTGTTTCGATCTGGCTCCTCTGTATCCTTTCGCCAGCTTTAAAACTCTTTTATGCTTTTTCTTGGCATTTAAGCCACCTTTAATTCTTGCCATTTCATCTTCCTCCTGACCAAAAAATTACAGATACGGTAAAATCTTCTTCATGTTCTTTACATTAGCAGAATCAGTGATTGCAGATTTTCTTAAGTTTCTTTTTCTCTTAGGAGATTTTTTTGTTAAAATATGGCTTTTATAAGCTTTATTTCTTTTTAACTTTCCCGTTCCTGTCTTTTTAAAGCGCTTCGCAGCAGCTTTCTTTGTTTTCATTTTCGGCATAATGAATTCCTCCTGTCCTATAGTCTAACGTTTCTGACCTATGACCATGGTCATACTGCGGCCTTCCATCTTCGGCGCCTTCTCCACCACTGCAATATCAGCAAGCGATTCCGCAAAATCATCCAGAATATGCCTGCTGTTCTGCACATGTGCCATTTCTCTTCCCCGGAAACGCAGGGAAACTTTCACCTTATCCCCTTTGGAGATAAACTTTCTGGCAGCGTTTACTTTGGTATTCAGATCATTCGTATCAATGTTCGGAGATAACCGCACTTCCTTGATCTCGACTGTTTTCTGTTTCTTGCGGGCCTCTTTTTCCTTACGGCTCTGCTCATAACGGAACTTCCCGTAATCAATGATCTTTACCACGGGCGGCTTTGCATTGGGCGCAATCTTAACCAGATCAAGATCTGCCTCCTGCGCCATCTTGTACGCATCTCTCGCAGACATGATGCCCAGCTGGGCGCCATCTGCGGAAACCACACGAACTTCTCTGTCTCTGATCTGTTCATTAATCTGTAATTCGCTAATGACTCTGTACCTCCATAAACTAAAAAAGTGGATAGACAGACTATCCACAATCAAATCAAAATACAACAAACTGAATTTGAAATATAAACCGCCGGTCACTCGCCCGTGCCGGGGTGAGAGTGGATACTCTGCTTTGTTTTTGCAACGGTAGTAACATACCACATCCCGCTCTTTTCGTCAATAGTTTTTTCATATTTTTCATGAAATTTTTTCTTGCAAAATCCGCTTTCTCATAACATAATACTACTGGTGACAGACTCCGGCATCCGCTTACTCCCCTGCATAAATACAGGCGGAGCTGTCCCCGAATATCTGTATCAAAGAAAGGATTTATATTTTATGAATAAATTTATTGATCTGCATGTACATTCCACTGCTTCCGACGGTTCTTTTACTCCCGCCGGGCTGGTACAGGAAGCTGTAAAGGCTGACCTGGCAGCCATTGCCATCACTGACCATGATTCTGTCGGCGGCATTCCGGAGGCCCTGGAAGCCGGAAAAATCCATGGGCTTGAAGTAGTCCCCGGCATTGAACTGTCCACAGAATACGTGGATACCGAGATCCACGTAGTGGGATTATATATTGATCCCGGAAATTCCAGGCTGCTGGATCAGATCCGTATGTTCGTGGACAATCGCGACAACCGGAATCTGAAAATGATTGAAAAACTCAGGGAAGCAGGATTTTCCATCACTGCTGAAGAGATTTACAGACAGAATCCGGATTCTGTCATTGCCCGTCCCCACATTGCCCGCTATCTGGCGGAAACCGGACAGGTAAAGGATGTAAAAACAGTTTTTGACAGATACATCGGCGACGGCTGTCCCTGTTTCGTGGATCGTTTCAAGATCACTCCCATGCAGGCCGTGGAGCTGATTCACGCTGCCGGGGGAACCGCATTTCTTGCCCATCCCTGCCTTTATAAAATGGACCGGAAAATCCTTCTGGAAATGATCGGAGAAATGCTCCGCTCCGGTCTGGACGGCATCGAGGCCGTTTATTCCTGCAACCAGGGTTCTGACGAGAAGGATTACCGGGAAATCGCTGCCAGATACGGTCTGCTTCTCTCCGGCGGATCTGACTTCCACGGCGCCAGCAAGCCTCATATCCATCTGGGCACGGGAAAAGGAGATCTCCGGGTTCCCTATGAATTTCTGGAAAAAATCAGAGAATACCGGCGTATCCTGTAAAATCCAGCTGGTGATAAAAGAACCACCGGCAACCAGAAATAAAAACAGGATAAAGAAATCATTCAGAATATCTGTTTCATCCTGCAGAATATAATATAAGTGGAAGTTCCCGACAGTCCCTTTTATTTACAGCATATTTTCATCCATACCCGCAAATCTGCAGAGAACCTCCGCAAGACCGCCGTGATTATTATCCCGGGCTGTAATATAGTCCGCAAAAGGCTTTACAGCCCCATTTCCGTTTTTCATCACAACACCGGTTCCCGCATAGCGGATCATCGCCGCGTCGTTATCTTCATCTCCCACTGCTATGGTGTTTTCATGGGCAATTCCCAGCCGTTCCTCAAAAAAAGCAATTCCGGCTGCTTTTGTAGCATCCGCCGGACAGTACTCCAGATACTGGGGACAGGAAAAAAAGCTGACACATTTTCCCTTTTCCCAGGCCAGATGATCCTGCCGGAACTTTTTGAGAACAGATGGATCAGTCATAGACACCATCAGAACCTTCGGCGTATGAAACGTTTCCCGGTGATACAGACCGGGAATAATCTCATAATCCACCACATTCCTTCCGCTGTAATACAGAAGCTCCTCACAGAGATAAGGCGCCAGCACTTTTGTTTCATTATAAGCCTGTATGTATAAATGATTCTTTTCCGCTTCCCGGCATAAATATGCCGCATATTCATCCGGAAGCCTCAGATCCCTGAGACGGCTCATATCGGAAAGATCATAAATAATCGCTCCGTTAAAGGAGATCAGAAAACATCCCTTCCGCAGCATTCCCAGCCGCTCCGCCATCATTCTGGCGCTGACCAGGGCTCTGCCCGTGGCAATGGACACATAATGCCCGGCATTCACTACCGCTTCAATGGCCCGGATATTTTCTTCCGGAATCGTTTTATCATCCCGGAGAGTCGTCCCGTCCAGATCTATAAAAAACATTTTTTTATCCATAAAGCTGTCCCTACCTGTAATTTCCCAGAATTCTGAAATTTCTCGCTTCCTGGCTGAGCCCCAGAACCGCGTTCTTGATCGGGCTGTCATTGAGATTCCCGCTAAGATCCATAAAGAAGCGGTAATCCAGCGGTTCCCTTGAAATTACAATAGACTCAATCCGGTTCATATTCAGATTGTTGTAGGTCAGATGGGACATGCAGTGATACAGGGAACCGCAGACGTCCGGCGCCTCAAAGCAGATGGTAATCTTGTCCGCTCCGCTCAGGGACAGCTTTTCCTTCGCGATCAGCAGATAACGGTCCTCCGGCTCCTGGCTGGTATGGTATTCCTCCAGTATGTAAAACCCATACTCCGCCACCAGGTTGTAATTGGCGGATACATAGCCGGAAGCCGGATCCTGTACCGGGAGAAAAAGATAATTAACGGAATCCTTCTTTAACGCCTCGCAGGCCTCCCTCCAGTCTTTACAGAAAAGCAGTCCGCAGTCCCCCGGAAAATAACGCCCCGCCGCTTCCTCAGATTCCGCAAGATAAGCAGCCGCGGCGTGGGAAAAATCAAGCTCCCTGATTTCCGCAAACCCGGTGGGCGCGAATCTTCCATGCTCTGTCAGCAGCTGATACTGCTTCTTTCTGCTCATGGACATAATATGCTCAAATAATTCCCTGGCGCCGTGACTGGTAAAATCCGAGTGGGCCAGGCGCGCCACCGCGCTCAGCTTATCTGTCTCCCGTTCCGGATCAAACACGGCCTTCCCTGTGGAGATCTTATATTCCGCCACCTGGGTCGTCAGTTTCATCCGTTTTTCATACAAATCCACAATCTGACGGTCAATACTGTCAATATCCGCACGTATCTCTTTCAGATCCTTCATAATCATCGTTCCTCCTTATCCGGTTTCCATTCTGTCTTCCCCGCGCGAGACCGCCCTTCCCGGCGCTGTGTCAGCAGATCAGAAATCAAACAGCGAAAGCTGATTAGACTCCGGCAGATCTTTCAGAAGTCCCAGATCCGTCATCACATCCACAACAGACTTGCTGACCTTCGCTCTGTCCCGGAAATCATCCCGGGATAAAAACGGTCCGTCCCTGGCTGCCTCCACCACGCCCTCAGCCGCCCGGTCGCCCATGCCGTCTATGGTATTGATGGCAGGCATCAGCTTTCCGTCCATAATCTGGAAATAGCGGGCGTCCGCTTTATAAATGTCCAGAGGCAGGAATTCAAACCCTCTGGCGTACATTTCCTGGACAATCCTCATATCCCTGACTGTATCCTGCTCTTTCTTTGTCAGAGAGTCCTTCCGCTTCTGATAATCATGAAGATAGTACTCCAGACGCTCCCGTCCCTGGCACATGAGCTCATAATTAAAGGATGTGGCCCGGATACTGAAATAAGCCGCATAATACGCCAGGGGATAGAAGACTTTGCAGTAAGCAATCCGCCAGGCCATCATAACATAAGCCGCCGCATGGGCCTTGGGGAACATATATTTGATTTTCTCACAGGACCAGATATACCAGTCGGGCACGCCGTGATCGATCATATCCTGCTTCCATTCCGGCCACTGAGGACACTTCCCCTTGGCAATGATTCCCTTCCGGACCTTCTCCATGATATTAAAAGATTCCTCCGAATCCAGTCCCTTTCCGATCAGATAGGTCATAATATCATCACGGGTACAGATAGCTGTGGAAATGGTCGCCTTTCCCTCCTGGATCAACGTCTGGGCGTTCCCCAGCCACACATCGGTACCGTGGGACAGTCCCGCAATGCGGACCAGATCGGAGAACTGGGTGGGCTGAGTGTCTATCAGCATCTGCATGGCAAAGTCCGTACCGAACTCCGGAATACCCAGAGCTCCCAGTTTACATCCGCCGATATCTTCCGGCTCAATTCCCAGAGCCGAAGTATTCTGGAACAGGGACATGACCTCCGGGGAATCCAGGGGAATATCCTGGGGATCCACGCCGGTCAGATCCTGGAGCATACGGATCATGGTGGGATCATCGTGTCCCAGTATATCAAGCTTTAACAGATTATGGTCAATGGAATGATAATCAAAATGTGTTGTGACAATATCTGTAGTCATATCATTGGCCGGATGCTGCACCGGGGTGAAAGAATAAATATTTTCTCCCAGAGGAAGCACAATGATTCCTCCCGGATGCTGTCCGGTGGTCCTGCGGACGCCGACGCATCCCTGCACAATCCTGTCAATCTCACAGTTCCGCTTGTGGACATTCCTCTCCTCAAAATAATTCTTAACATATCCGAAGGCTGTTTTATCTGCCAGAGTACCGATGGTTCCCGCCCGGAAGGTCTGTCCGTCGCCGAAAATCACCTCGGTGTACTTATGGGCCTTGCTCTGATAATCTCCGGAGAAGTTCAGATCAATATCCGGCTCTTTGTTTCCTTTAAATCCGAGGAAGGTTTCAAAAGGAATGTCAAATCCTTCTTTCTTCAGTTTCGCGCCGCACCGGGGACAGATTTTATCGGGCATATCGCAGCCGGCCCGTCCCGCGTAAGCCTTCACCTCTTCCGAATCAAAATCCACATAATGGCATTTCGGACAGATATAGTGGGGGCTTAAAGGATTTACCTCTGTAATACCCGCCATGGTCGCCACAAAGGATGATCCTACAGAGCCACGGGATCCCACCAGATAACCGTCCTCATTGGACTTCCACACCAGCTTCTGGGCAATGATATACATCACGGCAAAACCATTGGAAATGATAGAGTTCAGCTCCCTCTCCAGACGCTCCACCACAATCTCCGGCAGATTTTCCCCATAAATCTCATGGGCCTTCGTATAACAGATATCCCGCAGCATCTGATCAGAATTCTCAATGACCGGCGGACACTTGTCCGGCCGCACCGGCTCAATCTTCTCACACATATTGGCGATTTTATTGGTGTTGGTAATTACCACCTCTTCCGCCTTCCCGCTGCCAAGATAGGAAAACTCCTTCAGCATCTCCTCTGTTGTCCGCAGATAGAGGGGCGCCTGGTCGTCCGCGTCTTTGAATCCTTTTCCCGCCATGATGATCCGGCGGTAAATTTCATCCTGCGGATCCAGGAAATGCACGTCGCAGGTGGCAACCACAGGCTTTCCAAGCTGCTCTCCCAGCTTCACAATCTGACGGTTGATATTCTGAATATCCTCCTCAGTCTCCACCGGTTCTTTGTCACTGCGCAGCATAAAGGCGTTATTCCCCACCGGCTGGATCTCCAGATAATCATAAAAACCGGCAATCCGGTTAATCTCCTCCCGGGGTCTGCCTCCAAGAATCGCCCGGTAAAGCTCTCCCGCCTCACAGGCAGATCCCAGCAGGATTCCCTCCCGGTACTTTTCAAACTCACTTTTCGGCACCCGGGGACGGCGGTTATAATACTTAATATGGGAATCGGAGACCAGCCGGTACAGGTTCACTCTTCCGATATCATTCTGGGCCAGCATGATCGCATGGTACGTCGGCAGCTTTTTGATGGTCTCCTCAGACGCGCCGTTCATCTGGTCCAGCTCATCCACAGAATCAACGCCGCTATTATGCAGCATTTCAATAAATTTTATAAATATTTCCGCGGTACACTCCGCGTCATCCACCGCCCGGTGATGATGATTCAGGGAAATATTCAGCGCCTTTGCCACAGTATCCAGTTTGAAGCGGTTCAGCTGGGGCAGAAGAACCCGGGCAAGAGCCACTGTATCCAGCACCGTTTTATCACAGGAAATTTCCTGTCTCTGGCAGTTCTTTTTAATAAAACTCATGTCAAAGTCCGCATTATGCGCCACCATAACCGCACCCTCTGAAAATTCCATAAACTGCGGCAGTACTGTCTCAATGGCAGGCGCGTCACAGACCATATCATCGTTGATACTGGTCAGCTGCTCGATTTCATATGGGATCGGCACCTGGGGATTGACAAAAGCAGAAAAGCGGTCTGTAATCTTTCTATTCTCCACCTTCACCGCGCCAAATTCAATAATTTTATTTTTATCCGGACTGAACCCGGTGGTCTCCAGATCAAATACTACAAACGTTCCGTCAAATCTCTGACCCATGGGATTTTCCACAAGCCCCTTCAGGTCGTCCACCAGATAGGCTTCCATTCCATAAATGACCTTGAAATCATCATCTTTCCCCACTGCATGACTGGCTTCGGGGAAAGACTGCACATCTCCGTGATCTGTAATGGCAATGGCCTTATGCCCCCACTGCATGGCACGTTTGATGATATCCTTCACATCGGATACGCCGTCCATATCGCTCATCTTTGTATGACAGTGAAGCTCTACCCGTTTCTCCGGACTGTTGTCCATCCGGGTGGAAACAAAAGAAGGGATCTTTTTCATCCCCAGAATCGAACCTATGGTCAGCTCGTGATCAAAGCGGTCGATGGTAGTAACTCCCCTGATTTTCAGAAACGCTCCCACAAAAATATCCTTTTTTATTTCCGGAAGCTGCTCATTCCTGCAGAACATTTTCACCATAATCGTATCGGTGAAATCTGTAACCGCAAACATCAGAATCGTCTTTTCACCGTTCCGCAGTTCCCGCTCATTCACAGACAGCACCTGTCCCCGGATGACCACATCTCCCATCTCTCCGGCAATCTGGTCAATCCGGATGGCCTCGTCCTCGAAATCACGGCCATAAATCACATCCGGATTATTACTGCGCTGAAAGGAACGCTCCCTGAATTCCCGTTTCGGCCCGCCGGAATTCCGGGAGCCGCTCCGCCCGGAAGTATGTCTTTCTCCGGAGGACTGCACATTCTTCCCTGCATCCCTTTTCTGCTGTTCCCGGGAAGCGTCTTCCTTTTTCTGTTTTTTCTCTCCCGCGCTCTCCCAGGGCGATTCCGCCGCTCCTTCCTCCATAAAAACTTCCTGCTTTCTGGCTCCCAGGCTGGACAGACGGATAATATTTTCCACCTCATTGTGGATCTGGATATCCGCATTCTTCCGGTATTTCGATTCCTTTTTCTCACAGAAATCAATCTCCACATCCACGTCCAGATGACATCTCTCATTAAAAATCTTGTCCAGAATCCGGTAAATCTCCCCCTCTTTCTGACGGGAAAGCACAGAATCCTCCAGTGTCACCCGCAGAGTATGTTCTTCCGGAAACTCCAGCTTCGCGCGCCGGAGCATATTATATTCCACCTGACTGTAATTGCGGAATTCTGTCAGAATACTATTCCAGTAGGCGTCCACAAAATTTTTCAGATTATACTGGCCGGACAGGTGAAAATTCTCAATAATTCTGATTGTCATATCATGATTGGGAAACAGCTGCTGCTTCAGCTCCCGCTCCAGCAGGTAAATCCGATCCTTGGACAGCAGTCTTCTGCTGGTCAGATAAACCCGGAGAAAATCCCGTCTGCTGGTTGTGGAAACCCGGGAAACCGTGGCTCCGTCCAGCATGCCGCTGATTTCAGTATTCAGTTTAATCTGGGGAAACACATCAAAAAAACTTTTTTCCATGAAGCGCTCCGTCGCCTCCTTCTTATCCCTTCCAGTGATCCAGCTGAATTTTCAGCGCATTTAATATCTGTTCTTCCGGCACACGCTCTATAATCTCTCCATGCTTTATCACCAGTCCCTCGCCTTTTCCGCCGCAGATGCCAAGATCCGCCTCTCTGGCCTCGCCGGGTCCGTTTACCACGCAGCCCATCACGGCCACCCTGATATTCAGAGGATAGTTTGTAACCAGTGTCTCCACCTGACCGGCAAGGCTGATCAGATCAATACTGGTCCGCCCGCAGGTGGGGCAGGATACTACCTCAATACCGCCTTTGCGCAGTCCCAGAGTGCGCAGAATCTGCTTTGCGGACTTGATTTCCTCCACCGGATCGCCGGTCAGGGAGACACGGATGGTGTCGCCGATCCCCTGATACAGAATCAGCCCGAGGCCAATGGCGGACTTGATATTCCCGCTGTAAACAGTTCCCGCTTCCGTAATTCCCACATGAAGGGGATAATCTGTCTGTGAGGCAATCAGTTCATGGGCTCTGACGCACATCAGAACATCTGAGGATTTAATACTGATAACCAGATTTTCATATCCCTGTTCCTCGATCATATGCACCTTATCCAGAGCGCTCTCCACCAGCCCTTCCGCCGTAACGCCGTGATACTTTTGCAGCAGCTCCTTTTCCAGCGAACCGCTGTTCACGCCTACACGGATGGGAATCTGCCGTTCCTTCGCCGCATCCACAACAGCCTTCAGCTTCCCGGCAGAACCGATATTTCCCGGATTGATCCGGATCTTATCCGCTCCGTTTTCCATGGCCGCGATGGCCATGCGGTAATCAAAATGAATATCCGCCACCAGTGGTATATGAATCCTCTTTTTGATTTCCGCCAGCGCCCTGGCCGCCTCCATATCCGGAACCGTACAGCGGACAATCTCGCATCCGGCCGCCTCCAGACAAAGAATCTGGGCAGCGGTTGCTTCCACATCCTGCGTCTTTGTGTTCGTCATGGACTGGATCGCTATGGGATGATTCCCTCCGATTTTTACATTTCCAATCCGGATTTCTCTTGTTTTTCTACGCTCCATCAGACACCTCTTAAAACTGATCTCTGTCACAGCCGCTCTGTCCGTCTGAAACAGCGGCCTGGTTACAATCTATCAGATAAATAATTTTCTTACATCATTCAGCATGATGACCGCCATCAGGCCGAACAGGCACATGAGCCCGATAAAATGGACCATGCCCTCTTTTTCACTGCTGATCCGCCTGCCCCGGATGGCTTCAATCACAAGAAACACCAGCCGGCCGCCGTCCAGCGCCGGGATCGGAAGAAGATTCATCACTCCCAGATTGGCGGATAGCAGAATTCCCAGATTCAGCATATTTAAAAACACATAAAAATATCCGTCTTCCAGGCTCTGCTCATAGGTATCCCCAATGGTTTTCACAATTCCCACCGGTCCGGAAAGATCATTGAAGCTGACCTGGTTCGTCACCAGCATTTCCAGGCTCCGTATGGTATACTGGATCCAGAATTTCACCTGGTAAACTCCATGGGTCACCGTTTCCCAGGGGCCCAGTTTTGTATACCCAGGGCTGGAATAAACGCCGTACAAATAACCTCCGGTTTCCTCATCATACACCGGGGTCAGTTCTGTCGTATAGCGCTCTCCGTCCCGCTCATAAGTCACCTCCACGGTGTCCCCGTCGTGAAACAATACATACATACTGATTTCCTGGAAAAAATGAATATTTTTATGATTGATCTTTACAATCTCATCTCCAGCCTGAAGTCCGGCAGTTTCTGCCGCGGATCCCTCCGCCACATCTCCAAGCACAGGCTTATTCACGCCGATGCAGGCAATAATGATTACAGAAAAAATGAAGGCCATGATAAAATTAAAAACAGGACCGGCCGCTACAACACTGATCCTGGCCCAGACAGACTTTTTCTGAAAAGACCGGCTGTCATCACTCTCCTCATCTTCTCCCTCCATGATGCAGGCGCCTCCTATGGGAAACAGCTTCAGGGAATACTTTGTCTCGCCTCTGGTAAATCCCACAATCGTAGGGCCCAGTCCCAGACAGAACTCATTCACCCGGATCCCGTTGGCCTTTGCCAGAAGGAAATGTCCCCATTCATGAAAAAGGATAATGACGCCAAACAAAATGATGGCAACGATATATTTGACCAAGCTACCACCTGCTTTCTATAAACTCATAAACAGACTGTTCCGTGTCCAGAATATCGGAAAGATCCGGATGCTCTTTATAAGGAATTTCTTCCATCGCCTCCCCGATTATTTCCGGAATCTGCAAAAAACGGATCTTTTCCTTCAGAAACAGAGACACCGCCTTTTCATTAGCCGCGTTAAACACAGTGGGTTTATTTCCGCCCTGCCTCATGGCCGTAAGGGCAAGGGAAAGTCCTTCAAAGGTTTCCAGGTCCGGCGCCTCAAAGGTCAGCTGCCCCAGACGGTAAAAATCCAGCCGGTCGCCATTCAGAAATTTCCGCTCCGGATAATACAGCGCATACTGGATCGGCAGACGCATATCCGGCGTTCCCAGCTGGGCGATCACCGCCCCGTCCCGGTACTGTACCATGGAATGAATCACACTCTGGGGATGAACCACCACCTGGATCCGGTCCAGATCCACATCAAAAAGCCATTTTGCTTCCATAACCTCCAGACCCTTATTGACAAGCGTGGCAGAATCCACCGTGATTTTTCTTCCCATGGACCAGTTGGGATGCTTCAGCGCATCCTGCAGCGTGACAGCTTCCAGCTCTTTTCTTGTTTTTCCCCGGAAAGGGCCGCCGGAAGCGGTCAGAAGAATCTTATCGATTTCATTGCCATGCTCCCGTTCTCCGTTCAGCGACTGGAAGATAGCGGAATGTTCGCTGTCCACCGGCAGTATCTTCACGCCATTTTTTCTGGCAAGAGGTATAATAATATGCCCCGCTGTCACCAGAGTCTCCTTATTTGCCAGAGCAATATCCTTTCCGGCCTCAATAGCCGCAATAGTGGGCCGGATCCCAAGCATCCCCACAATGGCAGTCACCAGAATCCGGGATTCTTCCCGGGTGGCCACGGCCAGGAGGCCGTCCATCCCATACAGAATCTCCACATTCAGATCAGCCGTTTTCAGTTTTAATTCCTCCGCCTTTTCCTCTGTCCCCACGGAAACCAGCGCGGGATGAAACTCGCGGATCTGCTGTTCCAGCAGCGCGATATTTCCTCCGGCAGACAGGGCCGTCACTTTAAAATCCTCCCTGTGCTGACGCACCACATCCAGTGTCTGGGTCCCGATGGACCCCGTGGAACCAAGTATAGCGATTGTTTTCATGATTAACCTCTGCAGCTGCTCACAGCCGCTCCTCTTTCCGGAACAGTCTACACCAGACCGCCCATTACATACAGAGACAGGAAATAAATGACCGGCGCGGTAAAAATCACACTGTCAAAACGATCCAGAACACCGCCGTGTCCGGGAATCAGCTTTCCATAATCCTTGATCTCATAATTTCTCTTAATAGCGGAAGCCGCCAGGTCTCCCACCATGGACAAGAGCGCGCCTGCGGCACAGATTCCTGCCATCATAAATATATATGGCGCATCCTCGCCCATATATCCCTTAAAAATAAATCCATAGATCATTGTCAGCACGGCAGCGCCGATCACGCCGCCAAAGGCTCCTTCCACAGATTTTTTCGGACTGAGCTTCGGAGACATTTTGTGTTTCCCGAACAGCATTCCCACACAGTAGGCACAGGTGTCGCAGCCCCAGGAACACAGGAAGATCAGCCATACCAGATACCGTCCTCCGTCCAGGGAACGGGTCAGATAAATACAGGAGAGCATGACCGCCACATAAAAAAATCCGAAAAACGCGGCAATAATCTGATTTGCATGAAACTTCGGATAGCCAAATACAAAAAAGCACATGCAGACAATCAGAAGTCCCATAATCAGCGCCATAATGTCCGGGAGAAATCCCAGGGCCACATTCAGATAATAAAGAACAGCGGCTATATAACCTGCGATTCCCACCGTCTTTTCTATTTTAAAAACCCGGTAAAATTCAAACATTCCGATCAGGGAAATGATTCCCAGAACAGTCAGCAGCAGGTACCCGCCGTGTATAATAAAAATCAGCGCCAGTATAACCAGAATTACACCGCTTATCAGTCTTTGTTTAAACATTCTCTTACTCCTCAGTTATTTTCCCATATCGCCTGTCCCGTCTGGTATAGGCCTCCAGAGCCTTCACAAGCTCAGCCTTGTTGAAATCCGGCCAGGCAGTATCTGTAAAATAAAACTCGCTGTAGGCATGCTGCCACATCAGATAATTGGACAGGCGCTGCTCCCCGCTGGTGCGGATCATCAGATCCGGATCCGGAATGTCCGCAGTATCCAGATAGGAGGAAAAACGGGTCTCATCCAGCTCCTGTGCGGTGAATTTCCCCTCTTTGTAATCCTCCATCATTCTCCGCATGGCCCGCAGCATTTCATCCCGGCTGCCATAATTTATGGCAATCTGCAGATGAAATCCGGTGAACTCCCTGGTATCCTCCTCCAGGACACGGATACTTTCCTGCAGCTGCGGAGAAAGAGCCGATCTGTCCCCGATAATACGGACACACATATTATTTTCCATGGCTTTGTTATAGCAGATCTTCAGATATTTTCCAAACAGAAGCATCAGTGTCCGGACTTCCGCTGAAGGCCTGTTCCAGTTCTCCGTGGAAAAAGCATAAATTGTCAGATACTTTATCCCCAGATCATCTGCGTCCTGGCAGATATCCATCACCACTTCCGCACCCTTTTTATGACCGAAAGTGCGCGGCATTCCGCGCTTTTTTGCCCAACGCCCGTTTCCATCCATAATAATGGAAACGTGGGCCGGAATCTTCAATTCTGATAACTCCATAAATGATTTCCCCTTATATATACACATGATACAGAAACCGCCGCGGGTTCCCGGTGCTACGCAAAGACGAGGACACAGCGCTGCCATGCCCCCGTTTTATTCTGCATTTTCTCCCGGACCGGACAATATGAAGTCCCGGAACCAGAGAAGACAGCATCACTAAACTGTCATAATTTCCTTTGTCTTTTCCGCAACTGCGTCATCAATCTTTGCGATGTACTTGTCTGTCAGTTTCTGCACCTCATCCTGCAGATCCTTCACTTCATCCTCGGAAATCCCCCCTGCCTTTCCCTGCTTCTTCAGGGAATCATTGGCATCCCGGCGGATATTGCGGACAGCGACCTTGGCCCCCTCACCCTTTTTCTTTACATCCCTGGAGAGCTCCTTACGCCGCTCCTCTGTCAGTTCCGGGAACACAAGGCGGATTGTCTTGCCGTCGTTGGTGGGATTCAGTCCCAGATCTGAAGTAAGGATCGCCTTCTCAATTGCCTTTACCATAGAAGCTTCCCAGGGCTGAATCTGAATCATCCGCGCCTCCGGCACAGACACATTCGCAATCTGCTGGACCGGCATGGGGGATCCATAATAATCCACCCGGATCTGATCCAGCACATGAGGATTTGCCCGGCCAGCCCGGATTGATCCGAATTCGCTTAAAAGATTGCTGTAGGATTTCTCCATTTTTTCTTCAAAAGATTGTATCATTTCATTCATATTAAAAACCTCCGGTGCATTAATATCATTTAAACAGTTACCTTTGTTCCGTTAAACTCGCCCGAAATCGCCTTGACAATACTGTTTTCCTCATTGAGGGCAAACACATACATGGGCATTTTATTCTCCATGGCCAGAATCGATGCTGCCAGATCCACTACCGCAAGCTGTCTGTCAATAACCTCCTGGATAGAAATCTCATCATACCGCACAGCATCCGGGTTTACTTTAGGGTCGCTGTCGTAAACACCGTCCACCGCCTTTGCCAGAAGGATCACATCCGCCTCTATCTCGACGGCCCGGAGCAGAGTGGCTGTATCTGTAGAGAAATAAGGATGTCCTGTTCCTCCGGCGAAAAATACAACCATTCCTTTTTCAAAATACTTATTCGCCCGGTCCTTTGAAAAAAGCTTTGTAAAAGATCCGCACTCAAAGGGAGTCAGTACATTCGTCTTCATCCCCACAGACCGGAAAATCTCTGAAACATAAATACAGTTCATCACAGTAGCCAGCATCCCGATCTGGTCCGCTTTTGTACGGTCAATGTTCCTGCTGGTACGGCCTCTCCAGAAATTGCCGCCGCCGATCACGATTCCCACCTGAATCCCCCGATCCACCAGCTGCTTCACCTGCTCCGCCACTACTGTAACTGTCGGCTCGTCAAAACCTGTCTTTTTATTCCCTGCCAGAGCTTCCCCGCTCAGCTTCAGTAAAACTCTTTTCATTAATAACTCCCTTCCCAGTCAGAACTGAAAATATTATGCACAGCATTACCAGGCTCGAAAA
>CAYLWI010000047.1:0-15479 GCA_964387345.1 uncultured Eubacterium sp. | reverse complement strand
GTTTCTTCTTCCTGCTGCGTTTCCTCTTCCTGCTGCGCTGCCGCCTCATATTCAGTATTCCATGCATCCACAGCATTGGCCAGAGTCTCTTCCACCATTGTTCTCAGGACTTCGTCCTCTTCCAGCGCCTGCTCATAATTTATCTGCACGCCGGCCAGCAGGGCAATCACATCTTCACCCTCTTCGTACTCCTGAATCAGCTGTACAATCTCCTGATCCAGGGCATACTCCTGATACACCAGATTAAAGGGACTGTAAATATTATCAATATACAGGTTTCCCTCATTGTCTGTGCGCACATAAAAGAAATCCATTCCCGGCGCGACCGTATCCACATCCTGATACTTTACATTAAATGTCGCTGACACAATGTAAGATCCATCCTCTGCCCCTGTTTTTGTGTAGCAGACAATATCCTGGTATTCCTCTACATATTCTGAATACATCTGGATATAACTCTTCTCAGCGTCTGACATGGGATAAGCATATCCGGAAATTGACTCTGTATCACCATCTGCATAACAATTATAATACGCAGTGACCAGTTCGTTCACCTGTTCATTTTCATCCTTTTCATATTCCTGGGAAGACAAAGACTGGTTACGGTTCTCCTCGGCCCGCCTTTCCATGGCCTGTCTCACCCCGAAAACAAGAAGACAGATGCCCACTACAACAACCACTGCTCCTGCTATAATCAGATGCAGATTCTTTTTCGCGATCTTCTGGACCTTTTCAACCCGGGCGGCGTCGGCATCCACACTTCTGCGCTTCGTCTTTTTCCGGGAAATCATCTCATCCTCTATCTCTGTTCCCTCGGCCATTTTTGACTTATCCCGCACAGATTCATGAGTAATAAACTCCAGCTCTTCCTGTTCCGGTCCGTTACCCTCCTGATTCATCATTTCCCCGGTCATATCGCCGGACTCTTCTTTTTTCACTGTTTCTTCCGCTCTATCCTGATCAGAAGCAGCAACCTTTTCTCCCTGATCTTCTGTCACATTTCTTTTCCCCTGATCTGACATATCAAAACTCCCTTTCCGCGGCAGATACCTGCCGGAATCACAAACAATATTCTTCTATAAAAAAACACAAAATGCGGTTTCCTATTTGCGCAAATATTTTATCATAATCATACCTGTTACGCAAGAAAACAATCTGCCATAATTATAAACAATTCATGAAAATATTACTATTCGCCTCTTTTCAATTCATGCGGATTCTGTTAAAATAAACCCTATGCAAATATACACGTGTCAATACACCTGTATATTTTATACTGGAAAGATATTCCTGTCATTCCGGTATATCTGAAATTTTTAAAAGGGAGATAAAATATGGGAAAAATAAAAGCCTTTCTGAAAAGAAAAGATATTGAAATATCTTTAAAACGCTATTTTATTGACGCCATGGGCGCAATGGCCCAGGGATTATTCTGTACTCTTCTGATCGGAACTATCATCAGCACCATCGGACAGCAGGCAGGAATTCCGTATCTGGAAACCATTGGCAGCTTTGCCTCCGCCATGTCCGGTCCTGCCATGGCCTGCGCCATCGGTTATGCGCTGAAATGTCCGCCCCTGGTACTTTTCTCACTGATTGCCGTGGGAAGCGCAGCCAATGAACTGGGCGGCGCCGGAGGACCGCTGGCCGTACTTGTTATCGCCATTGTGGCGTCCGAATGCGGAAAAGCAGTCTCCAAAGAAACAAAAATAGATATTCTGATCACCCCGGCAGCCACTATATTTTCGGGCGTGGTTCTTTCTACCCTGATTGCCCCGGCCATCGGAGCAGCGGCAAACTGGGTGGGAAGCGTCATCATGTACGCTACCGAACTGCAGCCCTTCTTCATGGGAATCGCTGTTTCTGTACTGGTAGGTATCGCGCTGACACTGCCGATTTCATCTGCCGCCATCTGCGCGGCTCTTGGTCTGACCGGACTGGCAGGAGGCGCCGCAGTCGCCGGATGCTGCGCCCAGATGATCGGCTTTGCCGTCATTTCTTTCAAAGAAAACCGCTGGGGCGGTCTGGTCTCCCAGGGAATCGGCACTTCCATGCTGCAGATGGGAAATATTGTCCGGAACCCGAGAGTCTGGATTGCGCCAATCCTGGCAAGCGCCATCACCGGCCCCATTGCCACCTGTGTCTTCCATCTGGAAATGAATGGCGAACCCGTTTCTTCCGGAATGGGGACCTGCGGTCTGGTGGGGCAGATCGGTATCTATACCGGATGGGTCGCTGAGGGAAAAACCATCACTGCCATGGACTGGACCGGGCTGATCCTCATCTGCTTCATTCTCCCGGGTATTCTGAGCTGGATCTTTTACCAGGCTGAGAAAAAGCTCGGCTGGGTGAAGGATGGAGATCTGAAGCTGAATTGAAATATCTTTCCAGTTCCTCTCTTACCTGTTTTACCCTTCGGTGGTTTTTCCCGGAGGCATTAACTCCGATCACAATATCGCCGTCCAGAACTACAGAGGGGAACTGGAAGTCACACAGCGTCTGATCACTGCACACATTCACGGGGATCCCCCGTTCTCTGCAGGCCTTACAGATCTTCCGGTTTAATTCCGGATCATCAGTAGCCGCAAAAACCAGATCTCTTCCTTCCAGATCGCAGAAATCAAATCTTCTCTGTATCAGGCAGACTTCCTTACAGCTGTCTATTTCTCCAAACACATCCGCGAACTCCGGGGATATCACTGTAATATGCTCTGCAAAACCAAGCAGTTTTTTCACACGACGGGCCGCGACACTGCCTCCGCCCGCAAACAGTATATTTTTTTCTGTCAGATCTACATATAAAGGAAAATACATGGTATCTCTTTCCCTCACTTATGAAAATACTTCCGGATCAGTTCCAGAACCCGTTCCAGTTCCCCGGCCGTATGGGCCGCGGAGAGGAACATTGCCTCAAACTGGGCAGGCGCCAGATAAACGCCGGACTCCATCATATATCTGAAATAATCCGCATATTTTCCGGTGTCAGAACGCTTTGCCGTCTCATAATTGACGACCGGGGAATCTGTAAAGAAAATATTCCCGAGAGAGCCGCAGTAATTAGCCACAGCATTCCCTCCGTTCTCCCCGAGAATCTTCTGGATTTCTCCAAAGAACCAGGCTCCCTTCTGATTCAGGGCTGTATAAATTTCCGGGTGTTCTTTCAATATCGTAAGCTGCGCCAGTCCTGCCGCCATGGCCACAGGATTGCCGCTGAGAGTTCCTGCCTGATAAACAGATCCCAGCGGCGCGACACACTCCATAATTTCGCGTTTCCCGCCGTAAGCCCCTACAGGCATTCCGCCGCCTATGATTTTCCCATAGGTCACAAGATCGGCGTCCACTCCGAAATACCCCTGGGCTCCCGAAAATCCCAGACGGAATCCCGTAATTACTTCGTCAAAAATCAGCACCGCGCCATATCTGCTGCAGATGTTCCGCAGGGACAAAAGAAATCCGTCCTCCGGCGGAACCACTCCCATGTTGGCGCCCACAGGCTCCACAATCACAGCCGCGATTTCATCCGGAAACCGGTCAAACAATTTCTGCACAGAGGCTTCATCATTGTAAATGGCAGACAGGGTATCCCTGGTACACCCCTCCGGAACCCCCGCGCTGTCGGGAATCCCCGCAGTCATCACTCCCGATCCGGCCTGCACCAGCAGGGCGTCGGAGTGTCCATGATAACACCCCGTAAATTTTATGATTTTATCTCTTCCGGTAAAACCTCTGGCTGCACGGATTGCGCTCATAACTGCCTCCGTACCGGAATTCACCATGCGGATCATATCAATATTGGGGATATTGTCACAGATCAGCTCTGCCATCTCCACTTCCCGGCGGGTAGCCGCCCCATAACTCAGGCCATTTTCGCTGGCCCGGATCACCGCCTCGCGGACCGCCGGATGGTTGTGTCCCAGAATCATCGGTCCCCAGGAACCGACAAAATCCAGGTACCGGTTTCCATCTTCATCCGTCATATAGGCGCCGTCAGCCGACGCAATCATACGCGGGGCGCCGCCCACAGAACCAAAGGCCCGGACGGGACTATTCACTCCGCCGGGTATCACTTTACATGCACGCTGAAATAATTCTTCTGATTTTGTCATGACTTTTCCTACCCTATCTTTCCCTCTCTCATATATCCCGCAATTTCCTCCGCAAAATAAGTCAGGTATATATCACAGCCTGCCCGGAAAGCGGAAACTGCCGTTTCACAGATAATCTTTTCCTCATCAATATATCCAAGCTTTGCCCCGGCTTTTATCATGGCGTACTCGCCGCTGACACTGTAAGAAGCCACCGGAACCCGGACTTCATTCTTTATTTTTGCCACCATATCCAGATAAGACATGGCGGGCTTTACCATAATGATATCTGCTCCCTCCTGTACGTCGAGAAGAGCTTCCCTGATTCCTTCCCGGCTGTTATGATAATCCATCTGATAGCTCTTCCGGTCTCCGAAAGAAGGCGCTGACCCCGCCGCTTCCCGGAAAGGGCCGTAAAACGCCGAGGCATACTTTACTGCATAAGACATAATGGGAGTATTTATGTATCCGTGACCGTCCAGAATTTCCCGGATGGCAGCCACACGGCCATCCATCATATCGGAAGGCGCCACCATATCTGCTCCGGCCTCTGCATGGGAAAGGGCCGTCTTCGCCAGCAGCTTCAGTGTCTCATCATTGTCAACCTCATGTCCGCAGAGTACACCGCAGTGACCATGGGAAGTGTATTCACACATACACACATCCGTAATCAGATACAACTGCGGAAAATCTGCCTTTGCCCTGCGCAGGGCCCGCTGCACAATCCCATTTTCATCGTAAGCCCCGCTGCCTTTCTCATCCTTGTGATCCGGAATCCCGAAAAACATTACGCTGGTAACGCCGGCATCCAGCAGAGACTCCAGCTTCCGTCCCATAGTGTCCACACTGTAACGGTACTGGCCGGGCATGGCGCTGATCTCCTCTGTAATACCGCTTCCTTCCCGGATAAAAACCGGATAAATCAGAGCCGACGGATCCATCCGCGTCTCCCGCGCCATCTTTCTCAGATTTTCTCCATGCCGCAGTCTTCTGGGTCTGATTTTCAAATCCATAGGGTTGCCTCCTTCTCTGTCAGAAAATATCTGTTTCCTTCCCTGCTTCTTCTGCATGAGCCCGCAGCAGGCAGTCAATCATACTGTCCACGTCCGCTTTCTCTGCCTGCCAGGTCCGCATTCCGGCTGCATCCGCAGCCTGCCGGGTCTGTGTCCCGATACAGATTGCCCGCACCGCGGAAAAATCCATCCTTCCCGCGGCATGCACAAAACCTTTTACTGTTGACGCGCTGGTGAACATGACATAATCTGTTCTGCCGCCTTCCAGTTCATCCTTCCAGTTTACAGGGCATTCCTCTTCAAAAACAGTATCATAGATGGGAATATCTTCTATTACTCTTCCCGGCAATGCCCGGACCAGCTCCTGGTTCCCCGCAGCCGCCCGCGGAATCAGAATCCTGTCTCCCGGTCCGGTCTCCATGGCCAGCGCTTTCCCCAGATGGACGCCGTCATAAATCTCCGGCACCAGATCGGGGAAAATCCCCCGTTTTTCCAGTTCCGCCGCAGAGCCTCTTCCAATCACGGCAATCCGGATCCGGCCCAGTTTTCTGATATCCGCGCCTGTTATTCTCATCTCCTCAAAGAAAATCCGCACGCCGGCCGGACTGGTAAATACCAGCCATTGGAAAGTATCAATCTCCTGGAGCGCCTTAACAAGCGGGATATCAGGTTCTCTTTTTAAAATCCTGATGGCAGGCGCCTCCAGCACTTCCGCCCCCAGGTTCCGCAGTTTCAGGGCCATTCCGGCCATCCCTTCTCCCGGCCGGGTAAGGGCCACCTTCACTCCTGCCAGAGGGAGCTTTTCATACCAGGCAAACCTGTCTGCCAGAGCGCATACCTCTCCGACAACAATCAGCGACGGCGTCCGGACTTCTCTTTTCCGGGCCTCCCCCTCCAGCGTAGAAACTGTCGCTGTAATCCTCTGCTGGTGAGCCGTTGTCCCTTCCATCAGGAGAACGGCCGGAGTATCCGGCTTTATCCCGCCCTCCAGCAGTCCCCGGCAGATATCTCCAAGAGCGGCCGCTCCCATCAGAAACACCATGGTTCCGCCGGCACGTACCAGAGCTTCAAAATCAATATCACAGGGAGTTCCCGCCCTCCTGTGTCCGGTTACAATATGCAGGGAAGAGCACAGATCCCGGTGGGTAACCGGAATCCCCTGATAAGCGGGAACCGCAACAGCAGACGTAATTCCGGGAACAATCTCAAACGGTATCCCATTTCTGGCCAGGGCTTCCGCTTCCTCGCCGCCTCTGCCAAAAAGAAACGGATCGCCGCCCTTCAGACGTACCACCCGCCTGCCTGCCAGGGCTTCGCTTACCAGCAATTCATTTATACTTTCCTGGGACATGGTATGCCGGGAAGACCGTTTCCCCACATAGATCCGGCGGGCCTCCCTGGGAATCATGGATAAAATCCCCTGTCCCGCCAGGGCGTCATATACAACGACCTCCGCCTGCTCCAGCGCCAGCTTTCCCTTCAGCGTAAACAGACCGGGATCCGAGGGTCCCGCTCCCACCAGCCAGACTTTTCCCTGTCCCTGTTTTTCTATATCTCTTGCATCAGTCATGTTTTTTCTGTCTTTCATAATAATATTCACAGTCCGGAACATGTTTTCCCGAAACGCTCCGCCAGCTTCTCTCCCACCATCTCGGGCATTTCCGCCGCTCCCGACTCCCTGCCTTCCCACAGTCTTTCTGTTGCTTCTTCATAATACAGGGCTGACAGAATCAGTCTGCCTTCCTCCTGCCTCGCATATGCCGCCACAGGAGTGGAGCAGTTTCCCCCGAGACTCCGGACAAAAGCCCGCTCCGCCCTTGCGCAGGCCGCCGCTTCCGGATCGGAATATCCCGCGAGAAAACCATAATCCGCTCCGGCTCTTCCCTGCACTGCCAGAATCCCCTGTCCGGCGGCGGGAATCATCTCCTCCACCGAAAAATATCTGCTGATCCGCGCCTCCAGTCCCAGACGCTTCAGGCCCGCTGCCGCGAGAATCACAGCGGAATACCTTCCTTCATCCAGCTTTCTCAGCCTGGTCTGCACATTTCCCCGGATCACTTCAAAGCGCGCCCGGGGGTACATCCTGCCAAACTGGATCATTCTCCGGCGGCTGGAACATCCCACCGGTTTTGAAAAATCAATTTCTTTTTCCCCTTCCGGCAGAACCAGCACATCCCTGGGATCCTCCCGCCGGGAATATCCGATCAGCGGAAGATCCTCCGGAAGCTCCATAGGAACATCCTTCAGGCTATGTACCGAAAGATCTGACCTTCCCTCTCTCAGAGCCCGGTCAAGTTCTTTCACAAACAGTCCCTTCCCTCCGATTTTTTCCAGGGACTGGTTTAAAATCCTGTCGCCGGTTGTTTTCATGGTGAGGAGCTCCACCTCCAGCTCCGGATTCTGTTCCCGGATATATTTTTCTACCATTTCAGACTGTATCACCGCAAGTCTGCTTTCACGGCTTCCTATGACAATTTTCTGTTTCACTCTTCTCCTCCCCGGTAAATCCCGTTCATACTGTCCAGACATTCCCGGAAAGTCCGCTGTTCCAGCCTGTCCCGGAGTCCGAACAACATCTTATTCACGGTCCGGACAGCCGCCGCCCCGATATCTGCCTCCAGCTTTTTTCTGCATTCCTCATTTACCGGAAGTTCCCTCAGCCGCTTTACCAGCCGCCGCAGCAGATCCTCCGCAATCTCTTCCTTTATTCTTCCGATTACCGGCATCACATCCAGACACTCATACCAGGCGGAGAAATCTTCCATCTGTTCCGCAATCAGCTTCTCTGCCCCGCGAATTGCCTGCATCTGCTCTCCGCTGCGGGCTTCTTCCCGGAAACTGTCAATATCATACAGATGTACCCCCGGCAGCTCCCCTATACCGGGGTCAATATCCCGCGGAACAGCCAGATCCAGCAGGAGCGCCGGCTTTTTTAACACGTCCCGCACCAGCTCCCGGGTCAGCGTATAATTGGGACTGACCGTCGCGCTGACCACGCAGTCACATTCCGGCAGCACTTCCATTCTTCTTCCATAATCAATTCTCCGGCATCCCCCGGGAATCTCCACAACGCCGCTGCGGTACTGCCTGACGGTCACCGTCACATCCGCTCCCTGCGCCCTCAGCAGCGTTGCCGCCAGCTTTCCCATAACGCCGTTTCCTATCACCAGACAGTTTTTTCCTTCAAAAACAAATCCCTTCATCTTCAGCTGTCGTATGGCAGTATGTACCACAGACTGGTCGGCAGCAGGCAGCGCCACCTCTGTCTTCACCTTTTTACCTGCTGTCACCGCCTGCCGGAACAACGTCTCCAGCACATGATCCGCCGCATAATTTTCTCTGGAAAAAGCCAGGGCCTCCCTTACCTGGGTCAGAATCTGATCCTCCCCCAGGATTCTGGACTCCAGCCCTGCCGCCAGACGGAACAGATGCTCCACCGCCTCCCTCTCCTGCCGGAACACAAAATATTTCCGGTAAATCTCCGGCGGAACCTGCCTTACCTCACAGAGAATATCATACAGATTCCCTTCCCAGTCCGGTTCTGTGGAAACCCAGAGTTCCATCCGGTTGCAGGTAGAAATCATGACACACCCGGCCACACCCGGCACTGTTTTCATATATTCCAGAAGCTCCCGCATACTCTTTTTCGTAAACGAAAAGATCATACGATCATCAATCCCGGCCATGCTGTGATCTATGCCAGTCATCTCAATTCCCATCTTCCTGCTCCCTCTCCGTTATTCCATACTGTTCTGTCCCATAAAGTCATTTCCAGGCATACCTTCCAGTCCGCTCACTGTTTCCCGCAGATGCTCCATCAGAATACGACGGATTCCGGGATACTCTCCGAGTCCGCGCGTCACACACTCTGTCTGATACCCCTCAGCCTCAAAAGCGCTTTTCCATGAATCAGCCTGCTCCCCCGCAAGATCATTGACAACATGATCTCCGGCAACCATAAGAAATGGAGCAAGAACAACCTTTTCCGGTTCCTGCCGCCGTACGCTCCCCAGAACAGACTCCAGGGAAGGCCAGGCTTCCACTGTCCCGATATAAATATTCTGATGTCCCAGCTCCCGAAGCCTGTAATTCAGGGCAGCATAAACGTAATTAGCATAATGCCGGGAACCATGCCCCATCAGTACAAGGGCTTCCCGTTCTGTCACCGGAATCTGTGACGCCAGTTCCTCCAGAACACAGTCACAGTCCTCCGGTTCCGTCAACAGAGGCTTCCCGATACAGATTCTGTCAAACTGATCCTGCACCGAAGAAACCTCCCTGCATAGCTTTCCATACTCAGATCCATTCACCATATGGGTCGGCTGTACCGCGATCCGGCGGATTCCGTCCTGCCGCATCTGTTCCAGGGCCTGTTCCACACCGGGGATAAAAATACCGTCCCGCATCTGAATTTTCTTCCGTATCATACCGCTGGTCCAGGCCTGGTAAAAGAGCCATTGGGGATACGCTTCCTGCATCTCCCTCCCGATCACATCCAGGGTTTTCTTCCTTGTATTCTCATAGCTGGTGCCAAAGCTGACTACCAGAACTGCCGTCTTTTTCTCTTCCATCGTTCCTCCGGTAAAATCCATAACCTTGTAAAAAACCCCGGAAACACTGTATCTCAGTATCCCCGGGGATCTTTCATATGCAACTGGCGGGAATCGAACCCACATTACAGGAGTCGGAGTCCTGCGTTCTATCCGTTAGACTACAGTTGCCTGCGCATGCGCAAAAATTATAATAGCACATTTCCTTTTGTTTAGCAAGAAAAAATTTAAATGATCTGGATCAGTGTAAACACACCGCTGCTCAGCAGAACCATAATCAGTCCCGAAACCAGATTCCCACAGCATACACTGATGATTATGCTGCGCGGCTTCAGATTAATCACCCCTGCTATAATGGATCCAGTCCAGGCGCCTGTACCCGGAACAGGAACCGCCACATAAATAAAAATGGCCAACGGACCGAATTTCTGAATCTTATCCGCGTTTTTGCTGGTAATTTTATCCATCCAGCCAATAAACCTCTTTAAATAATCCCGCTCCTTACAGAAACGATAAAACCAGTTTGTGATAAAAGCCAGAAAACAGACTATAACTCCGCTCCCGAGGAGAGCCGCCACATAGGCCATCCACGCCTCCAGTCCCAGCGCCATGCCAAAAGGAATCGCGCCCTTGACCTCAACGGCAGGCACCATGGAAGCCAGCAACGTAAAAATGAATCTTCTAAAAACCAGCATATACTACCTCTGCTTTTAAATTATCTTTTGCATTAATTTTAACCAGATTTTTCTGTATTACTAATCATCCGCAAAGACGGCTTTTAAAAACTGTTCCGGCCGGTAAAACCACAGAGCTCCAGGATCTCCTCCGCAATTGCTTCCGGGGTCTTATGATCCGTGGAAACTTTTACATCACAGGCTGACTCATATGCGGGACGCCGCTTCTCCATCAGCCGCGCAATATACTTTATATTCATATGACCATTCAGGACCGGTCTTTCTTTGCCGTGTCTCACCCGCGTAAAGACAGTCCGCGGGGAAGCAGTCAGCAGAACAATCTTCCCGCAGGCTCTCATGATTCTGACATTCTCCGGTCTGAGCACGGTTCCGCCGCCGCAGGAAATAATGGCCGGGGACTCCCCGGAAAGCTTCTGGAGCATCTCTGTTTCCCTGTCCCGGAAATATTCCTCCCCGGACTGTTCAAACATTTCGGGAATGCTCATGCCGTTCTCCGCGACAATGGCCTGATCCATATCAATTTCCCTGGCATGCAGCATACCTCCCAGCTTTCTTGAAACAGTACTCTTCCCTGTTCCCATAAATCCAATCAGAAAAATATGCTGCTCCATCTCTTCATCTCCTCTGTTTTTCAAATACTGTCCGGCTCCCGTCTGTCAGGACATGCTTTCATGAACTGCATCCAGGACATCAGCCAGACGTTCCGCCTGCATCTGCCCCGGCGCCGATCCGGCGCCATCTGCCCCGAACGTAATACAGGAACCAAAAGCCTCTCCGGCAATCCTGCTGATCACTCCCATGCCGCCCATGGACATCGTTACAACCGGAAGGGAAGGATATTTCTGCTTCGTATCACTCGTCACCTTCAGCAAACGGATTACATCATCCCTGCTCCGGGGCATCACCGCCAGCTTCGCCACATCTGCCCCGCCCTGCTGCATCTGATCCATCAGCATATGCAGGATCCGGTCATCCGGCGTCCCCTGGAAATCATGATGGGATGCAATCACCCGGACTCCCATCCGCTGAAACCTGCGGATCTCCTTTTCCGGCCGGGAAGCCTCAAAAAACTCCAGGTCAATGATATCCACAGCGCCGCTTTTTGCCGCGATCTCATTGAGATACAGGATCTGCTTCTCCGGCAGACGTCCGTTTCCGCCCTGCTTTTTCGTGCGGAAGGTAAAAAGGACAGCAGTCTCCCGGACAAGGGGACAGATCTCCGTCAGCACTGCCCTTACACGATCCGGCTCCCCCGCATCCGCAAAGCAGTCTGCCCTCCATTCTATCATCTGCACCTGTTTTCCGGTCAATTCCCGGAACTTCGCAACAATCCTCTCTGCTTCAGTCTCTATTACAGGCACACAGATCACCGGGCGCCCCTCTCCGATCTGTAATCCCTTTATCTCAAACGGTTCCTGCATTATCCTTCCCCTTCTCCTTCCAGACAGATATCCCGAAATCTGTACTGTTTTTTCACCTGCTTTAGTATATAATATTCGGCAGAATGGCGCAAGACATTGACTTTATTTATTCGATGTTTTATGATATTCTAATTGTAGTTTACCTGGCGGCCGCTTCCGTATCACACGTCTGGCAGCCATCGGGATATTCCCGGAGAAAGGATACTATTTTATGGAAATAACAGGCAGAACGCGCCTGACCGGTCTCATTGGAAGTCCGGTGGCACACAGTATATCTCCCCAGATGCACAACGAAGCCTTCCGCCAGCTGGATCTCGACTATGTTTACCTGGCTTTTGATCCGGGGAAATATGGCGATCTTAAAACAGCAGTAAGCGGACTGAAGGCAATCGGCGTCTGCGGCTTCAATGTAACCATGCCCTATAAAGTGCCGGTTCTGGAGTTCATGGATGAGCTCACTCCCGCCGCCCGCATTGCAGGCGCATGTAATACCGTAATTGTAAAAGACGGCAGGCTCACCGGCCACACCACCGATGGCGCCGGCTTCATGGAATCCGTCAAAGACGCCGGATACGATATTATCGGGAAAAAAATGACTATGCTCGGGGCAGGGGGCGCCGCCACCGCTATCGTCACCCAGGCAGCCCTTGACGGGGTCGCTGAGATTGACCTGTTCCGCCGGAACCGGCCGGAGGCCTTTGCAGAGACGCTGTCTTTTGCGGAAAAAGTTACGGGCAGCACTTCCTGCCATGTAAATGTCTATGACATAGCGGACACACATCAGATGAAAGAGAGCCTGGACAGCAGCGGTATCCTGGTCAATGCCACCAATGTCGGCATGGCTCCCCATGAAGCCGGCTGTCCCATTCCGGACGCATCCCTGCTTCATCCGGAGCTGATTGTCAGCGACATCATTTACAATCCCCGGAAAACCCGGCTGTATCAGATGGCAGAGTCCTGCGGATGCCCGGTTTTTAACGGCATGTATATGCTTCTCTTCCAGGGAGCCGCTTCCTTTGAATGCTGGACAGGCCGGAAAATGCCGGTAGAGATCATACGGGAGAAATACTTTTCCGGAAAATAAATCATTTTTTAATAGAAAGAAGGCTGTATTATGAGTTTGACATATTTAAAAGAACTTCCCACCCCCGCGCAGATCAAGAAGGAGTTTCCTCTCTCAGAGGAGCTCCGGGCAGTAAAGAAAGCCCGCGACGCCGAAATCAGCGCCGTATTAAAGGGGGAATCCGACAAATTCCTTGTGGTCATCGGACCATGCTCTGCTGACAATGAAACCTCTGTCATGGATTATATTCACCGGCTTGCAAAAGTCAATGAGCAGACCAGGGACAGGCTGATCCTGATCCCCCGGATTTATACCAATAAGCCGCGGACCACAGGAGAAGGCTACAAAGGCATCGCTACCCAGCCGGATCCGGAAGCAAAGCCCGACATGATTGCCGGACTTATAGCCGTACGCAAGCTTCATCTCCGGGCCATTCAGGAGACCGGCCTCTCACCGGCAGACGAAATGCTCTATCCGGAGAACTGGGATTATATTGACGATCTTCTCTCCTATGTCGCCATCGGCGCCCGTTCCGTGGAGGATCAGCAGCACCGTCTGACGGTCAGTGGTTTTGACGTGGCCAGCGGCATGAAAAATCCTACCAGCGGTGATTACTCTGTCATGCTGAATTCCGTATATGCCGCCCAGCGCCCTCACCATTTTGTCCACCGGGGCTGGGAAGTAGATACCAGCGGAAACCCTCTGGCCCATGTGGTTCTCAGAGGCGCAGTAAATAAACGGGGCGTCGCCATACCAAACTACCACTATGAAGATCTGATCCGCCTTTATGAAATGTACGAAACGATGGATCTGGCAAATCCGGCCTGTGTCGTTGACGCCAATCACTCCAATTCCAACAAAAAATATATGGAACAGATCCGTATTGTAGATGAAGTCATGCACAACCGTAAAATTTCCGCTGATATCCATTCCCTGGTTAAAGGAGTCATGGTAGAAAGCTATATCGAACCCGGAAATCAGAAAATCGGATCCCATATTTACGGAAAATCCATTACGGATCCCTGCCTTGGCTGGGAAGATTCAGAAAAGCTCCTGTATCATATCGCGGAAATGGTATAAATAAAAGAAAGAAGGATCTGGCATGCATACAGCAGGAATCATCGCGGAATACAATCCCTTCCACTGCGGACATCAGTATCATATAGAAGAAACCCGGAGACAGACCGGCGCGGATTTCATCATAGCTGCGGTCAGTGGGGATTTTGTCCAGAGAGGCGCGCCTGCCCTTCTGGATAAATATGAGCGGACAGTCATGGCTCTGAGGGGAGGAGCCGACCTTGTACTTGAGCTTCCTGTCACAACAGCCCTCTCCAGCGCAGAGGGCTTTGCCGCCGGAGGCGTCTGTCTGCTTGAAAAGCTGGGCGTAACAGATACCCTGAGTTTCGGCTGCGAGGATACCTGTAATGACGCTCTCTTCCTGTGGACCGCCCGTCTTCTCGCCGGAGAACCGGCAGAATACAGGCAGGCGCTTTCCACATTCTTAAAACAGGGAATGAGTTTTCCAAAGGCAAGAGAAGCCGCCGTCCTTTCCGTTCTGGATTCTTCCCCGGACGCGGGAGCAGAGCAGATCGTACCTCTTCTCTCCAGGCCAAATAATATTCTTGGTCTGGAATATCAGAAGTCGCTTCTGAAGTTTCACTGCCGGATGACCTCCTGCAGGATCCCCCGGAAGGGAGCTGACTACAACAGTACAGATCTTTCGGAATCCCTCTCTTCCGCCACCGCAATCCGGAAATATCTCCTGAAATCCGGAGATCCGTCAGAAGTTCCGGATTCCGCGCTGGCAGGACAGATTCCCCCGGATATAATACCGCAGCTTCTCCAGGCCGGCCGGGAAAACCGTTTTCTCCGGGAAAACGATTTTTCCGATCTTCTTTTTTATGCATTCCGGGAGAAAAAGGATATTGCCGCTTCTTTCGGCACCGGAAATAAAGATCTTGCCAGCCGGACAGTCCGGCTGCTGGAGCAATTTGATAACTGGGAACAGTTTATTCTTCTGGTAAAATCAAAAAACCAGACATATACCGCTGTCAGCCGTTATTTTACCCAGGTTATGCTGGATATACGGCGGGAGGATCTTCTTCTGGCATCCGGATATCAGTACGCTCCCTATGCCCGCGTCCTGGGCTTCCGCAAAAATGCTGCGCCTCTGATCAAAGAAATCAGCTCCCGCAGCAGGATTCCGGTTCTGATGCATCTGGCCAGGGATTGCTCCTCACTGGATGAAGGCCGCCGCCGTCTGCTTGATCTGGATCTGGCAGCTTCTGATATTTACAACCGCATGGTTTTTTCCAGATCCGGCTGCCGGATTCCTTCCGATTACAGACATCCCCTGGTTTTATTGCAATGATTCCGGAACGCGCCGCTCTGAATCATTCTTTTTTATTACTTTCATTTTTCGAGGTTTTTACGTGATTTTCCCTCTGTTTTTGCTCCCTGTATGAATTTTTTCGAATCACATCCTTCATTTTTTATCGTTATTTTCTTAACATAATGATTCTTTTTTCTGAAATATGCATTTTCTGTTTTTTCCCCTTGCATTTTTTTGACAAATTCCATATACTGGTATTATCTCCAGATATTGTGATATTATGCATGATATATGATCTATTTTTTTGTTTCTAGCAGAAA
>CAYLWI010000046.1:3231-15530 GCA_964387345.1 uncultured Eubacterium sp. | reverse complement strand
TAATCACTCTGGAATGGGACATTTTTTTACTGTCTTGGCTGTCTCTTATGATAATTATTTTTCCTGTTATTTCCGTTAAAGTTTGCTTCTTTTTTTAAGGTGACAACTACATGCCGGTAAGGCTCCTCTCCCTCGCTGTGTGTAGTAACATAGTGATCATTCTGTAAGGCAGAGTGTATCACTCTTCTCTCGAATGGGTTCATAGGCTCAAGAGAAACACTTTTCTTTGTCCTTTTTACTTTATAGGCAATATTTTTCGCCAGATTTTCCAGCGTCTCTTTACGCCTGTTCCTGTAATCTTCCGTATCCAGCTTCACCTTAATATAGTCGTCTACCTGTCTGTTGATGGCAAGATTCGTCAGATATTGGAGGGAATCAAGGGTCTGTCCCCGTTTTCCGATCAGCACTCCCATATCGTCCCCCTTCAGTTCAACATCAAAAACATTTTCCTCTTCTTCGGACTGTTTAATAATAATTTCAACTTCTATCTTCATGGCATGAAAAACTTTAGTCAGAAAATCTCTTATTATATCTTCCGAAGTAAACTTTTTTCTCGCCTTAATCTTTGCCGGTCTGCTGTTGAATCCCAGAAATCCGGAACTTCCTTTTTCAATCACCTCATATTCAATCTGATCGCTCGTCGCCCCAAGCTTTACCAGTGCCTCTGTAATCGCGTCTTCAACAGTTTTTCCTGTAACTTCAATGAATTCCATACCTTTCTCCTCCCGGCTATCTTGAATTCTTCTCGTTAAACTCTTTTACCCTGTTGGCTTTTTCCGCCATGCTTCCTTTTTTATACTTTATGGCTTTATCCTGTCCGGAAGAAGATCTGGAAACGGAATTCGCCTTTTCCGCCATGGATTTCTGCTTCGGAGCATCAATCTGACGGGTGTTAATTCTGGCCGCGCTGGCGATTTTATCTCCGGAAACTCCCTTCTTTTCTGCTTTCTTCTTTGCTTTCTTCTCAGCCTTCTCTTCATTTTTCTTCACAAGCTGAACCATATCAATTTTATCAAAATGCCTGTTAATAAGAAGCTGCTGTACAAAACGGATCAGAGCGCCGGCAATCCAGTAAACGCCCACGCCGATCGGAAGGAAAAATACAATGAAGAAAGAATAAATCGGCATAAAATAATTCATCATCTTCATCTGTGCCGCCATAGCCTCCTGCTGTCCCCCTGCATTCTGCTGGGGCATCAGACGTATGTTCAGAAGCTGGGTTCCCGCAGAAATAACCGGAATAAGGATCGCGACAGCAATCAACAGAAAGTGTCCTTCATTAAAACTTGTTGTAATAAGCGTTTTCGGAGAATAAACAATACTTGCACCCAGAAAATTATTAAAATTCTCTACCGTAGCCTGCGTATTAATGATTATATCACTAAAACCACTGAAAGTATCAGACAAAAGCTGCCAGTTATCCGATGTACATCTGTAAAGAACATCAATAATAGAATTATAGGCATCCGTTGAAGAACCGTCAAAATTCAAACTGATTCCCCGGAACACAGGATTTCCATCTGATACAGTTGACAGAAAACTGTTCATAGTATCCTGATAACCATCTGTATTCATAATGTTCGTGACAACACTGTCAAAAGTATTCTTTACCTGGTCTACGTAACCTGGCACACTGTATATCACACGGTACAGAGGGATCAGAATCAACAGCTGGATAACCATAAAAATACAGCTTCCGGAAGGATTCACACCATATTTCTTATAAATGGCCTGGGTTTCTTCATTCATGGCCTGTACAGATGCAGAATCTTTTCTGTTTTTATATTTTTTCTGAATCTTCTGAATTTCGGGATTCATAATCTGTGACATCTTTGAAAACTTCTGCTGCTGATAAGTCAGAGGAAGCATAAAAAGATAGATCACAACTGTAAAAATAATAATTGTCAGAGCGATATTCTGGATATTCAAAAAATTTTCCAGGAACATATATATACCATTCATCAGAAGACCCAGTAATCTTGCAATGGGTCTTAAAATACCACTAGCGCCCTGTGTCAAAATCAATAAGGAATCCATTCTTTTTCCTCCTGGATCATGGAACCGGATCATAACCTCCCTTTGAAAACGGGTTACATCTCAGAATTCTCCACGCAGCAAGAGCTCCTCCCTTTAAAGCTCCATATTTCTGCACTGCTTCCAGACCATAACAGGAGCAGGTCGGATAATATGGACATTTCGTTATCTTCGTCGGAGATATTGCCTTCTGGTAAAATTTTATTAAAAATATCAATAATCTTTTCAATCTGATTCCATCTTCTTTTCTGTCTTGATAATATTATGAAGACGTCCCAAGTGCAGAAGCGCAGATTTTATTTCGTGATATGATGCATTTTTGGCGCCTGCCCTTGCGATGACTGCAATGTCCCAACCACTATGAAACATCTCTTCATGCAGTCTGTAGCTTTCCCTCAATAATCTTGTAATGTGATGTCTCACCACACTGTTGCCTACTTTTCTACTGACCGAAATACCAAATCTGTTCTTTCCGGAGTTATTTTTCAGTATGTACATAACCAGTAATCTGTTTGCATAAGATTTTCCATATTTATAAACATTCTGAAAATCTCTGTTTTTCTTCAATGATTCTGAAAAAATCATACTCTGAACCTCTGGATTTCAAATCCTTTCCTCCATAAATCAATCATATACAAGAGATCAGCTAATACCCCCAGAGGAAAGAAAAGACCACAGAATATGTGGCCTAAGCTGATAATCTCTTTCTTCCTTTTGCTCTTCTCGCGGCCAGTACTTTTCTTCCGCCTGCTGTACTCATTCTTTTTCTAAAGCCATGAACTCTTGATCTTTTTCTCTTTTTAGGCTGATAAGTCATTTTCATTACAGATACACCTCCCATCTTTATTGCATCATTTCCGATAATATCAAAAATTATCAGACAAGTCAATATAAAATAAAAAAAAGTAATATATCGCCCAAATTCGGTTTTTTATCATTCATATTACCCCGTATACCTTTACACATTTTTTCATTGAAAATAAGCGCAATATGAGGTATCATATATGTTAGATTATTGCGGCTGATATGACGCAAATGGAGAATGAGAATGAAACTAGTTGAACAAAAATGGGATGAAATACTTTTAAAAGTAAAAAAAGAACATGAACTGACAGATGTTTCTTTTAACACCTGGCTGAAACCACTGGAAATTTACGCAGTACAGAATGAACGCGTTTACATTCTGGTTTCAGGCGAACAGATGGGTCTTTCCTATATTAAAAAGAAATATTATCTTCCTCTGAAAGTAGCCGTTGCGGAAGTAACAGGCACAGAGTATGAGATTGAATTTGTACTTCCAGACCAGGCGAAAAAGCTGGTTCCCCGGCGTCCGAAAAAAACTCCTACTACAGAAGAAGCAGAAAAGTCAAACCTTAATCCCAACTATACCTTTGAAACATTTGTAGTTGGAAATAATAACCGGTTTGCCCACTCTGCTTCTCTCGCAGTTGCGGAAACTCCGGGAGAAGTATATAATCCTCTTTTTATTTATGGGGGAGTCGGTCTGGGTAAAACTCATCTGATGCATTCCATCGCTCATTTTATCCAGGAAAATTATCCACAACTTAAAGTACTCTATGTTTCTTCCGAAACTTTCACAAATGAACTGATCGAAGCTATCCGGAATGGAAATAACACAGCCATGACGAAGTTTCGTGAAAAGTACAGAAACATAGACGTACTTCTTATTGACGATGTGCAGTTCATTATCGGAAAAGAAAGCACCCAGGAGGAATTTTTCCATACGTTTAATGAACTTCATGTGGCAAAAAAGCAGATTATTATATCCAGCGACCGTCCTCCAAAGGAAATGGAAACTCTGGAAGAAAGAATCCGGTCCCGTTTTGAATGGGGACTGCTGGCAGATATCGGTTCACCCGATTATGAAACCCGTATGGCAATCCTCCGCAAAAAGGAGGAAATGGATGGCTTTGAACTCAGTGACGACATCCTCAATTACATAGCAATCAATATTAAATCCAATATCCGTGAACTGGAAGGGGCCTTGAACAAACTGGTTGCATATTCGAATCTGGTACAAACCGAGATTACCATGGATATTGCTGTAAAAGAACTGCAGAATATTATATCTCCGGATAAGCCAAAAGAAATAACGCCACAGTTAATTATAGAAGTTGTTTCAGAACATTTCGGGATTACAGTAGATCAGATCATGTCCAAATCCCGCAGCAGCGATGTTGCGAAGCCAAGACAGATCGCCATGTATCTCTGTAAAAGTATGACAGATCACCCTCTGGATTCCATCGGACAGCTCCTGGGAGGAAGAGATCATTCCACAGTTATCCACGGAATTAAAAAAGTAACAGATGAAATCAGTTCTGATAAAAACTTTGGACAGACAGTAGAAACTATCCGTAAAAAAATTAACCCAAACTGATTACGGAGCAGTTTCTTCCTTATATAAAGAAGGAGTTATTCACATAATTTTTGATTTATCCACGAAATATTGTTTATAATTTATATCCTGTTGAAACATTGTGGAAACAGATGTGAATTCTCCGGCACTTTGTTAAAAAACTGCTGGAGAATGAAAAGGCTCTTTTTACCAGAAGCAGGCTTTCAGATATATTTCCACATATTTTCAAGATATCATCCTCAGAAGTTCCACAGAAAAAAATTATAATTTCAGAGGAAAAATCCAGTATTTTTAAAGCTTTACAGAATTATAAACTTATAAACAGCAACTAAGAATAATACGTTTAATACCATTTATATATACATAAGTCTGCACGTTATTTTAAAGCTGAAAGGAGTTATTCACATTATGAAATTAATTATTTCAAAATCTGATCTTGCCAGGGGAATTAATATCGTATTAAAAGCAGTACATTCCAAAACAACAATGTCTATTCTGGAATGTATCCTCATTGATGCGTCATCCGATAAAATTAAGCTGACTGCTAATGATATGGAGATTGGAATAGAAACTGTAATAGAAGGTAAGATTGAAGAGAAAGGTATTATTGCCCTGGACGCAAAGATTTTTTCTGAAATTATCAGAAAGCTTCCAGATAATGACGTCACTATTTCCAGCGATAACTCCTTTAAAGTATTTATAAGCTGTGAAAAAGCAAAGTTTAACATTGTGGGAAGATCAGGAGAAGATTTTTCTTACCTTCCCTATATAGAAAAGAATGAATACATTACGATTTCTGAATATACTTTAAAAGATCTGATCCGTCAGACTATTTTTTCGATATCAGAAAATGAAAACAATAAATTAATGTCCGGGGAATTGTTTGAAATTAATGAAAACCGTCTCCGGGTAGCTTCTCTTGACGGACACCGGATTTCCATCCGGAACATTGAACTGAAGCAGAACTATAATTCAAGAAAGGTAGTTGTTCCCGGGAAAACTCTGCAGGAGATCAGTAAGATTCTTAGCGGTGAAGCGGAGGAATTTGTGGATATATTCTTTACCGATAATCATATACTCTTCGAGTTCGGCAGTACAAAGGTGGTTTCCAGACTGATTGAAGGAGAATATTTCCACATTGACCAGATGCTTTCCTCTGACTATGAAACCAGGCTTACAATCAATAAAAGGAATCTTCTGGATTGTATTGACCGCGCCACCCTTCTGGTCAGGGAGGGAGATAAAAAACCGATTATCATGAAGATAGAAGATGGGAAAATGGAGATGAAGATCCACTCTTTTATCGGTTCTATGGATGAGGAGCTTGAAATTTCTAAAGAAGGAAAGGATATTCTGATTGGATTTAATCCTAATTTCTTTATTGATGCGCTCCGGGTAATCGATGAAGAGGAAATAACTCTTTATATGGTGAATCCCAAAGCTCCCTGTTTTATTAAGGATAATGATGAAAGTTACATTTACCTGATTCTTCCGGTGAATTTTAACGAGGCTGCGGTGTAGATAATGCAGGGGAAGTCTGATTTGGATAATTATGGAAATAAAAGAGGAAAAAATGGAAACAATAGTTATAAAAGATAATTTTATTAAACTGGGACAGGCCATGAAGCTGGCCGGCATGGTCGGATCTGGCGTTGAAGCGAAGGTTCTGATCCAGGATGGACAGGTAGAAGTAAATGGCGAGGTAGATACCCGCCGGGGAAGGAAATTAGTGGAGGGAGACGTGGTTACTTTCAATGGAGAAAGTTTCCGGATAGGAAAATAACTGGGGAAAGATTCAGCCAGGTCGGGTATTTGCATGATTGTAAAATCACTGGAATTAAAGAATTTTCGCAATTATGAAAAGTTAAATATATGTTTTGATAAGGGAACCAATATTCTTTATGGGGATAATGCCCAGGGAAAAACCAATATTCTGGAAGCGGTATATCTCAGTGGAACCACGAAATCCCATAAGGGGAGCAGGGATCGGGAGATGATCCGTTTCGGACAGGAAGAAGCCCATATCCGCGTCACAGTTGAGAGGAATGATATGGAGCATCAGATAGATATTCATCTGAAAAAGAACAGTTCCAAGGGGATTGCAGTGAACCGGGTTCCAATCCGGAAGGCAGGAGATCTGTTCGGAATTCTGAACCTTGTATTTTTTTCTCCGGAAGATCTGAATATTATCAAAGATGGACCTGCCAGAAGACGGCATTTTCTGAATATGGAGCTGAGTCAGCTGGATAAAATTTATCTGGATGATCTGACAAAATATAATAAAATTTTAAAACAGAGAAATCAGCTTCTGAAGGATATTTATTTTCGACCGGATCTGGAGGATACACTTCCAGTGTGGGATGAGCAGCTTGTTTTTTATGGAAAAAAAATTATAGACAGAAGGTTTCATTTTATAAGGGAGCTGAATGAAATAGTGACAGGTATTCACAGCAGGATATCTGGCGGAAAGGAACACCTTGTTCTGGAATATGAATCGTCCTGTGAAGCAGAATATCTGGCGGAAGAAATAAAAAAATCCCGGTCAAAGGATCTTAAAACAGGAATTACTTATTTTGGTCCTCACCGGGATGATATCTGTTTTACTATAAATGAAACGGATATCCGGAAATATGGATCCCAGGGGCAGCAGAGAACCTCTGCCCTTTCTTTGAAGCTGGCGGAGATTGAACTGGTAAAAAAAATGACCCACGATACGCCGGTTTTACTGCTGGATGATGTTTTATCAGAACTGGATGGAAACCGGCAGAATTATCTTTTAAATAGTATCAATGAAATACAGACCATTATTACATGCACAGGTCTGGATGAGTTTGTAAAAAACCGGTTCCGGATTAATAAAGTGTTCTATGTGAAAAATGGAGAGATAGAAGAACGATAGGAGGATTCTGATGAGTACAGAATACGGCGGAGATCAAATTCAGATTTTAGAGGGACTGGAAGCAGTCCGCAAGAGACCCGGTATGTATATCGGGAGTACTTCATCCAGAGGATTGCATCATCTTGTATATGAGATTGTCGATAATGCTGTGGATGAGGCTCTGGCAGGATATTGTACAGAGATCGGAGTTACGATTAATGAAGATAATACGATAACTGTTATAGATAATGGAAGGGGAATACCGGTAGATATTAATCATAAAGCAGGAAAGCCTGCTGTCGAGGTTGTTTTTACAGTGCTTCACGCCGGCGGAAAGTTTGGAGGAGGAGGGTATAAAGTATCCGGAGGCCTGCATGGCGTAGGAGCATCTGTTGTAAATGCTCTCTCCAACTGGCTGGAGGTCCGGGTAAAAAGAGAGGGACATATATATCAGCAGAGGTATGAAAAAGGTCATACCATGTATGAACTGAAGATTGTGGGAGAATGTGATCCGGAAGATACAGGTTCCATGGTTACTTTTTCACCGGATGGAAGTATTTTTGAGGAAACTGTTTTTGATTATGATGTATTAAAACAACGTCTGAGGGAGATGGCTTTTCTGACAAAAAACCTGAAAATTTCCCTGACAGATAAACGGACAGATCCGGAATTACATGATGCTTTCCATTATGAGGGAGGTATCAGAGAGTTTGTACAGTATCTGAATCAGAGTAAGACTGCGCTGTATGAAGATGTTATTTATTGTGAAGGCGTGAAAGATGATGTGTATGTGGAAGTTGCCATGCAGCATAACGATTCCTATAATGAATCTGCCTTCAGTTTTGTGAATAATATAACAACTCCCGAGGGAGGAACCCATATGGCGGGGTTCCGGAATGCTCTGACGAAAACTTTTAATAACTATGCAAAAGCAAATAAACTGATTAAAGAGACAGAACCGTCTCTTTCCGGCGAGGATATCCGTGAAGGACTGACTGCAATCATAAGTGTAAAGATTTCAGAACCCCAGTTTGAGGGACAGACCAAACAGAAGCTGGGAAACAGTGAGGCAAGAGGGGCTGTAGACAGTGTTGTAAGTGAACAGCTTACTTATTTTCTGGAACAGAATCCTTCTGTGGCGAAGATTATCTGTGAAAAATCCCTGCTGGCGCAGAGAGCCAGAGAAGCGGCGCGGAAAGCCCGTGAAATGACCCGGAGGAAGACGGCCCTGGAGGGAATGTCCCTTCCCGGAAAGCTGGCGGACTGTTCAGATAAGGATCCGGAAAAATGTGAGATTTTTATTGTGGAGGGAGATTCTGCCGGAGGTTCCGCGAAGACAGCGAGAAGCCGCGCAACCCAGGCAATTCTTCCACTGAGAGGAAAGATTCTTAACGTAGAAAAGGCCAGACTGGACCGGATATATGATAATGCAGAGATAAAGGCTATGATTACAGCTTTTGGAACCGGAATCCACGAAGAATTTGATATTACAAAGCTCCGCTATCATAAGATTATTATCATGACTGACGCGGATGTGGACGGCGCTCATATCAGTACTCTGATGCTTACTTTTATTTACCGGTTTATGCCCGAACTGATCAGACAGGGATATGTTTATCTGGCGCAGCCTCCTCTTTATAAACTGGAGAAAAATAAAAAGGTATGGTACGCTTACAGTGATGAGCAGCTGGCACAGATTCTGAATGAAGTAGGACGTGATTCCAGCAATAAGATCCAGCGCTATAAGGGTCTTGGAGAAATGGACGCGGATCAGCTCTGGGAAACCACAATGGATCCTGAAAAACGTGTGCTGAAACGTGTGACTATGGATGAAGCCCAGTCCGCGGAAATTGATCTGACATTTACAACACTTATGGGAGATAAGGTGGAACCGAGACGGGATTTTATAGAAGCTAACGCAAAGTATGTGAATAATCTTGATATTTAAATATCTGGCAAGTGAGGAAAGAAATGGACGATAAGATATTTGATCAGATTCATGATGTGGATCTGAAAAAAACAATGGAAAGTTCCTATATTGATTATGCCATGAGCGTTATCGCGTCCCGGGCTCTTCCTGATGTAAGGGATGGTCTGAAGCCGGTACAGCGTCGTGTTTTATATTCCATGATTGAACTGAATAACGGGCCTGACAAGCCTCACCGGAAGTGTGCGCGTATTGTCGGCGATACCATGGGTAAATATCATCCTCATGGTGATAGTTCCATTTATGGAGCGCTGGTAAATATGGCCCAGGAGTGGTCTACACGTTATCCGCTGGTAGACGGACATGGAAATTTCGGATCTGTGGACGGAGACGGCGCGGCCGCCATGCGATATACAGAAGCCCGTCTCAGCAGAATTTCTATGGAAATGCTGGCGGACATCAATAAAAATACAGTAGATTTTAAGCCGAATTTCGATGAAACTGAAAAAGAACCGGTGGTACTTCCTTCCCGCTATCCGAATCTTCTGGTAAACGGGACTACCGGTATAGCAGTGGGCATGGCGACTAATATTCCGCCCCATAATCTCCGTGAAGTAATCGGCGCAGTTGTAAAGATGATTGATAACCGGGTAGAAGAAGACCGGGATACTTCCATAGAAGAGGTTCTGGATATTGTAAAAGGTCCGGATTTTCCTACCGGCGGAATGATTCTGGGAACGGCAGGTATTGAGGAAGCTTACCGGACTGGAAGGGGAAAGATTAAAGTACGCGCGGTAACTGATATTGAACCCATGCAGAACGGAAAAAACCGTATTGTAGTAACGGAGCTTCCTTACATGGTAAATAAAGCCCGTCTGATTGAGAAGATTGCGGATCTGGTCAAAGAAAAACGGGTTGATGGAATTACTGACCTGAGAGACGAGTCCAACCGGCAGGGTATGAGGATCTGTATTGAGCTGCGTAAGGATGTAAATCCCAATGTGCTTCTGAATCAGTTATTTAAGCATACCCAGCTGCAGGATACTTTCGGCGTGATTATGCTGGCTCTGGTGAACAATGAGCCGAAGGTTCTGAATCTTGCGGATATGCTGAAGTATTATCTTCTTCATCAGGAGGAGGTTGTCACCAGACGTACAAAATATGAGTTAAATAAAGCGGAGGAGAGAGCTCATATTTTACAGGGACTGCTGATAGCCCTGGATCATATTGATGAAGTGATTTCAATTATCCGCGGCAGCCGCAGTACCCAGGAAGCAAAAGAAAAATTAATGGAGCGTTTTTCTCTTTCAGACGCCCAGTCCCAGGCAATTGTAGATATGCGTCTGCGGGCTCTTACCGGTCTGGAAAGAGAAAAGCTGGAAAATGAATATAAAGAACTTATGGAGAGAATTGCTGAGTTAAAGGCAATTCTGGCTGATGAGAAAAAGCTCCTTGGGGTAATTAAAGAAGAAATTTCTGCCATAGCGGAAAAATACGGAGATGACAGAAGAACATCCATTGGTTTTGACGCGTCTGATATTTCCATGGAGGATATGATTCCTGTTACCAACACTGTCATTGCCATGACGAAGCTTGGTTATATCAAACGTATGAGCGCGGATAATTTCCGGGCACAGCACAGAGGAGGCCGGGGAATCCGGGGAATGGATACCATTGATAATGATTATATTGAGGAAATGTTTATGACTACCTCCCATCATTTCCTGCTGTTTTTTACAAATTCCGGAAAAGTGTATCGCATGAAGGCATATGAGATTCCGGAAGCCGGCCGTACGGCCAGGGGAACGGCTATTATTAATCTGCTTCATCTTGATTCCGGGGAAAAAATCACCGCGGTTATCCCGATTAAAGATTACAAAGAAGCAGATCAATGGTATCTGTTTATGGCAACAAAGAATGGTATTGTCAAAAAGACTTCACTGGCAGAGTATGCCAATGTCAGAAAGACAGGACTTGCGGCAATCACTCTCCGCCCGGATGATGAGCTGATTGAAGTAAAATTTACAGATGATCAGAAGGATATTTTGCTGGTAACAAAATTTGGGCAGTGTATCCGTTTCCACGAAACAGATGTAAGAAGCACTGGCCGGGTTTCTATGGGAGTTATTGGTATTCATCTTTCAGAAGGCGATGAAGTTGTGGGAATGCAGCTGGATGTACAGGGACAATATCTTCTGATTGTTTCTGAGAAGGGACTTGGAAAGAGGACTCTGGTAGAAGAGTTTTCTTCTCAGAACCGCGGCGGAAAAGGCGTGAAATGCTATAAGATTACAGGAAAAACCGGGAATATTGTCGGAGTGAAGGCTGTAAATGACGATAATGAGGTCATGATTATCACTACGGAAGGAATTATTATCCGTATGAAAGTCAGTGATATCTCTGTTCTTGGCCGTGTTACTTCCGGCGTGAAGCTGATTAATCTGTCTGACCAGGTGACTGTGGCAAGTATTACAAAGGTAAAGGAAGACAGAGATCTGGAGAATGAAGAAAATTATAATACAACAGAATTATGAACATGTTAAACATGAATTTGAACCGGTTTTTAATGAGTATTCCAGAATTCTGATTCTGGGAACCCTGCCGTCTGTAAAATCCAGGAAACAGCAGTTTTATTATGGTCATAAGCAGAACCGGTTCTGGAGGGTTCTTGCCGCAATCTGCGGAGAATCTGTTCCGGAGCAGATTGAAGAAAAGAAAAACTTTTTACTGAAAAACCGGATTGCTGTCTGGGATGTGATCGCAGAATGCGATATTATCGGATCCAGCGACAGTTCCATAAAAAATGTGGTTCCTGCTGATCTGAAAGGTATTCTGGACAGGACAGGAATAAAAACAATTTATGCAAACGGGGCGACGGCTTACAGGCTGTATATGAAATACAGCTATAAGGCCTGTGGAAGGGAGATTTTAAAACTCCCTTCCACAAGTCCGGCAAATGCGTCTTATTCTCTGGAAAGACTGATAGAGGAATGGGGAAAATATATAAAATCAGACCTCTTCCAGAAAGAGTGAGACGAACATGTTATGATCCGGATCTTTTGCAATGACACTGTCATAAAAAT
>CAYLWI010000046.1:0-3131 GCA_964387345.1 uncultured Eubacterium sp. | reverse complement strand
AAATTATTACTATGAAACAAACTGATATCTGAGAAATGTTCAATTTTATATTTTTTAAAGATATCAGATAAAATCTACCACTGGATAAAAATATTAGCCAGACGTCTGACTGCTTCCCGGAGAGTTTTTTCGTCCGTATCTGAGTAGTTGATAACGAGTACATGCTGATATTCCGGCTTTACCTCACCACAGAATTCAGAAAGGCATGAGATATTAATTCCCTGGTTTCTGGCCGCCCACTTAATTTCCACATCAGTCATGGAGGTATCAACTTTAACAAGAAGATGTGTTCCGCTTTCTGTCCCGTCTGCTTTAACAATCGGAAGAAGAGAAGATTGTTTAATCATACGGAGAAGACGTTCGCCTTCCACCCGGTAATATTTTTTTATCCGGCTGAGATGACGTTCAAAGTAACCTTCCTCAATAAATTTTGCAAGAGCATATTGTTCAAGACTGGAAACTGTATTGGAGTAAAAATTGGAAGTGTTGACATATTTTTCCATAAGTTTTTCCGGAAGGATCATATAGCTGATCCGGATTGCGGGAGCCAGACTTTTGCTGAAAGTATTCATATAAATAACCCGGTGATTCTGATCCAGCCCCTTCAGGGCGGGGATCGATTTCGACCGATACCGGAATTCGCAGTCATAATCATCCTCAATGATGTAACGGTCCGGGCGTTCTGCTACCCATTCCAGGACTTCCTGCCGGCGGCCGGTAGTCATGACAGTACCCAGGGGATAATGATGTTCCGGAGACACATGGATTACGCTGGCCTGGCTGTTTCTCAGACTTTCCATATTAATTCCATGTTCGTCCATATCTACCCATTTCCATCTTAGTCCGTTTTCCTCATATATCCGGGGGATTTTTTTATATCCGGGATTTTCCATTGCGTATATGGCGTCAGATGGAAGAAGTTTTACCAGACGGCTGTAAAGATATTCAATACCTGCGCCAATTACAATACATTCAAGTGAAACATGGATTCCTCTGGCACGGTAAAGATAATCGGCAATTACCTGTCTCAGTTTTTCTGTTCCTAAAAAATTTCCGCGTACAATCAGTTCCATTTCATATTCGCTCAGAACTTCCCTCATGACTTTTTTCCACATGGAAAAAGGAAACTTGTTGTAGACAGTGTTGTTGGCAGTAAAATCAACAAACCATTTATCTTCCTGATAAATTTTTGTAAACTGGACAGGTTCGGGATGATATTCCGGCATTGCCTGGACTTCAGCCACGAAATATCCCTTTTTTTCCCTGGATATGATATAACCTTCCATCAGAAGCTGCTCGTACGCATTCATAACGGTTGTAATGCTTATGTCATTATCCTTTGCCATTTCTCTTTTGGACGGGAGCTTTGTTCCGGTTGGCAGCCTTCCGTTGAGAATATCTTTTTTAATGCATTCATACAGATATTCGTAGAGATTCTGATTGTTTCGTTTTTCAAAATTATAGATCAGCATTCTGGTATCCTTTTTTTATATTATTTTGGTTATTTTTAAAGTATCAGTTTTTATTATAATAAAAATATAACAGAAAGTCAAAAAGCGGAGGCTTATATGGGGGTATACGCAGTTACAGGCGGTTCGAATGGAATCGGGAAAAAAACAATTGAATTATTAAAAAAAGATGGACAGGAAGCAGTTAATATTGATTTGTATAAATGCGATATAGAAGCGGATCTTTCACTTCCGGAGGGAAGGCAGAAAGCGCTGGATGAGCTGCATAATATGTATCCGGAAGGAATAGACGGTCTGATTTGTTCCGCCGGAGTTTCCGGTTCATGCGGAAGTCCGGAAATGATTGTTTCTCTTAATTTTTTCGGGACAATTGCCATGGTAACCGGAGTTTATGATCTGCTGCTGAAAAAAGGGGGAACCTGTGTTGTCGTTACTTCAAACGCGATATCACAGTATAATGTCCGGATGGACATTGTGGATCTTCTGAATAACAACAGTGAAGACGAATATAGAATAAGAAAGCTGGTCTCCCGGATGGATAAAACAGATCTGGCTGTGGGAATTGATTTATATGTAGCAAGCAAATATGCCCTCACCAGATGGATGCGTCGTCATTCTGCTTCCTATGCGGCGAATGGCGTCCGGATTAATGCGGTAGCTCCGGGAAATATTCATGCGGCAATGACGGCGACAATGTCCATGAATGAAAAAATGGCGCTGAACGCTCTGCCGATTCCTACCAAATATAGAAAAGAGACTCTGATGGAACCTGTAGAAATTGCTTATGCTATTGTTTTTCTCGCATCTCCCCGGGCCTGCGGAGTAAATGGAATTGTAATGTTTGTGGATGGAGGAACAGACGCATTGCTGAATGCGGAAAAAGTGTACTAAGGAGCGGTTTATGCAGACGATAGAAAAATATATAGAAGCTCTGGAAAATAGAGATTTTTATGAACTGGGGGAGTTATTTACAAAAGATGGACTTTACATAGATTATAGCGCCTCGAGAGCGGGGGAGCATGAATATTATTTATATGGAAAAGAAGCAATTTCCATGTTTTTCCGGAATAAGTTCATGTTCTGTAAGTATTCTATTCTGGAACCTGCAGTTCTGAATAACAGACAGGCAGAGTTCATTGCCCAGTTTAATGACTACAGCGTTATGGCGATTGTAAATCTGCAGCAGCTTTCGGAAAATGGACATATCCGCAGACTGACAGTCAGACCAAAATAGAAGAATAATCTGCGGTTTTATAAAATAATAACCTGGAACATTATACACAGCAGAAAAACATTATGATTAACCTGAATGAAGCACCAGGCGGTTTCTATCCTGCAAAATAACTCACTATTATTTTGTATTTATCCCTATATACCAGAAAACAGAATAGAAACAAATGAAAAGAAAACTGTCCGGATCCCCGTGGATCCATGGACAGTTTTCTTTTTTGCGTAATAAAAACGTCCGCGGCTGCCATACCCGAATAAGCGGACCTTTACGGCTGACGGGCAGTTTTGCTGTGAGCCGCCTGCTTATTACGGCGTGCAGGGAAAAATTCTCCATCTGATCCCGGTATTGAATGAAAATAAAGTTTCAATATGGGAGGATGTTATGGTATACTTAAAAAACAGATAAAATATTTTATTGATATTTAGAAGTCC
>CAYLWI010000045.1:0-15834 GCA_964387345.1 uncultured Eubacterium sp. | reverse complement strand
ATCAACAACGGGAAGGTGGATTTCAGCTATTCCGGTAATGTAATTTTGAATGGAAAGAGTTATGTAGTAAAGAACGGAAGAGTTACAAGCTGATAAGAGCAGCAAAGTCTGTACAGTCAAAAGCGGAAAAGCGGCTGTCTGACAGAAAGAAATGCTTGGGCGGCAGGCGCGGAATGTGCCTGCCGCCTGTTTATATAAAAATAATCGTGTTTTCTGTACAGGCTTATGGCATGGCGTCAACTGGAAATTTGTGATAGAGGGATTGCTCCGGAGACGATTTATTCACATACGGGACGGGAATGGGATATACAAAACATTCTACAATAAAAACAAAAAAGCGGGAGTGTTTGTATGGATAAAAATTATCTCAGTATTTCCAGACGTCTGGCGAAATATCGTAAACTGATGAATCTGAACCAGGAACAGATGGGAGAGAAGCTGGGAGTGACCCAGAGTCATTATAGTAAACTGGAATCGGGATTGAAGGGAGTATCCTTCAGAAATCTGAAATGTTTCGAGAAAAATGGAGGAGATTCCTTTTTCCTGATTACCGGTGAACACAGAGAAAAAGGGAAACTGGATCATTATCTGGAGCGGTTCAGATCCGGATATGGGAAAAGCAGAGTTTTTGAAATTCTGGTCTGGGCTGCTGAAACTGGCCGGGGTTATGCGGACAGAGCAGATATTGTCCTGACAGAGCGGACAGATAAATGTATAAGGCTTTTGCGGGATTATTCAGAAAACCTGACAATATGGAGGAATATCAGAAAAACAGAAGGATGCTCCCAGGAAGAAATGGCAAAAAAGTTTGATATTAACATTAAGAGATATCGCAATATAGAGCAGGAAAAGTCTATGCCGGACGCGGAAATTTTACGGGTTTTGTATGAAAAGCTTCATTATTCGCCGCTGGTGATTCTGGATCGTGAAATGTATTATATGGATGAACTGAACCGGATGTGGGAAATGCTGCCGCCGGAATATCTCCGGGAGGCGGAGATTCTGGTAGAACAGGCAATAAAAATTGTTCATATATCTGAAAAAGGGAAAATGGAAATGGAAGAATGAAATATATACTGATTCTGGAGGATAATCAGAGAGCGAGGGAGGCGCTGGTGAAAGCAATCCGGAGCCTGGGAGGCAATATTGGTATTCTTGAAGCAGAAACAGAAGAAGAGGCGGGCGAATATCTGTTTGATTATCATATAGATGTTTTTATCCTGGATATCGTTCTGAATCCGGATGTGCCGGGAGATGTATCGGGAATCCGTTTTGCGGAAAAGATCAGAAGGATAGATCTGTATTTATTCACTCCTGTCATTTTTATTACAGCCCTGGAGGATCCCGAACTTTATACATACCGTAATCTGCACAGTTTCAGTTATCTGGAAAAACCATACTGCATGAATGAGGCTCTGGAACTGATTACAGTGGCGTTGAAATATCCCGGCCGGGAAGAAAAAAGAAGGGTGGAGTATTTCAGAAAAGACGGGATTCTTATGGCGGTAGATCTGAGGAAAGTGACGCATGTGGAAACCTGCCGTCATACGCTTACCATCCATACAGTGGAGGACGTCCTGGATATTCCTTATATCACGATACGCCAGTTCCTGAAGCTCAGCCAGGAAGATGGATTTTTTCAATGCAGCAGAAATAATGTGGTGAACCGGGATTATATAAAAAGTATTGATCTTCCCCGGCGTTATATACAGCTGAAAAATGGAAAGCAGGTGGAGATCGGGCCCTCCTTTGTAGGCAGACTCCGGCCGGGAAGGAAGAGAGGGGGAAAGTTTGGAAATAAATTTCCAGATCTGTCCTGAGGGACAGGTTCATTGACCAAATTATAAAAAATCTGACATGAATATGATAAAAGCCGGAAAAACAGGACAGATTCCGGCTTTTTTTCCGTTCAACAGACAAAGTACGTCAGGAAAAAACAGTTTTCGGTTAAAAATTTCACAAAAAGAAATTCCCGAATTTAAAATATATTGTGTTAGTTCAAGATTGTGGATAAGAAAAATATCCAGAAGAGAGGGAGAGAGAAAAGGTGAAAAGAACAAAAATAGTCATTGTAGAAGACCATGAGCAAATGAGGCAGTTTCTGACTGAAATCGTAGAAAAGGATGATGAACTGACGGTGGCCGGAACAGCCCGGAATGGAGTGGAGGCATGTGACACAATCCGTGGACGGGAACCGGATATTGTGCTTCTGGATCTGATCATGCCGGAAATGGATGGACTTGGTGTGCTGGAGCAGTTCCAGGCGGATGAATTCCCGGAGACGCGTCCGGGATTTATTGTGGTCAGCGCTGTCAGTGAAGAACATATGGTAAGAGAAGCCTTCCGGCTGGGAGCGTCTTACTATGTGATGAAACCCTTTGATCCGGATGTTCTGATCAGCAGAATTAAGGCCGCCGTGAGATCCGGAGAAAAAAGAGTCTGTCATGTGAAGCGGATTTTGCCTTATGAGGATCTGGACACTGTGCAGAGCCGGGAAATTGAGGCGGAAATCGCGGAGATTCTGCACAGAATCGGCGTTCCCGCGCATATCCGCGGATACGTTTATCTGAAGAAGGCGATCATACTGTCCCTGACAGACCTGGAAATGCTGCAGTCTGTGACGAAAAAATTGTATCCGGCGGTGGCGGAAGCGTTTGACACAACGCCCAGCCGGGTAGAACGTTCCATCCGTCATGCCATTGAGTCTGCATGGGACAGGGGAGAATCTGCGGAAAAAGAGGAGCTGTTCGGATATACGGTACATAAGGCAAAAGGAAAACCTACAAATTCAGAATTTATTGCCATGATTGCGGACAAACTGAAAATGGAGTCCGGATGGTAAATGTTTCAGGAAGGATCCCGGAGAACAGGATCCTTCCTTTTTAGATAACAGGGGGTGGAGATAAAAAAAGAATAATGGTATAATAAAAAAGCCGGGCCGGGAGAGACAGGCGCGGCAGAGTAAAATTCCGTACAGAATGGAGGCAGACAGGTTATGCGCGAAACAGAGGCGGAAAATCAATATCTGACGCCGGTAAATATCATTATGGTGCTGATTAATGTAGCGGTCTATGTTGTGCTGGAATTTATGGGAGATACAACCAGCGCTCTTTTTATGCTGGATCACGGAGCGATGTATCCGGCGGCTGTGGTGGAGGACGGACAGTACTACCGTCTGCTGACCTCTTCATTTATTCATTTCGGACTGCCGCATCTGATCAATAATATAATTCTGCTGATCTGTCTGGGAAGTTATGTGGAGCGGGTATTTGGAAAGATCCGGTATCTGATTTTGTATCTGCTATGCGCAGCCGGAAGCAGCTGCATATCCATGTGGTATATGCTGTATACCGGAGACCTGGCAGTATCCGGAGGCGCTTCCGGCGTGGTATTTGGCGTCATCGGGGCATTGCTTGTTCTGGTTGTGAAAAATAAAGGCAGGTTTGAAGATCTTTCCTGGAAGCGGTTTCTGCTTATGGTGGCGCTGGCGCTGTATTTCGGATTTTCATCAGCGGGAGTTGATAATGCGGCGCATGTAGGAGGACTGGCGATCGGATTTGTAATTGGAGCATTTTATTTTCTGCTGGAAAAAGTACATAATCTGCTGTGCAGGCATTAAGGGAAAAGAATAAGCAGGAGTAAATATGAATCAGAATGAGATTATAAAAATATATGGGACTGATTATAAAAAAATCACAAAAGCTCTTCTGGAGGAAGCCGCTCTGGCGGATGATATTCCGTCAGTGGAGGAAGTGATCGGGATAAAGCCCAACCTGGTTTCCGCGCAGCCGGCCTGCTACGGAGCCACAACACATCCCGAAGTGGTTGCGGGAATTATAGAATATCTGCAGGAGCATGGATTCCGGGAGATTGTCATACTGGAAAGCTCCTGGGTGGGGGATAAGACTACGGAGGCTTTTGAATATTGCGGCTACAATACCCTGTCCAGGGAATATGGCGTGGAATTGTGGGATCTGCAGCAGGATACCTCCCATATGAAGGACTGCGCCGGAATGAAGCTCAGAATCTGTGACCGTCTGGAAAGGATCGGTTATCTCATCAATGTCCCGGTTCTGAAAGGGCATTGTCAGACAAAAATCACCTGTGCCCTGAAGAATATGAAGGGAGTAATCCCGAATTCAGAAAAAAGGCGTTTTCATACCATGGGACTCCACAAACCGATCGCCCACCTGGGGGCGGGAGTCCGGCAGGATTTTATTGTGGTGGATCATATCTGCGGGGATCTGGATTATGAGGATGGCGGAAATCCGGTCGTGCGCAATTGTGTCATGGTCTCGAAAGATCCGGTGCTGACAGACGCCTATGTATGCAGGCTGCTCCACTATGACTTATCGGATGTCCCTTATATTGTAATGGCGGAGCGGCTGGGGGCGGGATGCGCGGATCTGGAGCATGCAGTGATCCGGGTGATCGGACAGGAGGAGGCACAGGAGCTTCCCCGCGCCAGAAAGGTGGTAGAAGTACAGTATGCGGTGGACGCCCTGGATTCCTGCAGCGCCTGCTATGCCAATCTGATCCCGGTTCTGGAACGGTTGAAAGAGGAAGGGTTACTGGAACGGCTGTCGGAGAAGATTGCGATCGGGCAGGGATATCGGGGAAAAACAGGAGAACTGGGAGTGGGACTCTGTACCAGCGGCTTTCATTATTGCATCAAAGGCTGTCCGGCGGAAAGTGAAACGATATACCGGGAGTTAAAGAAGTATATTATCAGCAGATGCTGAATCGGAAAAGTGATTATGAAAAAGCAGATCCGGCCGGAGAGAAAAGGAAGACGGAAGCTGTGGCTGTGCTGCGGATTTCTTTAAAAATGTTACAAAATTATTACATATTTGACTTGAAACCTGGAAAATACATGATATAATCATAGAACAGATCCCGAGTGGGGATAAACTTGTTTTTATAAGAGAGGATAAGTATTAATTATAAATTATACAGAGGTTTTGTATGAACGAAAAGAGAAAACAGGGATGGCGGAAGCATCTGGATTTTATGGTGATCGATATCATCTGTATCCAGCTGGCGTATTTTCTGGCGTATTCGGTGAGAAATCCGGATATGTATATGTACAGAGGAATCTCACTATACACGCATCTGAATATCGTTCTGCTGGTAGTGGATATCTGTTATGTGCTGCTTCGCCCGGTTTATAAAAATATTATCAAGAGAAGCATTTTTCATGAGATCCGGTCCGTACTGATCCACAATTTTGTCATGTGGCTGATGGTAATCGCCTATCTGTATCTGACCAGGCAGGCATTCTGGTTTTCCAGATTCATGATGAGCATGGCTATTATCTTGTGTGTGATTTTTATGCTGGCCGGCCGGATTGTCTGGAAAGCTATTGTCCGCAGAGTTATCCGCAGAGGTAAGCGACAGGCAAACACACTTGTAATATCGGATAAAAAAAACGCGGCGAAAATGATCCGGCGTTTCCGGCGCCGCATGTATAACGGATTCAATCTGACCGGTTTTGTCATTGCGGATCAGGATATGCGGGGGGAGACGATAGAGAGGATTCCGGTTGTCTGTAATATGGAACATCTGCTGGATTTTATCAAGGAGCAGGCGGTAGACGAGGTTATGATCAACCTGCCGGGAGATATCCAGAAAAACAGCGGTCTTGTATATAATCTGCTGGATATGGGGGTTGTTGTCCATCTGGCGATGGATTACAGCGAGGATGAGTTCCCCAATGCGGTGATTGAGCGGATGGGAGGCTTTACAGTACTGACTACCAGCATCAATACGGCAGGAAGTCTCGCCCTGACGGTAAAACGGCTGATTGATATTGTTGCGGGCCTGATCGGGTGCGCTATTATGGGAGTGGCCTTTATTTTTGTGGCTCCGGCCATATACAGAGCGTCTCCCGGGCCTGTCTTTTTCGTTCAGGAAAGAATGGGGAAAAATGGCCGGCGTTTTAAGATGTATAAGTTCCGTTCCATGTATCTGGACGCGGAGGAGCGGAAGAAGGAGCTGATGGCCCAGAACAAAATGGAAGGTTTCATGTTCAAGATGGATAACGATCCGCGGATTATCGGAAGCGAAAAAGGGCCGGGAAAGGGAATTGGAAATGTGATCCGCCGGCTCAGTATCGATGAGCTGCCCCAGTTCATTAATATTCTGAAAGGCGACATGAGCCTGGTGGGGACAAGACCGCCGACAGTCGCTGAATTTGAGGCGTACAGCTATTACCACAAGGTACGTCTGAGCATGAAGCCCGGACTGACAGGGTTATGGCAGGTAAGCGGCAGGAGTGATATAACAGACTTTGAGGATATTGTAAGACTGGATACTTCTTATATTGAAAACTGGTCTCTTACGCTGGATTTTAAAATCATACTAAAAACATTCGCAGTTGTTCTGAAGAAAGAAGGAGCCGAGTAAAAGAGCGTGTCACACGAGGGATATCATTTTCCCGTGGGACACGCTCTTTGCGCGGGAAAACAGCAGCGGTATGAAAACGGGAGTTAAGGGTATGAGAACGCGGGAATCAGGCCGGAGGAAGATCTTTTGTCAAAAATATTCACATACAGGACTGAGCAGGGACGCATAAAACATTTTACAATAAAAACAAAAAATATGGAGAGTGTATAAATGGAAAATAACTATCTCAGTATTCCCGGGCGTCTGGCTGCCTACCGGAAACTGATGAACCTCAGCCAGACCCAGATGGGAGAAAAGTTTGGCGTTACCCAGAGTCATTACAGTAAAATGGAATCCGGAATGAAGGGCGTATCCTTCCGGGATCTCAGATCTTTTGAGGAAAATGGGGGAGATCCCTTTTTCCTGATTACCGGTGAACACAGGGAAGAAGGAAAGCTGGAGCTTTATCTGGAACGCTGTGATTCTGATTACGGAAAAGAGAAAATTTTTGAGATTCTGGTATGGGCCGCGGAAGCCGGACGGGAGCGTAAAGAAACGGAAATGCCGATTCTGACGGAGCGTACAGATAAGTGCATCCGGCTGATGAGGGATTATTCGGAAGAGCAGACAGTCTGGCAGAATATCCGCAGAGCGGAAGATTGTTCGCAGGAAGACATGGCAAAGCTGTTCGATATTAATGTTAAAAGGTATCGCAGTATTGAAAAAGAGGAATCCATGCCGGACGCGGAAATTCTGCAGACCCTGTATGAGAAAATGCATTATTCGCCGCTGGTGATTATGGACAGAGAGATGTATTATATGGACGAACTGAACCGGGTATGGGAATCCATGTCGCCGGACTGGCTTCGCGAGGCGGAGATTCTGGTGGAGCAGGCATTTAAGGTTGTCCATATATCAGAGAAAAGCAAAATGGAATAAGCAGAATGAAATATGTACTGATTCTGGAAGATAACCGGAGGGCGCGGGCGGCTCTGGTAAACGCAATCCGCGGGATGGAAGAAAATATTGGCATTCTTGAAGCGGGGACAGAGGATGAGGCGCAGGATTATCTGTTTGACTATCATATAGATCTGTTTATTCTGGATATCATACTGATGCCAAAGGCGCCTGGAGATGTATCGGGAATCCGTTTCGCGGAGAAGGTGAGAAAGATAGAATCTTATCTGTTTACGCCGATTATTTTTACAACAGCGCTGGAAGATCCCAAGTGGTACGCATTCCAGAATCTGCATGGTTTCAGCTATCTGGAAAAGCCATTTTCCATGAAAAAAGCAGTGGAACTGATTGCTCTGGCATTGAAATATCCGGGCCCGCAGGAAAAAAGGCGGGTAGAATATTTCCGGAAAGATGGAATTCTGATAGCAGTGAATCTCAGAAAGGTAACGCATGTGGAAGCCTGTCGTCATACCCTTACGATATACACAGAGGACGAAAGACTGGATATTCCATATATTACCATCAGGCACTTTCTGAAATTGTGCCGGAATGATGGATTTTTTCAGTGCAGCAGGAGCGCTGCGATAAACCGGAATTTTATCAGAAGCATTGATCTGCCAAGGCGGTATATCCAGCTGAAGACAGGGATACTGGTGGAGATCGGCCCGTCCTTTGTGAAAAAGCTGAAGGCAGAAAAGAAAAAAATTTACTGATCAGAAATAAAGAAACGAGAGCACATAGTATGTCCCCGTTTCTTTTTCCTTATCAGACGGATGAAACCGGTCCGACCGGATTCTGTAAAATTTGACATAAAAACGGGGAAAACGTGGAAAATATGAGAAATATGGCATATTTCCCCAGGATAATACAGGATTCGACAAAGAAAAAGCATATTCTGGTCAGGAATATCAAAAACTTCAGATTAGAATTTTAAGATGGGCAGTATTGGTCTGGAAACACGGAAAAACAGCTATCTTGCAGCAATCTGGAGTGACAGGATGATTCAGTTATATAATGAATTTAACATAAGTACCGGGAAAAAAATTAAAGAACTACGGATGGAGAAAGAGATTTCGCGGACCTGGCTGGCTGCCAGCGCCGATATTTCATCTAAATTTCTCTATGAAATAGAACTTGGAAAAAAAGGATGCTCCGCTTATATTCTTTACCGGCTGGCAGTATCTCTGGGAGTAAAGGTGGACAGGCTGATTCCCTATGATGAAACAGAGTATGAAAACAGGTCCGGCGGCAGAAATAAGAAGGCGTAATAATATTGTAATATTTTGTTGCCGCAGGGAAAAATCATGTTGCATCATATAGAAATAATGGTATAATATTCAGGAAGTTCCTGATAGTGTAAAATGAGTGTTCTATACAGTCTGTGATGCAGGAATAGTGAATGCTGCGTATACTATTTTTATAATGGAGGAAAACATGGAGAAACAGCAGATTGATTATGGTCAGTTTCAAAAAGATAAACTGATTAGTATTAAGGATTTATGGGAAGAGATTATCAGAAAATTCTGGCTGATAATAATACTGGCAATAGCCGGAGCGGTCGTTTTGGGCGGATATAAGTATTTATCAGATAAAAGAGAGGCGGAAACAGCGGAGGATGTGGAAGAATTATCTGATCTGGAAGACAATTTAAGTGAAGAAGAAATGAACGAGGTCAATAATATACTGCGGCTGAAGGAAGATGTACAGCAGCAGCAGGAATATTTAGATAATTCCGTTTTAATACAGATAAACGCATATGATGAAAGCCGGGTAGATCTGCAGTACCGGATAAGCGACGCCCAGGGAAACGAACAGGATATTCTGAACGCATACGAGAGTTATGTGGGCAGCGGAGCTCTTGCGGCGGATCTGCAGGAAAAAGGAGTTGATCTTGAGGTTCAGTATATAAATGAACTTATCAGTTTTGAGAATTCGGATATTTCAGTTAATTCGTCAGACAATACCCTCCTGTTTGGCTCTGCAACAAATACATTTGACGTTATCGTTATTCATAAAGATCAGGAAAGCTGCGAGACGCTTGCGCAGAGTGTTTCTGAATGTATTGAGTCCTATCAGACGCAATTGTCAGAGCTGATCGGAACACATGGGCTGAGCCTGCTGGATCAGTCTTATTCCAGAGTGGTAGATACAGATATCAGAAACTATAAAGTGGATAGAACCAACAATCTCATTTCTGCCCAGGATACGATAGAATCTCTGACAGAAGAATTGAACGCTTCACAGACAACTGTCCTGGATCAGTATGAACAGCAGGCGGAAGCTGAAAGCGAAGAAGGCAGTCAGACAGAGGCAGAAGCAGGGATTAGTAAAAAGTATGTCGCGGCCGGGGGACTGGCAGGAATCGTTCTGGCAATTCTGATAATCGTTATATGGTATGCACTGAGAGATACAGTGAATAGCGCAAGGGATGTCCAGAGGGTATACAATATCGGCATTTTAGGTGAATTAGAAATTACAAAATCCAGGAATATATTCCTTAAATTATGGTATTCCATAACCGGAAAAACGAAGCGGAAAGTTCCCTTTGCGGAAGCAGTTCAGATATTGTCCACAAAGGTGCGTATGTTCTGCCGGAAGAATGATATAAAAAAGGTGCTTATTATCGGATATCCGGGTATGCAGGGAAAGGATGACTGGGCGTCTGAATTATCATCTTTTCTTAAAGCTTCGGGTATCCGGTCAGAAATAGCAGAGAATGTCTTATATTCGTCAGCCGTTATGGAAAAGCTGATGGAGTATGAACATGTTATTCTGGTGGAACGGCTGAGACATTCACGTTACAGCGATATGGTGGATGAGGTCAGACTGTGTCTGGAACAAAATGTCAGTATTGAAGGAGCTATTGTTCTGAGTTAAGTTCCGTGCGGAATAATATGGAGGAACAGGAAGATGAATGATATACATCCTGAAGTAAAGATTATAATAGCAGCCCACAAGTCATACAGGATGCCGGCGGATCAGATGTATCTGCCGCTCCATGTGGGCGCTGAAGGAAAAAAAGATGAACAGGGGAATATCCCTGACTTAGGTTATGTGAAGGATAACGCCGGCGACAATATTTCAGAAAAAAATCCGTCCTACTGCGAACTGACAGGATTATACTGGGCCTGGAAAAATCTGGATGCGGATTACATCGGACTTGTTCATTACAGACGGCACTTTTCATTAAAGAAAAAAGGACAGGATGTATTTGGAAGCATCCTGACAGAGGAAGAGCTGCGGCAGTTTATTCCCAGGTATAAAATATTTGTGCCGAAGAAAAGAAACTATTATATAGAAACCCTGTACTCTCATTATTCACATACACATTACGCAGAGCATCTGGATCTGACAAGGCAGATTATTTCTGAAGAATGTCCGGAATATCTGGACTCTTTCGATAAAGTCATGAAAAGTACCGGCGGCTATATGTTCAATATGATGATAATGCGGAAAGAGTTATTGAGCTCCTATTGCGAATGGCTGTTTGGCATCTTATTTAAACTGGAAAGCAGAATGGAAACTCCTGAGTTATCTGATTATCAGGGGCGTTTTTATGGACGTGTAAGCGAGATTATTTTTAATGTCTGGCTGGATTATCAGTTAAAAGCAGGGAAAACAGCCGCTTCTGACATCAAAGAATTGCCGTATATCTATACAGAACAAATCAGGTGGGGTAAAAAAATAATATCATTTTTACAGGCAAAGTTCATGAAGAAAAAATATGAAGGAAGTTTCTGAAATCACAGTAAATGAGGGATAATGGAATGGAAGAAAGAGGCGCCCTGACAAGAAAAGAATTATTTTTTTTTATTGGAGTGATCTTATATTATAGTACTTTTTTTGTTGAATTGACGGTGTTGACAGATACCTGGGACTTAAACAATCCTGTATTCAGGGGGATCCGTCTGGTATCATACGTCTTATTTTTTATCGTAATTCTGGATGAAATAATTTTAAGAAAAACACTCCTTTTATTTGTTGTGCTGATTCCGGTAATTCTTCTCTGCGCGCTGTATGGGGACGATAATTCTGTAATCTATATGTTATTAATCATGATGGCAGGATTATGCACCAGCTCAAAAAGATGGATTTCATTTGTAATGTGGCTTCAGATTATATGCCTTGTCCTGGTTGTGGGTCTTAGTATAACCGGAGTTTTTGAGGATATTCTTTATATCAGTGAGGACCGGGTCCGGCATTGCCTTGGTTTTTTCTGGACAACAACGCCTGCCCTTATGGCCTTTTTTGTGTCCTGCGCCCTGGTTTATATCAGAGCGGAAAAAATATCCTGGATTGAAATTATTTTAATGGAACTGGTTCAGGTTATATTATATATTCTTACGGATTCAAAAATGTGTTTCATGACGGCGACTTTGCTTGTTGTCCTGACGGTGTTCCTCCGTTTTAATATTCTGAAACGATTCCTGTATGGAGTCAGCAGGCTGGCAGTGATTTTCCCGGTTCTCTGCTGTGTGGTTTCGATTGCCGCGCAGGCCATGTATGATGAGAATTCCGCGGCATGGCAGGCGGCCGATAATTTCTTCAACAAAAGACTTGCGCTGGGACATGCCGCGCTGGATGAGTACGGAATTACTTTTTTCGGGCAATATATAAAATGGGTCGGAAACACACAACGTTCACAGGTTCTGGAGTATAATTATGTGGACAATTCTTATTTACAGGTGCTGCTGACAAATGGTATTTTCTTTCTGGCCATTATCATAATTTTATACACCGTAATTCTGATCAGAGCTGTCAGACAGCGTGAGCTGTATACAGTTATGGTTGTTTCGCTGATTTTAATGCTGAGTATGACAGAACCGAGATTATGGAACTGGACGTTTAATCCGTTTCCCTTCCTGATCATTGATATTATGAAAGAACATCTTCCTGTCCGCGCCGGGATAACTGCGCGGACAGGGTACAGGAGCCGGTATTGAATTGTACCATAGTGATGAAAAGAAGGAGAAGAAGGCATTGGAAAAAGTAAGTATCATCGTACCTGTTTACAACGTTGGAGCCTTTTTGGAACAGTGTATTCAAAGCCTGGTAAATCAGACATATAAAGACATCGAAATTATTCTGGTAAATGATGAAAGTCCCGATCACAGTCTGGAAATCTGCCGTAAATGGGAAAAACAGGATTCCCGGATCCTTGTCATAGACCAGAAAAACCAGGGAGTTTCAGTTGCCAGGAATCAGGGGCTCCAGAGATGCAGCGGTCAGTGGATCTGCTTTGTGGATGGCGACGACTGGCTGGAAGAGGATGCTGTGGAGAACATGATGGCTCTGGTAACAGAAGACACGGATGTCCTGATTACTGATTACTATATAGATACGCCGAGCCGGCGCTGGAAAGAGTCTTTTTTTACGCTGGAAGATCATGACTTTAAAACAGAAGAAAAGATAGAACTTATAAAAAACTGTTTTCTGAAAACTTCCTTTTCAAATAAGGGCGCGGTGACAATGGTAGGCGTGCCCTGGGCAAAGCTGTTCCGGACACAGCTGCTTAGGGATAAGGAGATCTGGTTTGATAAAAAGCTGAGGAAGATGCAGGACGCTATTTTCTGTATTGAGGTTTTTGAGCAATGTCAGAATATCATTTTCCGCAAAACGGCGACTTATCATTATCGTCAGAATGATATTTCTGTGTGTCACAAGCCGAATCCGAATTATCGGAAAGTGGCGGATTCTGTGCTGCATGCATTCCGGGAATTTATAGACAGGTATCACTATGAGCGGGAGCTTATGCCCGTGTACTATGCCCGCAAGTTCATGTTTGCTTTTGAGTCTGTGAAATTTATTTACCTGCTTGATACAACAGGAATGACCCGCGGGGAGAAAGTGCGGGGGATAAAAAACATGATGGAAAGCATGCAGTTTGAAAAAGAGGATGAGAAGCAAATGAAAGCCTATCTGGGAAAAGCACACCAGATTGCGTACGTCACATATAAGTTAAAGGCCTACAGAATGATGTATTTTATGCTGAGAGTTTACTTTGAGTTGAAGATGAAGAAAATGAAGTAGCATGAAGAAAGGAAATTATATGGATAAAGTTGCGGCAGTTATAGTGACCTATAACCGGAAAGAATTATTGCTTGAGTGTCTGGACGCATTATTCCGTCAGTCGCGGAAGCTGGACAGGATCATTCTGATTAATAACGCCAGCACAGATGGCACAGTGGAATGTTTGAAGGAGAAGGGCTATCTGGAGCGTGAAGAAATTTCATTAATTAATATGGAAACCAATACCGGAGGTTCCGGTGGATTCTATGAGGGAATGAGGCAGTCCCTTTCAGTGGACTGCGACTGGGTATGGGTGATGGATGATGACACCATACCCTGCGAGGACAGTCTGGAAAAGCTGCTGGCTGCAAGCGCCAAAACGCAGGGAGAGGAAGTCAGCTTCTTCGCGAGTACGGTATTCGGACCGGAAGGAGAGCCGATGAATGTGCCTCATGTCTCGGAGAGGAAAGCTTCCAATGGTTATACGGACTGGTATCGCTATCTGGGGGATTCGCTTGTTGAGATTGCAGACGCCACCTTTGTGTCATTGCTGATCAATAAGAAAGCCATAGAAAAATGCGGTCTTCCCTGTAAAGATTATTTTATCTGGGGAGATGATTATGAATACACGATGCGCCTGATAAAATATTACGGCAAAGCATATTTTGTCGGAGCAAGCAGGGTATGCCATAAGCGGTATGGCGCGACGAATCTTGATGTGCGGAAAGAAACCGCGGAGGGGCGTATCAAATTATATTATTATTTTTACAGGAATGGTCTGATCAACCGGAAATTGTATTATTCATCCAGGGCCGCTGTGATCCGGTTCGCCCTGGGAGGCGTCCGGACGTCGCTGACTGCGTTAAAGACCCGGGACGGGGGGAAGAAGTTTCGTATTATTTATAAGGGGATTTTTGGATATTTACGGTGGTGGAAAACTTTCCGCAGTTATATTCAGTCACAGATTAAGTAATTTGGAAGTGATTCATCAATGAAAGTTTTTAAAACAAAATCTGTAAAACTTAACATGATCATGAATGCGATACTGACGATGTCCTCTATTGTATTCCCGATTATAACATGGCCCTATGTTTCAAGAATCCTGCTGCCGGATGGGACAGGAAAGGTTTCCTTTGCCACATCCGTGATCGGATATTTTTCAATGTTCGCCCAGCTGGGAATACCAACCTACGGGATACGGGCCTGTGTAAAAGTAAGGGACAATAAAAAAGAGCTCAGCAGGACGGTACAGGAGATCATGATAATCAATCTGATCATGTGCGCGTTCGTGTATGTGGCTTTCTTCCTGTCCCTGGCCTTTGTGCCGCGGCTGCAGGGAGAGCGTCTGCTTTATATTGTAATGAGTTTTACAATCATACTGAATGCAATCGGCGTAGAGTGGTTATATAAGGCGATGGAACAATACTCTTATATAACAATCCGCTCGGTGGCGTTTAAGTTTGTGGCGCTGGTGGCGCTGCTCCTTCTGGTTCATGAAAAGCAGGATTATGTTATCTATGGCGGGATTACGATATTCGCTTCCTCCGCATCGAACATTATGAATTTTTGCCATATGCGGAAATATGTTACCCTCAGGCCTGTGGGCGGATATCACCTGAAAAAACATCTGAAGATGGTGGTGGTCTTTTTCGCCATGTCGGTAGCGACCACAGTCTATACGCATCTGGATACCGTTATGCTTGGATTTATGAAAGATGATGCAGAAGTAGGATATTACAACAACGCGGTGAAAATAAAGACTATCCTGGTGAGTCTTGTGACATCGGCAAGCGCAGTGCTGCTTCCGAGAATGACCTATTATGTGGAAAACAGAAATAAAGAAGAATTTATGCGGATCGCCAAAAAGACACTGAATCTGATTTTCCTGGTTGCGACGCCTCTGATGGTTTATTTTATTCTTTTCGCGCAAGAGGGGATTTTCTTCCTGTCCGGCGATGCTTACGCAAATTCCATCCTGCCGATGCAGATTATCATGCCGACGCTGCTTCTGATAGGTATTACGAATATATTCGGCATACAGATCATGATTCCGATGGGAAAAGAAAAGCAGGTGCTTTATTCGGAGATTGCGGGAGCAATAGTGGATTTAATTATTAACCTCATGCTGATCCCGAAATTCGGCTCGGCAGGCGCGGCCTTTGGAACGCTGGTGGCGGAATTCGTAGTGTTCATTTATCAGTCCAGAGCGATCCGGGAGGTATCGGGAGAAATGCTGAAAGCGGTACGGTATCGCATCCTGATTCTGGCGGTGGCAGTGTCGGGAGCGGCGTCTGTCTGGGTGAAATATCTGGACTGGAGCTGGATTTCTCCTTCAATGCTGATGTACTTTGTGATTCTGCTGGTATCCGCCATTGTATTTTTCCTGGTGTATCTGATCATAATGACACTGGCAAAGGAGAGCCTGGTAATTGAAATAACGGGACAGATAAAGAGGAAAGTAATGAGGAAGAAGAAATAAAAAGG
>CAYLWI010000044.1:0-16010 GCA_964387345.1 uncultured Eubacterium sp. | reverse complement strand
ATAATAGGAGCACTTAGCGAGGTCTTTTCGAGGAAAGTGATTATGAATCAGAAAGTATTAAAAGTTTTAGAATATGACAAAATTATTTCTCTGCTGGCAGAACAGGCCACCTCAGATTCCGGCCGGGATCTGTGTCAGAATCTGCTTCCCATGACTGACCCGGAACGGATCAGCCAGGCCCAGCGCGAAACAGGCGACGCCCTGAACCGTATTTTCCGGAAGGGAACCATCGCCTTTTCCGGTCTGAAAGATCCCGGATTCCAGATGAAGCGCCTGGAAATCGGAGGGACTCTGAATATTGATGATCTGCTTATGATCTGCCGCCTGCTGGAAATTGCCAGGCGGGCAAAATCTTATTCCCGGGAAGTCCGGGAGGATACCGCGGCTGATTCACTGGACGGGCTGTTTGCCGGGCTGGAGCCGCTGACGCCCTTATATAACGAGATCCGCAGATGTATTGTTTCCGCTGATGAGATTGCGGACGATGCCAGCCCGAAGCTGCGCGGCATCCGTCGTTCCATCCGGAATATCAATGACAAAATTCACAGCTCCATGAACAGCCTGCTGAATAATTCCACTACCCGCACGTATCTGCAGGACGCGGTAATCACCATGCGGAATGACCGTTACTGTCTGCCGGTAAAAGCAGAGTATAAGAACCAGGTGCCGGGCATGATCCACGACCAGTCCTCCACAGGCTCCACCCTCTTCATTGAACCTATGTCTGTGGTGAAGCTGAATAATGATCTGAAGGAAGCCTTTCTGCAGGAAAAGGCGGAAATCGAAGTGATTCTGGCGGATCTCAGCAATAAAACCGGAGAATACGCTGCGGAAATCACCCGGAATTACAGGCTTCTTACCCGGCTGGATTTCATTTTTGCCAAAGGAAAACTGGCAAAAATACACAACGGCATGGCTCCGGTTTTCAATTCAGAGGGACGGATCCATATCCGCAAGGGACGGCATCCGCTTCTGGATCCCCAAAAGGTTGTTCCCATTGACGTCCGGCTGGGAGAGGACTTCCATCTGCTGATCATCACAGGCCCCAACACCGGAGGCAAGACAGTCTCCCTGAAAACAGTGGGACTTCTGACGCTGATGGGCCAGGCGGGACTCCACATTCCCGCCGCGGACCGCTCCGAGCTTTCCATCTTTAAACAGATTTACGCAGACATCGGGGATGAGCAGAGTATTGAGCAGAACCTGAGTACCTTTTCTTCCCATATGACCAACATTGTGTCTATTCTGAAAAAGGCCAACCGGGGAAGCCTGATACTTTTTGATGAGCTTTGCGCGGGAACGGATCCCGATGAGGGAGCCGCCCTGGCCATCTCTATTCTTGACCAGCTCCGCCGCAGGGGCATCCGCGCCATGTCAACCACCCACTACAGTGAGATCAAGCTCTATGCCCTCTCCACAGAAGGCGTGGAAAACGCCTGCTGTGAATTTGATGTGGAGACGCTGAGTCCCACCTATCATCTTCTGATCGGAATTCCCGGCAAAAGTAATGCCTTTGCCATTTCCCGGAAGCTGGGACTGTCCCCGAAACTGATTGAGGACGCAAAAAGCCGCGTCTCGAAAGAAACAGAAAACTTTGAGGATGTGATTGCTGATCTGGAGGAAAGCCGCCGTACCATCCAGAGAGAACAGGCTGAGATCAGCCGGTACAGGGCAGAGACCGAAGAACTAAAAAAACAGCTGGAGGCCAGACAGGAAAAGCTGAACCAGAGCCGGGACCGGATTCTCCGGGAGGCAAACGAGCAGGCCGCCGCCATTCTGAAAGATGCAAAAGATACTGCGGATGAAACCATCCGTAATTTCCACAAATTTGGAAAAGCGGGCATTGACGCGGCCGCCATGGAGAAAGAACGGGAAAAAGTCCGGAAGAAAATGGCTTCCGCCCAGAAAAAAGCTTCCGTGGCAAACAAACCTGTTGAGAATACCAATGTTCCCAAAAAGCTCCGGCTGGGGGACGGCGTAAAGGTCCTCAGCATGAACCTGAAGGGTACAGTCCATACCCTTCCCGACGCAAAAGGTAACCTCTATGTACAGATGGGCATTCTCCGTTATCAGGTAAATATAAAAGATCTGGTTCTTCTGGAGGATGAGTCCCCGGCAAAGGTTCCGTCGCCCGGAACAGGGGCAGGGAAACTGAAGATGTCCAAAACCCTTTCAGTATCTCCGGAAATCAACCTGATCGGCATGACCGTGGATGAAGCCATGTCTGTTCTGGATAAATACCTGGACGATGCTTATCTGGCGCATCTGAAGAATGTCCGGATTGTGCATGGAAAAGGGACCGGCGCACTGCGCAAGGCAGTCCAGAATCACCTGAAACGCCAGAAATATGTCGCGGAATTTCATCTGGGAGAGTTTGGGGAGGGCGACGCAGGCGTGACCATCGCTACATTTAAATAAACAGCAGCTACTATATAAATCTCTGTCTTCCGTTTATAAAGGAGGAGCTTATGGCAACAAAACAAAAAATACTTATTGTAGATGACGATGATAATATCGCGGAACTGATCTCTCTTTATCTGACCAAAGAGTGCTATGATTCAAGAACAGTCGGCGATGGAGAATCAGCCCTGCTGGAATATAAAAAATACCGGCCGGATCTGATCCTCCTGGATCTTATGCTTCCGGGTATTGACGGCTATCAGGTCTGCCGGGAAATCCGCGCCACCTCCAATGTTCCCATCATCATGCTTTCCGCCAAAGGCGAAGTATTTGATAAAGTCCTCGGCCTTGAACTGGGGGCGGATGATTACATTATAAAACCCTTTGACTCCAAGGAAATGGTAGCCCGGGTCAAGGCCGTACTCCGCCGGTACCAGGAGGCCGCCCCCCGGAAACAGGATCCCAGTATCAAATGTGTGGAATATCCGGACCTGGTCATCAATCTTACCAATTATTCGGTTCTTTATAAAAACCAGGTGATCGATATGCCGCCGAAGGAACTGGAGCTTCTGTATTTCCTTGCAGCCTCTCCCAATCAGGTATTTACCAGGGAACAGCTTCTGGACAATATCTGGGGATATGAATACCTGGGAGATACCCGTACAGTAGATGTCCATGTGAAGCGTCTCCGCGAAAAAATCAGGGATCATGATAAATGGGGAATCACTACTGTGTGGGGAATCGGATACAAGTTTGAAACAAGATAAAGGATAATCCAGCCATGAAATCATCTGCAAACTCCCGCAAGAAGCGCCATAATACAGAACCGCAGAAAGAGCCTCATATGAAAAAAAGGCTTCTTTTCCGCATGATTCTGGCCTATATTCTTTTTGTAATTGCCGGTTTTATCGGAACCACCCGGCTGACTGCCCGCGACATTCAGCCATTGATGAATCTTACGGCCACATTAACTGATATCCGCGAATATTTCCTTACCGGATATTATATGACCTGGCTGGTCGTCAGTCTGGCAGGTCTGATCCTTCTTCTTATGTATATACTGACCATTCACCGCCCCTTAAAACGGATGATCCGTTCCGCGGCAGCCTGCGCGGAAGGGGAATATAAAACCTCCCTGTCGGTTCACCGGGAGGATGAACTTGGCTTTCTCGCCAATGTCATGAACTTCATGGCCCGGGAACTGGACAGTCTGGAGGAGGATCAGAGAAATTTTATTTCCAATATTTCCCATGACTTCCGTTCCCCCCTTACTTCCATAAAAGGATACGCGGAAGCCATGGCTGATGGAACCATTCCCCCGGAATTACAGGAAAAGTATCTGAACATTATTATCTTTGAATCAGAACGGCTGGAAAAGCTGACCCAGAGCCTGCTGGAACTGAACAAATACAGCGCGGGAGGCATGTATATGGATCTCAGCGTTTTTGATATTAACGAACAGATCCGCCGTACCATCCTGACCTTTGAAGGGCGCTGCCAGGAAAAGAATCTGACCTTTGATCTTCACCTGTTCCATGACGCCCTGTATGTAAAGGCAGACCTCTCAAAAATCGACCAGGTACTCCATAACCTCATCGATAATGCTGTAAAATTCAGCAACAACAATTCTTCCATCGCGATTGAAACAACACTCAGAAATGGAAAAGTTTTTGTCTCTGTTAAAGATTCCGGTATCGGCATCCCCGGAAACAGCCTTAATAAAATCTGGGAACGCTTTTATAAAACAGATCTTTCCCGGGGCAGGGACAAGAAAGGTACCGGTCTGGGTCTTGCCATTGTAAAAGAAATTATCCATGCCCATCATGAAAACATCAATGTGATCAGCACCGAGGGCGTCGGATCCGAATTTATTTTCTCACTGACGCCGGCGAAACAATAAGACTTTATAAGGAGTAAATTCATATGTCCATTTCAAAAAAAGACTTTTTAAAACTACAGAACGGCAGTGATATCCGCGGCGTTGCCTGTGAAGGAGCGGAGGGCGAACACGTTAATCTGACTTCTGAGGCAGCTTACGCCATCGGGCAGGCGTTTGCGCTCTGGCTGATGAAAAAACAGAATCTGAAGCCGGAAGAATGCATCGTCGGGGTCGGCATGGATTCCCGCATTACCGGGCCGGAACTGAAAGCGGATGTAATCGGGGGACTGATGTCCCAGGGGATTTATGTCTCCAACTGCGGAATGGCGTCCACCCCATCCATGTTCATGTCCATCGTATATCCGGAAACACAATATGACGGGGCATGCATGATCACCGCCAGTCACCTTCCCTTCAACCGGAACGGCATCAAATTTTTCGACCGGGACGGCGGACTGGAGCACGACGATATTACAGAAATTCTTACCCTGGCCGCAGATCTGTCCCCTGCTGTTTCCCGGGAAACTCTGGATACAGATGTGGATGTATCCAGCGCGCATTACACTGAAATGGATCTTCTGGATCTCTATGCCGCAAAACTCTGTCTGACAATCAGCCGCGCAATTTCCGGAGACGAATATGCAGACGATGTTCTGTCCGGATTAAAAATCGTGGTGGACGCCGGAAATGGCGCCGGAGGGTTCTTCGCCACAAAGGTTCTGGCCGGCCTCGGCGCGGATATTACCGGAAGCAATTTCCTGGAACCGGACGGAACCTTCCCAAATCATATTCCCAATCCTGAAAATAAAGACGCCATGAAAGCAGTCTGCGAGGCCACCATAGCCGCCCATGCAGATCTTGGTCTGATTTTTGATACAGACGTGGACCGTATGTCCGCTGTTCTGTCGGATGGCACTCCCATTAACCGCGACTCCATCATCGCCATGATTTCCGCGATTCTGGCCCCCGATTACCCTGGCAGTACCATTATTACGGATTCTGTTACCTCAGACCGCCTTACGGACTTTCTGGAAAACCATCTGGGTCTGAAGCATCTCCGCTTCAAACGCGGATACAAAAATGTAATCAATAAATGTAAGAAACTCAATGAAGCCGGTGAAGTAAGCCCTCTGGCCATGGAAACTTCGGGACACGGCTGCCTGAAGGAGAACTTCTATCTGGATGACGGCGCTTATCTTGCAGTGAAACTGGTAATTGCAGTTGCAAAAGCAAAAAAAGAGGGAAAAACCATTGACCATCTGATTGCGGAATTTGACACAGAATTCTCTGACCGCGAAGTACGCTTCCCGATCCTCTGTGAAGACTTCAAAACCTACGGGGCCTCTGTTCTGGATGAATTCAGAAAACAGGCTGCCGCTTCGGGATATGACCTTCCCACTTCTTATGAAGGCATCCGGATCCGCTTCTCCGGAGTCTGCACCGGATGGCTCCTTCTCCGGGCTTCTCTTCACGATCCTGTCATGGTACTGAATCTGGAAGGGAAAACAGAATATGATCTGGAACTGATTACCGGAATCGCCAGAAGCCTTCTGGAAGGCTTTGAGCATCTGGATGTATCAGCGCTCTGATATTATCTGTTTGTGATATATGATGAAAAAGCTGTATCCTGGACGGGATACAGCTTCTTCACTTTACACTTTTGCAAGTATAAAATTAGGAGTTTGGTTTTTATGAAGGTTTGGTATTTATATAAATTGAGATATTGCAATGTGTTTTGTTCTTTCTCAAGAACAATTTTATAATACCCCATATTTTTCAAAATGGGAAATAGATTTTTCCTGCTTATTAAAAACTTTTTCTTATTATTTGTCATTCTCATGATTCTTTCTTTACATATCTGTACAATTTATATAAGTTTTCTTTTCCTCCCCTTTTCATTATATGCAGGATTACCTGTGATCTTTTCCCTCTGTTAATTATTTGACACTTTTTTTATTTATTTTTTCTTTTCTGACAAATCAGAACTTTACAGAATTTCTCTGTTCCCTTACAAGGATCATATCGCTATACGGAAGCTTTTTCGTTGTATGCAAAAATCCCTGTCCGTTTTCCCGGACAGGGATCTCCACATCATTTCAAAAAATTCTGTTTTCAACCAGATACTTTCTCAGCTTTTTACACCAGCTCCAGAACTACCTGCATGGCGCCGTCGCCTTTACGGGGCCCGATCTTTACGATACGGGTATATCCGCCGTTACGGCCTTTATACTTAGGAGCGATCTCAGTAAATATCTTATTTACCAGATCCACCTTCTTCGTATCTCTTTTCTTCGCGCCGGTCTCTACTACCGGGTAAAGAATCTTAAGCATCTGTCTTCTTGCATGAAGACGCGACGGCATATCTTTTCTGATGGTCTTATCTACTTCATCATATACGGTAACTCTTCTGCCGTCTACAACCTCTTTTACTCTCCTGCCGTCTTTGTCCTTGCGGGCAACCTTTGCTTTTACAGTTACCTCTTCAAAGTTATCAGCCTCTTTTACAGCGGAAGCAATAATCCCCTCCGCAAACTTGCGGACCTCTTTTGCTCTCGCCTCTGTAGTAATAATCCTGCCGTTGTACAGCAGCGCTGTAACCTGATTCCTGATCAGAGCCTTTCTCTGGTCAGATGTTCTTCCTAATTTACGATATTTTGCCATTGTTCAGTCCTCCATTTTTGTGGCACATCCGGCAGCGCCCTCTGGTCTTATCCACCGAATGCTCGTACATGAATTCCATGTACACGCGCGGCTGCCGCCGCAACTACAGTTCCTCCACTCATGAATCCGACCGGGCAGCGCCCATCGGTCTTATCTGCCCTGCCTGTGAGTTATCTGAAAACCCAGCCGGAGCGCTTATTCTTCGCCCTGATTCAGCTGAAGTCCCAGTTCTTTTAACTTGGCCAGCACTTCCTCCAGAGACTTACGTCCCAGATTACGAACCTTCATCATGTCTTCCGGCGTCCTGTTCGTCAGCTCTTCTACCGTATTGATGCCGGCCCGCTTCAGACAGTTATAAGAACGCACAGACAACTCCAGTTCATCAATGTTCATCTCCAGAACCTTCTCTTTTGCATTGTCCTCTTTCTCAATCATGACCTCTGCTGTTTTCGCATTCTCTGAAAGATCAATGAAAAGATTCAGATGCTCGCTGAGTACCTTTGCCGCAAGGCTGACAGCCTCATCCGGATCAAGGGCTCCGTTTGTATAAACGTCCAGTGTAAGCTTATCATAATCAGTAATCTGACCTACACGGGTATTTTCTACAGAGAGATTTACCCGGTCAACCGGGGTATAGATAGAATCTACCGCAATCACTCCGATGGGAGTATCTTCCGTCTTATTCTTGTCTGAACTGACATATCCACGCCCCTTTGTAATGGTGAGTTCCATATAAAGCCTGGAATCCGCGCCGCCGTTCAAATGTGCGATTACCAGATCCGGATTCATGACCTGGATATCCGGATCTGCCTGGATGTCAGCAGCCGTTACGACGCCCTCACCCTCAAATTCAATGTAAGCAACTTTAGACTCGTTTGTCGGACTGGTATTCTTTAACGCCAAATTCTTAATGTTCATGATGATTTCAGTTACATCCTCTTTAACACCGGGGATGGAGCTGAATTCATGTAAAACACCATCAATCTTGACCTGACTTACCGCGGCGCCCGGCAGAGAGGAAAGCATGATTCTTCTCAGAGAATTACCCAGAGTCGTACCATATCCTCTTTCGAGGGGCTCTACGACAAATCTGCCGTACTTTTTGTCTTCTGAAATCTCAGCAATCTCAATTTTGGGTTTTTCAAAATCGAACACTACTTAGTCCTCCTTTAAAGATTTAAAACGCAGCGCCCGCCCGGAACATCTCTCGGCGCTGTTTATTGCCTACATGATTATTTACTATATAACTCGACGATAAGCATCTCGTCTACCGGAACGTCGATCATCTCTCTTGTGGGGAGCTCTTTTACAACCCCCTTCAGATTCTCCTGGTCAGACTCCAGCCACTCGGGAACGATCCGCCCCCCTGTCACCTCAAGGATGTCTTTATATCTCTGGCATCCCCTGGACTTCTCTCTGATCTCGATGGTATCGCCTGCCTTGATCAGGTAAGAAGGAATATTCACACATTTTCCATTTACCAGAACATGCTTATGATCAACGATCTGTCTTGCCTCTCTTCTTGTTCTCGCGAAGCCGAGACGGAAAATAACATTATCCAGTCTGCTCTCCAGCATGATCATCAGGTTTGTACCTGTCATGCCTTTCATACGGTCAGCCTTTTCATAATAATTGTGGAAAGGCTTCTCCAGCACGCCATAAATGAATTTCGCTTTCTGCTTCTCTCTTAACTGAAGACCGTACTCGGATACCTTTCTGTTGGTTCTCTTTAACTGTCTGTTTGATTTCTTATCTATTCCTAAATATGTTGGTTCTAAGCCAAGTGATCTGCATCTTTTAAGAACAGGTACTCTGTTTACTGCCATATTAGATTAACCTCCTGATTAGACTCTTCTGCGCTTGGGCGGGCGGCATCCGTTGTGCGGTACCGGTGTTACGTCCGTGATACTTGTTACTTCAAGACCTGCTGCGGAAAGCGCGCGGATCGCGGCCTCTCTTCCCGAACCGGGTCCTTTTACAAAGACGTCAACCGTCTTCAGACCATGAACCAGAGCAGCCTTTGTAGCAGTCTCAGCCGCCATCTGCGCGGCATAGGGAGTAGATTTCCTTGAACCTCTGAATCCAAGACCACCAGCACTTGCCCAGGACAACGCATTGCCCTGAGTGTCAGTCAATGTAACAATGGTATTATTGAAAGAAGACTGAATATGTGCCTGTCCGCGTTCAACGTTTTTCTTTACACGCTTTTTCGTTACTTTTTTTGCAACCTTCTTAGCCATAATTAAACTAACCTACTTTCTGATCTTATTTTTTCTTGTTTGCTACTGTTTTCTTAGGACCCTTTCTTGTTCTGGCGTTGGTCTTTGTCTTCTGGCCGCGAACCGGAAGTCCCTTTCTGTGGCGGATACCACGATAGCATCCGATCTCCTGAAGTCTCTTGATGTTCATGGCGATATCTCTCCTGAGATCACCTTCCACCATAACACCTTCTGTCTCAATTGCCTCGCTGATTGCCTTTACCTCTTCATCTGTAAGGTCTTTGCAGCGGGTATTGGGGTCAACCTTTGCTGTAGCAAGCAGACGGTTTGATGTGGAAACACCGATACCGTAAATATAAGTCAACCCAATCTCTACACGTTTCTCTCTTGGTAAATCTACACCTGCGATACGAGCCATGTGTGTTTACACCTCCATAATGTTTTCCCGGACAATCGTCCTTTTTTAGTTTCATACAGTGCTTTTACTTATCCCGTGAACAGCGAATATCTGAGGGAAACTTCGCTGCAGCCGCACACAGAAAAAGTCCCGGGCCCACTGCTGCCCTTCTGATTCAAACAGATCCTGTTCCAAATCGGTGCTCTGTGGCAGAGTCATCCGGGGAGGAACGGATTTACGCAGTTTAAGCATTGCTCCAACCTGCTCTCATCATCCGATTATGAAAGTACTTCGCACATGGCAATTAACTTTCATATTTATATAGAATGATAATTAACCCTGTCTCTGTTTGTGTTTCGGATTCTCACAAATAATCATGATACGTCCTTTTCTCTTGATAACTTTGCACTTCTCGCACATCGGTTTAACTGATGATCTGACTTTCACAGTAAATCCTCCTTTCCTCTCTGCATAAAAAGCCCCATGCTACGGGCCTTTTACGCTCATGAATGTGCCTGGGAACATGCGTATAAATATGCGCAATATCCCCTTGGTTTCTCAAAGCGTCAGTTAGCATTATAACACGGGGGTTTCTGCAATGCAAACACTTTTTTCACTTTTTGGAAAATATTTTGTAACAGTTCAGCCATGACAGTAAATCGGAAAGAAAAGGACTGCTGGCAGATTTTTCTTTCCGATTTACTGTCATGAGCGGAGCGCCCGGGAAATAAGCAAAACGAAGAGCTGCGAAGCAGCGAATTCTGCGCAGCAGAATGTTTTGCGCATGTACCGGGCTGAACTGATACCATTATTTTTATTATTTATCTCTCCAGATAATCCGGCCCTTCGTCAGATCGTAAGGAGACAGTTCCAGAGTCACCTTATCTCCCGGAAGAATACGGATAAAATTCATCCGCAGCTTTCCGCTGATGGTTGCCATAATCTGATGGCCGTTCTCAAGCTCCACTTTGAAAAACGCGTTGGGAAGCTTCTCCACAACTACGCCTTCCACTTCAATCACATCTGCTTTTGACATTCACATTCCTCCTGTTTTCAAATGCCAGCCTGTTCATACGCAACACTTTCTCCCTGTGCTAACAAAATACCGGAATTTAACGAAAGTGTTCTTTCTTTTCTATACTCTTTTCATAAAGTTCCAGAGCCCGCTTCAGTTCCACATCACCGGGAGGGATCTCCCGGCAGAGAAGTTCCTTCACCGGCTCCGGTATCTTTTTAATGATCTGAATATGCTTCCTGTTTTTCTTTTTGGGCCGTGCCGCAGGTTTCAGCCTGCCGTCCGCCAGATAAACATATTCTTCCTCTTCTTTTAGAATAACATAAATCTTCCCTTTATCGTGTCCCGCTTCTGATCTCGCCAGCTTAACCTCCATCTGTACCTCCACTCACTCTGCGGCTGCCCTTTCGGCGTCTGTAAGAGTCAGTATTTCCGGATCCCCATCTGTAATGAACACTGTATTCTCATAATGCGCAGACAGAGATCTGTCACGGGTCACTACAGTCCATTCATCATCCAGCCAGTCTACCTCCCAGCCGCCTGCGTTAATCATGGGTTCAATGGCCAGAGTCATTCCCTTTTTCAGACGGATTCCTCTGCTCTTCTGATGGAAATTCGGAATCTGGGGATCTTCGTGAAGCGCTGCCCCCACTCCATGCCCCACCAGATCTCTCACAACGCCATAACCAAAGCTTTCGCAATAATCTCCAATGGCATTGGAAATCTCGTGAAGATGACATCCCTCTTTTGCATATCGGATTCCCTCAAAAAAACTCTGACGGGTACGCTCAATCAGCAGTCTGGCCTCCTCGGAAACCTCGCCGATTGCATGGGTTCTCGCCGCGTCGGAATGATATCCTTTATAAATACATCCCATATCAAGGCTGACAATATCGCCTTCCTTTATGATGCGGTCCTTACTGGGAATCCCATGTACCACTTCCTCATTAATAGATACACATACAGAACCCGGAAAACCATTGTAGTTTTTAAAATTGGGAATACACCCATAACTGCGGATCATTTCCTCAGCCTTCTGATCCACCTCAAGAGTAGACATCCCGGGCTTCAATTCTTTCCCCAGCTCTTCGTGCACTTTTGCTATAATTCTGCAGGCCTCGCGCATAAATGCGATCTCACGGTCTGATTTAATAGATACTGACATAAACTGCCTCCGTTTAAGTTACTGTCCCGGCATCGGGAGCCTCACAGTAACCTGTTTAAGCCTCTAATACTTTCACAATTGATTCGAAAACAGCATCCATGGGCTGCGTGCCATCCACTGTTTTCAGAATCCCCTGGCCGCTGTAATACTCAATCAGCGGCTGCGTCTGTTCATGGTACACATCCAGACGCTTTTTTACGGTTTCCGGCTCATCATCAGCTCTCAGTACAACCTCTTTTCCGCAGTGGTCACAGATCCCTTCCTTTTTTGTGGGGATATTTACAATATGATACGTTGCCCCGCAGTTCAGGCAGACTCTTCTGCCGGACATTCTGTTAATAATGTTTTCATCCGGAACATCCACATCAATCGCGTAATCCATCTGTCCCCCGCGCTTTTCCAACGCGTCAGTCAGGCACTCCGCCTGGGGAATCGTCCGTGGAAATCCATCCAGAATAAACCCGTTTCCGCAGTCATCCTGGGAGATCCGGTCCACCACCAGATCGCAGGTGAGTTCATCCGGAACAAGAAGTCCCTGATCCATAAAGGTCTTTGCCTTTTTCCCAAGCTCAGTTCCGTTTTTGATGTTGGCACGGAAAATATCGCCTGTGGAAATATGCGGAATGTTATATTTATCCGCAATCCTTTTCGCCTGCGTCCCTTTGCCGGCACCCGGTGCCCCTAGCATTATAATTTTCATTCTGCTCCTCCTTTACATTTACCATATCTTTAAGATAAAAAACAAAGAGATACCATTATCCCTGGTATCTCCTTCATTCTTAATAGCGCTCAACGAAAAATTTCAGAATTCTCCGGAATTAATCATTTAAAAACCCTTTATAATTTCTAACGAGCATTTGAGATTCAATCTGCTTCAGAGTCTCAATAATAACGCCTACAATAATGATCAGTGATGTACCACCAAAGGAAACGCTTGCATTGAACACTCCTTCAAAGAAGATAGGGATAATCGCTACAATTACCAGGCCTACGGCTCCGATAAATATAATATAGTTCACTATTTTCGCCAGATAGTCGCTGGTCGGTTTGCCCGGACGGATTCCCGGAATAAACCCTCCCTGCTTTTTCATGTTATCCGCAATTTCCAGCGGATTGAATGTAATAGATGTATAGAAATATGCAAAGGCAATTACCAGTACAATATATACAGCCAGACCAATATTATTAATTGGCGTATCAAAATCAAACCAGTTGGACTGGGATAACATATTTAATATCGTGCCCCCGATTCCGGATCCTCCGGAAACACCTGCCAGATTACAGATGATTACCGGGAACATTAACAGGGACTGGGCGAAAATAATCGGGATAACACCTGCCGTGTTTACCTTCAGCGGAATATGCGATGACTGTCCGCCCACCTGCTTTCTTCCCATTACCTTACGGGAATACTGCACAGGAATTTTTCTCTGCCCTCCCTGGAGCAGTACAACCAGAATGACAATTCCAATCATAATTGCTATAATGATTACAGCGTTCAGAACTGCATTCGCGATTTCTTTTCCCTGGACAAACTGTTCAAATAATGCAGTAATGTCAGATGGAATCCTTGAAATAATATTAATCGTCAGAACTATGGAGATTCCATTTCCGACTCCCTTTTCTGTAATCCTCTCTCCAATCCACATAATGACTGTGGATCCGGCAGTCAGGGTAATCACCATCATGATTATATTCAGGGCATTGAACTCTAGCAGCAGTCCCTGGCGTCCAAAGCCAATCGCCATGGCAACCGACTCCATAACAGCCAGCGCAACCGTAAGATATCTCGTGATTGTAGTCAGCTTCTTTCTTCCTTCTTCTCCATCCTTATGCAGCTCCTCAAACTTCGGAATCGCAATTGTCAGAAGCTGGATAATGATGGAGGATGTGATATATGGAGTAATATTCAATGCGAAGACTGACATATTCTCAAAAGAACCGCCAGTAATCGCATCAAAAAATCCAAAAGCGCCGCTTGAATTTTCGGAAAACCACTCTTCAAAAAACTCTCCGTTAATTCCGGGAATTGGAAGCTGTGAACCAATACGCACTACAACCAGCATAAGAAGTGTAAAAATAAGACGCTTTCTTATTTCCTTGATCTTAAATGCATTACGTACTGTCTCAAACATCAGATCACCTCTGCTTTTCCGCCCAGAGCTTCAATCTTTTCTTTTGCTGAACCGCTGAAAGCATTTGCCTGTACAGTGAGTTTCTTTGTCAGCTCGCCTCTGCCAAGGATCTTTACTCCGTCCCTGGGATTTTTGACAATTCCCGCTTCCATAAGCGTTTCTACTGTCACTACGGCGTCATTATCAAACGCCTCCAGTGAAGAAATATTTACAGCAACGATTTCCTTGGAGTTTCTGCATGTGAAACCTCTCTTGGGAAGACGTCTGTATAAAGGCATCTGGCCACCCTCAAAGCCTGGTCTCGGAGCTCCGGAACGGGCCTTCTGCCCTTTATGGCCCCTGCCTGCAGTCTTACCGTTTCCCGAACCGTGTCCACGGCCCCTTCTGAAGTTACTGTGCTTAGAGCCTTCCGCCGGTTTTAAGTTGGATAATTCCATTGTAACACCTCCTTATTTAGGTTTTCTTGTTTAGATTTCCTCTACTTTTACCAGGTGTCTTACCTGCCGGACCATTCCTCTGACAGCCGCGTTATCCGGAAGTTCGACACTCCTGTTCAACTTTCTTAATCCTAATGCTTCCACTGTCTTAACGTGCTTCGGAATTGCTCCGATTGTGGATTTCACAAGTGTAATTTTTAATCTGTCTGCCATTTTCTGTCCCTCCTTAACCAAGAATCTCTTCTACGGACTTACCGCGGAGTCTCGCAACTTCCTCCGGGGATTTCAGCTGGCCCAGCGCGGCGATGGTCGCAAGAACCACATTCTGCTTATTATTGGAGCCCAGGGACTTGGTACGGATATTACGGATACCCGCAAGTTCGCAAACATTACGCGCGGGACCTCCGGCAATAACGCCGGTACCTTCCGGAGATTTCTTTAATAACACAGACGCGCCTGTATGTTTGCCGGTTATATCATGTGTAATACTGTTGTTCTCATCCAGTCTGACCTCAATAAGCTTCTTCATGGCATCCTCTTTGCCTTTGCGGATTGCTTCCGGAATTTCAGCCGCTTTACCCAGACCGGCGCCAACATGGCCATTACGGTCACCAACAACAACCAAAGCTGTAAAACGCATATTGCGTCCACCTTTAACAACCTTTGTTACACGCTTAATTGATACGACTTTTTCTTCTAATTCCAGCTGACCCGGATCAATAATTGTTCGCTTCATTGTCGCTTTACCTCCTTGTTAAAAGTTTAATCCAGCTTCACGTGCTGCATCAGCTAATGCCTGGATCTTTCCCTGATAGATAAATCCGCCTCTGTCGAAGACAACAGTAGTGATGCCTTTCTCCAGAGCCTTCTTTGCAATGGCTGTTCCAACTGCGGCTGCAGCGGCAACGTCGTTTGTTTTTTCCAGGGACGCCTTAATCTCTTTTTCCATTGTAGAAGCTGCGCAAAGAGTATTTCCGACGGTATCGTCAATAATCTGGGCGTACATATGATTATTGCTTCTGTAGACAGAAAGACGCGGTCTCCCGGCTGTGCCCGAAATATGATTACGTACTCTTCTGTGCTTTTTTACACGAGCTTCCACTCTTGATTTCTTACTAACCATTCTCTGTCACACCTCCAATTATTTCTTACCAGTCTTACCAACTTTACGTCTGATTATCTCATCGGCATACTTGATACCCTTGCCCTTATACGGTTCGGGTCTCCTCTTGTCTCTGATCTCAGCTGCATACTGGCCAACTTTTTCTTTATCGATACCTTTTACAATGATCCTGTTACCGTCAACAACAACCTCAAGGTCTTCCGGATCGGTCATTTCCACCGGATGGGAATATCCCAGATTCAGTGTGAGCTTATTGCCGGACTTGGAAGCTCTGTAACCAACTCCGTTTACTTCCAGAACCTTTTCATAACCGGCAGTAACGCCGATTACCATATTGTTGATCAGTGTTCTTGTCAGACCATGCAGGGATTTCATTTTCTTTAAATCATTAGGTCTTCTGACAATAACTTCAGAGCCTTCCTGCTGAATCTCCATTTCTGCCGGGAGAACTCTCTCAAGAGTTCCCTTGGGACCTTTTACAGTCACATGATTATTTTCTGCGATTGTTACGGTTACACCGTCCGGAATCGCGATTGGCATTCTTCCTATACGTGACATGCCCGTACCTCCTGTATATAT
>CAYLWI010000043.1:0-16306 GCA_964387345.1 uncultured Eubacterium sp. | reverse complement strand
CCGTCCCGCCGGAGGATTTCGCCGACCCGCCGGAGGACGTCGCCGTTCCGCCGGAAGTTGAAGTTGTGTCCGTTCCGCCCGAACTCTGACTGCCGCTGCTGGCAGTCTTGCCACCTGCGGTATCTGCCGCTTTCGCTGCTTCAGCAGTGTCTGCACTGTCGCTGCTCTGACTGTTGTTCTCGCTTGCGATGACTCCTGTGATTGGTGCGCTCTCATACTCATAAGTCAGCTCGCCGGTTACGAAGCCTGAATTATTGTAATCTGAACCTTTCAGATTCACCAGTCCGTCAGCAGTTAGTGTAGCATCAGATCCGGAAACAGTGGTATCGTTCAGTGAGACCGCTTTTGCCGTTTCAGCTCCGGTATATCCACCCTGACTTGTCAGTGTTCCACAGCCTGTCATGGCAAAAGCAAGCGCTGCCGCTCCACAAAAAATAATGTACTTTCTTCGTTTCATGTTGCTGCTCTCCTTTCTTTTTTGTTATCCATATCCTATCAGCGCAACATGAAATCAACATGAAATTTTCAAAAAAAGTTCAAATTTTTATTTTATGGCATCCGCGCCATGCCCGGCAGTTTTTCTGGGTGAATGTTTTTCATTATACCTCCTGTATCCTGTCACAGTAGAACTCTGTCCATCTGCCCTTCACAGCATCGCAGGGCATAACGGAATGTCTGCTTCTTTCCAGCCTGCCTTCTTTTACTGCCAGGGCATCCTCCATATTTCTCTGGATATATACCGGCGAAACCGGATAATCATTATGACAGGGGAGAATCCTGTCCACCAGATCTGCCAGTCTGTTCAGCTTTTCCAGACTTGCTATGTACAGATTCATATTCCTATGGCTGCCGAACATAAATATTGGTCCATCCTTCTGCACGGAATCTCCCGGCAGAAGCAGCCTTTTCTCCCGGTCAAAAAATGCTACGCTGCCATAAGTATGTCCGGGAATTTCAATCACTTCCAGATCATATCCGCCGCAGGAAAATACATCTCCTTCCCGCAGGGGATGAAGACAGACTCCGTTTTCCTTCACCAGATGCCAGTCCGCCTCATGAAGATACCCTTCGCCGAAATCCTTCAGGCCTCCGGTATGATCCATGTCTCCGTGGGTGAGAATCACTTTCACAGGAAGATCTGTAACCTCCTTAACTGCTTCATGAACATGGCTGTCCTCAAATCCGGCGTCAATCAGCAGCGCTTCATCCTCTCCTGTAATCAGGAACTGCCGGACCCGGCCGTCATCCAGAATATAAAAATGTTCCATAAACTTTGTAATCTCTGTTTTCATACTCAGAACCTCCTGTCCTTCTGACCGGACATATCGCGTTACTTTACTGTTGCAGCATACACTTTACCATATTTCCCTGTATATTGACAATATATTCCTTTTTGTAACAAGAACAGGAGGAAGGAACATATTCATTTTTCCTGCCAGCTTCCGTCCTCATTACGGTACTGCCACTCCTGGCCGTCATACTTCCAGCCCTCAATCGAAAGCCCGTCTTTCAGATATCCCATATCCAGAGCCTTATAGGTTTCGTCATCCTGGAAATGCCACCACTCGGAAACCAGTGTGCTGAACCCGGCCGCAGTCATATGGCTGGACAGGAGCTGTGCATTACTGTTGTTGGCATCTGTCACGGAGTATATACTCAGATCGTGCATTCCGGTCTGCATCTGCAGTTCCTCCCCATCCATGGTTTCCAGCGTCAGATCCAGAGCAATTCCCCGGTTATGGGCAGAGATCCCCCGGGCAAGAAAATAGGAAAGAGAATACTGCCCCGATGACACCAGATCGCGATATATACCATCCCCGTCTGGAAGCTGCTGATCCAGAATAGCAGATGCTGTGTCATACATGTTTCTGGTTGCTTCATTTGGACGGAATGCGTCATATATTTTCAGCCTGTAACCTTCTTTTTCCAGACTTTCCGCCGCAGTAATCAGTTTTTCGCAGCAGGGGTAAAGATAAGGCACCACCATTTCCCCATCAGAAAGCCGGATGTCCTCATAGCCATTAATGACAGTTCCCGTCAGTCCGGGAATCGTATATCCGTGCATGGCAAACAGCGCAGAATAACTGTTTACGATATCATAAGAACACAGTTCGCCCAGATACTCCGGCAGGTTAATCAGACAGTAGCTGCTGTCGATATACCCCCGGGTTTCATCAACTCTGACCAGGAACAGCCCATCCTGCTCTCCCAGCACACAATAAGCCCTGCCTGCCTTCGCAGAGATACCGGTATCGCCCAGATCCTTTTCATCCAGAAGCGGCAGATCCTTCATTGGCCAGATGGTGGCATAGAGAGCCGACAGTTCTGTCCGGAACGTGGTCTGGGCCGAAAGTTCACTCCCACCTCCGGAAGCAGTCACCCGGAAAGTATAGGATGTGCAGGAAGAAAGCCGCCCTGTTTCAAATTCCCTGGATTCATTTCCCGCAACAGACGCAAGGGTTTCCCACTCCTGATCCCCGGTCATACGCTGCACCTCGTATTGATCGCAGGAAACTTCATTCCATGTCAGAAGATACTCATTATCGCCCTGGTTCTGAACAGTCAGTTCCAGTTCTTTTGCCAGGAAATCTGCCCTGGTCAGGACAATCTGTCCGGAAGGCATTCCCCTCACTTCACAGTTTCCGGAATCCAGAACCGGACGCAGATAAAAGATGTCTGTTTCATCATACTCCGGATACGGACAATCTCCGTTCTCGCCAAAAATAACACGGACGGTTCCTCCTTCCGCCTGTGCCGTTACCAGTTCCGCAGATTCCGTCTTCTGAAAGAGACTGTACGTGGTATTTCCTTCCGGCTGGAATACAACAGTAAGCTCCCCTGTCTTTTCATCCACAGTATATTCCGGTTTTACAGATGCGAAAAATTCCGACGGTATGGAGACCTCCAGGGAATCCTTTCCCTTCAGAAAAGCTCCGATCACAGGAATTTCTCCATACAGGCATGGTATAATCTGAATCTCCACATCTGCTCCGGCAGAAAATTCTTCTATTACACAAGTGTTTTTATCTGTTTTCAGGACAGAAAGATTCTGATCTTCCAGAGATGAGCTTACCTTCACTTTATATCCGGAACCCAGTTCCGCCTCTGTCCATGAGGCAGAAAGTGTTCCATTTTCTTCCACCGTCACAGACAGCCGCGCATTCTCCGGAAACTTCAGGGATGGACGCAGAAGAATCCACCAGATACATACGCAAATTATGAGTATCGTAATTATAATTCCCAGACAGATAAAAAATACTTTCTTCTTTTTCCCCCGCATGACTTTTCCCCCGGTTTCGCTTTTGCATCTGCTTTCAGTATAAGCGATCCGGGGGAATTGTGCAATGGAAGAACAGGATCAGAAAACAGGATGGAGATTTTTCATGGAAATATCAAGAGCCGGCGCAGAATGGGTCAGCGCACCGACCACATCCCGGGAACTCCGGATCATGATATCGACAGATTCTTTCCGATTTTCATAACGTCCGCCCGGAGCTCTCTTTCCCCGATCCTCTTTTCCCTTTCCATTATCATCCGTTTCCTTTCATTCACCCCAGCTCCAGTATCTTTTCCAGCGACTTTTCCGCCTCCGACTCTGCCGCTATTTTGCTCAGATAAAAAGAATCTCCTACGTAATCCGCGATCTTCTGCTGTTTTAGACTATCTATTTCCCGACAGCCCCCTGGTAAATGTAGTAACTGATGCCTGCATACAGGATCATAAACCGGCTCCATTTACCAAAATTATTACTTACTTTCCCTTTCTCCATTATACCCCCCTTCATCAGTTCCAGTTATCTTTTTGTTCCGGATAAATCTGCGGCAGCAGTTTTGCCAGATTTGTAAACTCTTTCATATTGTGTGCCAGCAGCAGTTTCGGTTTCATCAGCGGCGTCGTCTCATCATCCGGGAGAATTTTCACCGGTTTCCCGCCAATGATATGCCATCCCAGCCAGAATCTGGACCGGAGTTCAATGCCGTCCTCCGTCTCCCGCACAAAATGACACATTACTTCTGCGCTTGCCCCCGGATCATTGCGGATACCAGAGTTTGCCGTAACAATAGTTCCACATGCTTTCGTACCGATCTTTTCTTCGTCAAACCCCATTTCCGATGGTTTTTTAAAACACGCATATAATTCATCCGGACCACCGCCAATGTCCTCTGTGATCAGATGAGTGGTTCCCCAGTATTTCTCCTTTAACGACAGCTTCGGGCAGCGACCCTGAGCCAGATTCATACTGCAGGCACCATAATGATCTTCCGGATCCCAGATGGTATAGCGCAGGTCGCCCAGGCCATGCCATGCAAACCACCAGTCAAACATTTCCACTGTCACACCGGGCATTTTTGTATAATTCGCTATGTAACCGCTGCCATCCTCCATGACGCAGTATCCATTTTCCACATCCATATATCCGGCGTCAAACAAACAGTTTCTGTCCTGGATTTTTAAAGCCTTGTCCGGATCTATCGGCATTTCCAGCAAAGCCAGTTTTTCCGGAGACACTGGCGCCATGTCCTGATAGTAATACTTTGCATAGCTTAACCTTTTCTGTTCTTCTGTGATGCCAACTCTTTTTCCCATTCCTGTTCTCCTTTATGATTTTTATTGTGCGCTCCTTCTATCGCGCTCTGCATCTTTATGATAATAAAATCTGGAATCTTTGTAAAATAAACAATTTCACCAGATTCATAACTGATAGTTATGTTTATTTCTGTTCAGACAGACGAAGCCGCCAATCAGTATTTGACCGAGCCGCAGCGTTTAAGATATAATGGGCACAGACAATCCTGTAAGAGTTTGTTCACACGAGGCAAATAGCGAATACCGGTCACAGGTTCCAGCTGCGACATAACAGAAACATTTCGCAGGAGAAAGGAGATTTTCTGATGCAATTTGATTATAAATTATCCACAATAACCTTTCAGCAGATTCTGGTATTTCTTTCTGCAGCAAGTACTCTGAATTTTACCCATACTGCCAATAAACTGAACATGACGCAGCCCGGAGTCAGCAAAAGTATTTCAACCCTGGAAACAACACTTGGATTTTCATTGTTTGAGCGAAATAACCGCAGGATTTTTCTTACGGAAGAAGGGCAGATTCTGGCACGAAAATGGGAAAATCTTCCGACAGGTCTTCTAAACGGATATCAGGAGGCCCTGCGTGCAAATGCGCAGGATACGCTTGTATTAAATATCGGAATTACAAATACAACAGACAGCAGGAAATATTTCTGGCCCCTTGCAGACAGTTTCTGTCAGAAATATCCGGAGGTTACTCTGAATATAGAAAGCGAGGATATGAGAGTTCTGCAGAATAGTCTGGCAGATAATATCTACGATATTATTTTTATCCCCGATTTCGAACACTACAATCTGGACAGAGCAAAGCTTCCCTGGAAATATGCAGCCAGAGCAAATATCCAGATTATTGTTCCTGCGGATAGTCCTCTGGCAGACCATCCAGAACTTACCATGGAAGAGATCATGGACAAATCTGTAACTGCCCTGGATCCCGATACAAACCCCAATTTTGTGCGCTCTTTGAAAGAACTATATGCGGAATATGGACGGGAACCAAAACTGGGACGGATGTATAAATCAAATTTTCAGATCCGGTATTCCCAGATTGATGAAGACTGCATTCACATTACTGATGATTTCTGGTCTTATCATGCAGATAATTTCAGTAAAAAAATACCGTTGAAGGGACACTTCAACGGTGTGATATGTACATGGATTCCTCATTCTTCCAAAAAATGTCTGAAGCAATTTCTGGATATCATACAGGTTTCTGAATAGGAAATGCAGGGGAGTCCGGCGCTGCCATGCCGGCTTTTCCTGCATTTTCTATTCCTCTCTCTGCCTCGCCTGCTCAATGACTTTCTGATAGGGCGCAATGATATAATCACTGAGCTGACCTTTCATTTTTTTCTGTACTGCGGGAATAGAAATCAGGGTTCCCAGGAATTTCATCATCAGAATCTTTTTCTTCTGCTTCTGGGGAAAATCATAAACCCCGTGCTTCTTATAAAATTTATGATCCGCCTTCATCATACCCTGCATCAGATAGATGAGATCCCGGAAAATTTTCATCCCTCCCACTCCGTAAAAACTGGCGGGAAGATGTATTTTCTTCTCCAGGGCAAAAGCCAGGCTTTCCGCAAGTCTGGAAATATTCCCGGCAGTATCTTCCTCATCGGTAGCCACGCCGCACAGATAGTTGCCGCCCACCTCGCTGCGGGCTTCCACAATCATCCGCAGATTGGTCTCATACCTGTAATCCCCGCTGATCAGATACGCCACGGGCGTTCCGCTTGTCACCGTCCGGTGTCCGTTACAGAACTGACGGTCATCATAACATTTGAAGCCGGACTGGGTATAATGGTCAGAAATCGTAAACGCATATACCATGGCGTCCGCATTCTGGATCTCTGTACGCAGAAACGTGTCGAACCCGTCTTTGTAAATACATGTTCCGGTAACTGCACAGCCAAGACATCCCACGCATCCCCCGGCAAAAGGGAATTCCCGGAGATTCACCACCCTGCTTTCAAAAGGCAGCGCCGCCTGGAAATCTGTAATCATATTGTGAAGATTTTCATCCTCCGGACCGCAGTTTGTAATAATAACGACATCCTTACCGGCAGTTTTATCCGCTTCTTCCAGCGCCGGATGATACACAGGCCGCTCCCGTTCCGGCGGACAGACAGGCGGCGTAACCGTCAGATTATGCTCGCAGCTGAAAATCAGCTGTTCAAAAAACATCCGCGCTTCCTCCTGCCCCATTTCACTGAGAAGGTCTTCCATATCCGCGGATAAGCCCCGGATTACTTTCAATCCAAGATCGAAACAGTTTTCCTCAATGTATCTGTGTGCCGTGACATCATAAAAATGCTTGGATGTGGTAATCTGGGAAGCAAATTTCCCTTCCAGTCTGATCCCGTCCGATTTCATCAGTTCAATAAATCTGTGAAGCTGATAAGGAGCAATAAAAGTATACACCGGATAAGAGAACAGAATCAGATCCGCCTGCTCCAGGGCTTCCCGCGCCGGGGAAAAATCCCTTTCATAAGCTCTGATCTTCTGTCCTGCCGGCAGGAATGTAAACTGGTGTTCCGGATGGAGCGCCTCTAAATAAAGGGCTGTCTGTAATGTTGTGCTGTTCTTTCCCTTCGGACTGCCGTTTAATATCAGAATATTCATCCCTGATCCTCCTTGTCATAAGCATTATTATAATGATACTGTCCGGCAAAAGCAATCTCCGTCCTAAAAAAAGAGGCCCTCAGGCCCCCCTTTCTATCAGTTCCATTATTTCCTCTTTTTCCGGCATCACCTTCAGCGCGCCTCTTCGGGTCGTAATAAGGGAGGCTCCCGCATTTGCAAAAACCAGCATCCGGTACAGATCGTCTTCCGTCAGCCCGCCCAGCCCTTTTTCAATCAGTCCTCCCAACATACATCCCATAAAAGTGTCTCCCGCGCCGGTCGTCTCTATAGTGCCGTTATTCAGGAAAGCCGGAACTTCTGTCATTTTATTTTTATAATATGCCCTGCTTCCATCCCTGCCCATAGATACCAGGATCAGCGGGATATGATACCGGCTTTCCACCCAGCGGACCCCGTCCGTATAATCCTCCAGTCCGGTCAGCCATCTTATTTCATTATCAGAGATTTTCAGAACATGGCAGTGTCCCAGTCCCCAGAGTATCTGCTCCCTGGCTTCATCTGGAGATTTCCACAAAGGCGGCCGCAGATTCGGATCAAAAGAACAGATACAGCCTGCTTCCAGAGCCAGCCGTACCGCCTTTCTGGTTGCCTTCCGGACGCCCTCATGGGTCATGGACAGCGATCCGAAATGAAAAAATCTGGAATTCCGGATCAGCTCCTCCGGAATCTCACTTTCATCCAGCATCATGTCGGCGCCGGGATTCCGGTAAAAGGAGAACTCCCGGTCGCCGCCGGGAAGGGTATGAACCATGGCAAGCGTTGTGTGAACCTTATCATCCGTCAGCAGATAATCCGATTCAATTCCGGTCTCCCGGACTGCGCTCCGGAGCTGATCCCCAAAATGATCTCTGCCAACCTTTCCGATAAAAGCGGCAGAGTATCCCAGCTTTGCCGCCATGGCCAATACATTGCAGGGCGCGCCTCCCGGATTCGCTTCATACAGGGGATTGCCCTGCCCGCTCAGTCCATTTTCCGTAAAATCAATTAAAAGTTCTCCGAGAGCAGTTATATCATATTTTTTCATATCTTTTAGTATCCCCGTTTATCCATGGTGTATAATTTCACCTCTTTGTTTCCGCTGACAGAACATGTATCTCCAATTCCATATACTGCGTTGCTGATTACATATTCTCCGTCATTGATATATACTTCAATCAGATTCTGATCCACCAGCACCTCCATCCGGAATCCGTCCCTAATTTCCGGCGTCTCAGAGATCAGATGGGCCCCCTCAAAAGAAGGAAACACCGATGTCCTGTCTGTACGGATATGGTTTCCCTCTCTCCGGATAAGGAAACCGCCGATATCAGCCTGCTCTCCATCTGCCAGATCAAAGACAGCCATATATCCATCTTCCGACGCGTCAGCAGGATTTTCGATTTCCCGGGAATATGCCGCGCGCAGATCCGGATGCATATGAAAATAAATATGTCCGTCTTTTAATTCTACAGTTCTAGGAGAACAGAACATCCCGATCCATCCATCCTGCGTGAGTTCCGGCATACGGATCCAGGCCTCCATCACTCTTCTGCCATCTGCGTCCAGAGTTGTCTGCGGAGCATAAAGATCCATCCCATAATCAATAAACTGATACTGATCCGGTATTTTCATACTGCAGGTATCTTCTTCAAACCGGACCGGAAAACAGATGGACTGATTTTTTTCTTTTTCCCCGTTTTTCATGAATCCCATGGGAGAAATTACCAGAATCCCGCCTCCATCTGTCTCAAAGTAATCGGGGCACTCCCACATCCATCCGAATTCCGGGCCTTTCCAGGCTTTGTTTACATAAGTCCAGGTATGGAGATCTTCACTCCGGTAAAAGAGAACTTCTCCGTATTTTTCCCCGACAGTGCTTCCCAGGATCAGGTACCAGGCGTCTTTTCCCCGCCAGATCTTAGGATCTCTTGTGTGGGTGCGGTGTCCTGTTTCCGGATTCGTCAGCGGAGGGATGATCACTTCTTTTCCACTCTCGTTGTCAAAATGAAAACCATCTTCTGAGGTAATCATAAGCTGCGCAGACTCGAACTTCTCATCCAGACAGGTATGGGGATCCTCCGGGTTCACAGCCTCATAGCGCACACCGGTATAAACCAGGTACAGTCTTCCATCGGCTTCAATGGCGCTTCCGGAAAAACATCCGTTTCTGTCCTCCCGGACAGAGGGATACAGCGCGATCCCTCTGTGTTCCCAGGTGACCAGATCCCGGCTGACTGCATGTCCCCAGTGCATAGTTCCCCAACGGGGTTCATAGGGAAAATACTGATAAAACAGATGATACCATCCTTTATAATAGATAAAGCCGTTGGGATCGTTTACCCAGTTATCCGGAGCTTTTAAATGCAATCGCTGTCTTTTCATACCGCCTCCGTAAGATTCATTCCTGTTGTCTTGTCAAAAAAATGCATTTTCGGCTGCTGGAACGTAAAATCAATTTTGTCTCCAACCTGGCGGAGCTCATCCTTTGAAACTCTGGCTACTGCCTGGATGTCTCCGAAGCCGAAAAACAGATTGTTCTCATTTCCCATAACCTCTGTATCCGTAATTACCGCATGCATCAGATCTCCGCTGTCCGGTCCGGTACTCTGTACAGCCGGCCGGATGTCCTCGCCGCGGATTCCCAGCACCATTTCTCCCTGCTGTCCGTTTAACCGTTTCATGGTATCCTCTGACAGCCGGATGATATTTCCATCCCGGAAGGTTGCAATATTACCGGAAACTGTCACATAGAAAAAATTCATCTGAGGAGATCCGATAAATCCCGCCACAAACTGGTTCTTCGGATGATCATAGAGTTCCATGGGTTTTCCCTGCTGCTGGATCACACCGTCCTTCATGATCACGATACGGTCTGCCATGGTCATGGCTTCCACCTGGTCATGGGTGACATAGATTGTTGTCGCTCCCAGATCCCGGTGAAGCCTGCTGATTTCCGTTCTCATGCTGACACGGAGCTTGGCATCCAGATTGGAAAGAGGCTCGTCCATGAGAAATACTTTCTGATTTTTGACAATGGCACGGCCAAGAGCCACCCTCTGCCGCTGACCGCCGGAAAGATTTCTGGGCTTCCTGTACCGGAACTCCTCCAGTCCCAGGACTTTAATGGCCCAGTCTACTTTCTCTTTAATCTGGTCTGCCGGAAGTTTCATATTCTTCAGACCATACCCGATGTTTTTTTCCACAGTCATGTGGGGATAGAGCGCATAGTTCTGGAACACCATGGCAATCCCCCTGTCCCTGGGCGCCATCTCATTTACTTTTTTCCCGTCTATGTAAATCTCTCCCCCGGTGATTTCCTCAAATCCCGCCACCATACGCAGGGTAGTTGATTTCCCACAGCCGGAAGGCCCGACAAAAGCGATGAATTCTTTTTCCTCAATATTCAGATTAAAATTGTCTACTGTATTTTTATCAGATCCGGGATACTTTTTACATACATTTTTAAATTCTATGAAACTCATATTCTCATCCTTCCTTTGAGCCTGTTGAGGTCACACCTTCCACAATCTGTTTGGAAAACAGGGAGTAGATGATGATGACCGGTATCGTAATCATTGTAATTACTGCGAGAGTCTGTCCCATGGTCGTATTTTCATTGGATGTAATGGCGTTCAGACCAATCTGGGCGGTAAGCAGATCGCTGGAGGTAAATACCAGCGAGGGCCACAGATAATCATTCCATACATTCAGAAATGTAAACACACTTACGGTTGCCACAACAGTTTTTGACATGGGCAGCACCATGGTAAAAAAGTATTTTACCGGCCCGCAGAAGTCAAGCTGCGCCGCCTCGTATACATCGTCCGGCAGACTGACAAATACCTGCCGGAACAGGAATATATTAAAGGGATTCACAATCATCGGCAGGATATAGCCGATTACCGTATTCAGCAGCCCCGCTTTCGCAATAAACAGAAACTGGATTGTAATAACCGTCTCTGTAGGGACAATCAGCAGCATGATAATAATCAGAAGCCACTGATCGCGGAACGGAAATTTGATTTTTGCCAGCGCATATCCTGCAAGCCCGTTTACAACCACGCTCAGAACAATCAGGATCGCCGCGTAAACCAGTGTGTTGGCCATATATCTCAGAAAGCTGGTGTTTGTAATAATTGAAATATAGTTATCGAAAAAACTTCCGTCCGGAGCAGGCGGAATGAATGCCGCGATGGAATTCATATCCGCCGTGATGGCCGCGTCCGGTTTAAAGGAGTTTGCCAGCATCCAGATGACCGGGAACAGGAAGCAGATGGACAGGACCAGCAAGACAACTACCAGAACCCAGTTAAAACGTTTTTGCTTTTTTGTTAACATGTCTTCTCTCCTCCTTGTCCTTTGTCAGTACATTCTGGATAATTGTCAGAATTACCACAAATATAGTGAATACGACTGCCATGGTAGACGCAAGTCCCATTTCCCAGTTCACCGTACCTGTCTCATATATGTCGTAAACCAGTGTGTAGGTGGAGTGGTCGGGACCGCCTCCGGTCATGACCATAGGCTGTACCAGCATCCGGAACGCGCCGATGGTAACCGTGATGAATACAAAAACGCAGAGAGGCTTCAGTTCCGGCAGGGTAATATCCTTGAACTTCTGCCACCCGCTGGCGTGATCCATCTCAGCAGCTTCATAAAGAGCCGGATTAATATTCTGCAGACCGCCAAGAAAAATGATCATCTGATAGCCGACACCCTGCCATACACTCATGACGGCAATGGACGGAAGAGCCTGATCCGCACTGTGGATAAATGGCTGCGCGTCAAGTCCGATCTTCATCAGCAATGTGTTCAGAATACCTTCCGGACTGTATATCTGCATCCACAGTGTAGATACAACAGCCAGTGACATCACTACCGGTATGAAAAACGCAACCTTAAAATACTTTTTGCAGAAAGCCGCTTTATGAATAGCCAGCGCCAGCAGCAGAGCTCCGCCGCACTGCAGCGGCACAATAATTACTACAAATTTGATTGTATTCAGAAAGGATTGTACAAAAAGCTCATCCTTAAAAATACTGAAATAGTTTTCCAGTCCCACGAAGTGTGTCAGCTCCGGATTCAGTGCAAAATAGTCAGTAAAGCTGAATCCCAGTGTAAGCAGCATCGGCAGGAATAAAAATATGGCAAGCAGCACCAGCGCCGGGCCAAAAAAGGCCATTCCTATGATTGAATTCTTTTTCTTCATCTCTACTCCCTCGTATATCGTTCCAGTTTCTGATTGATCCGTTCCACAGCTTTATCCAGTTCCTCCTGGACATCCTTTCCGCTCAGAGCCACACTCTCCAGCACTTCCTGGAAACTGGTACTGACCTGGGGATATACAGGCGTCTTCGGTCTCGGATGTCCGTAATTGCTCAGCTGGTCATACAGAGCCTTATAATTCTCATCTGTCTGGAAAATATCAATATTTTCAAACGCCTCATAGGTAGAAGGAAAATTCTTTGTCAGATTCCAGATACGGATTCCGCTTTCCACACCACTCATCCATTTGACCAGTTCCGTGGCGCCTTCAATATTTTCTGTCTCGGAGGACGCCGCGAAGGCCCAGGATCCCGTAGGTGTATATGCTTCACCGTCCCAGTCATCACTGACAATATAAGGAGCTACGCCCAGCTCAATATCAGGATAGCTTGTATATATCGTATTGACTTCCCACGCTCCGTCAAACTTGAAGGCAGCTCTTCCGCTCTCAAAAAGATTATCAATGGGAGCTTCCGACATATATTCATTTTCAACAATCGTCCGGAAAAATTCCATGGCATCAGCAGTCTGCTCTGAATTAAAATAACCGTCCACAGTAAGGCCGTCATCGCTGACCAGTTCCCCGCCTCCGGACCAGACAAACGGAGCGAAGTAATAGATACTTGTCTCTCCAACCGGGAAAGTCATATCCAGCGGGTATCCGTTTTTCTCATCCATCAGGGGTTTCAGTTGCTCCAGAATATCCAGAAATTCTGACCAGGTCCACGGATCATCCGCATCGGGAATCTCAATTCCCGCCTCTTCTATAATTTCTTTATTGTAATAAAATCCCACACTGGATTCCATTACCCCAAGCGCATACAGCTCATCGTTGACTGTTCCCTGTTCAATGATGGATGGAAGATACTGGCTCTCCTCTTCTTCCGTCAGTTCCGCCAGCGGCTGGATAATGCCGTTTGCCGCATAGGCCGATACATTGGGTCCGTCCACTGTCAGCACATCGGGCAGTCCGCCCGCCATAACCGAAGCGTTTACCTTATCAGAATATCCCCCACCGCTGTCATTCCGTGGAACAAACTCAATATCCGCAAAATACTGTCCGTCATACGCCTCATTAAAGCTGTCTACGGATTCTTTGTATGCCTGTCCTTCGTCCGTATCCTCTATCGAATGGACCCATATGGAAAGATATTCCTCTCCTTCATCATATCCCTCGATATCTCCCGGTTCCGGATCCTTCTGCTGACAGCCGGCCAGACAGGCCGCGGCAAAAACTATACCGGCCAGACACAGCAACCGTTTCTTCATCCCATCTCCTCCTTCTGTGTAGTAATATTCAAAAAACCATTTATGTTACCGGTTAAGTAACCGGTTCCTTTAATCGAATCATATCCCTCCGGAAGCGCTTTGTCAAGAACAAATGACTTTGATAAAACAGTTTCAGCATTTGTTACATTTTTTTCATTTTATTTCTGTATAACTTACACAAAACCGGTTACGTAATCGGTTACTTATTGATTTTTTCTGGTTCTTTCTGATATACTGGAATTATATCACAGAATCTAATTTCAGAGAGGAATATGATGGATGAAATCAAAAAAAGTGACCTTTGCGGATATTGCCTCTTACACAGGTTTTTCCAAAACTACGATCTCACGCTACTTTAATAACCCTGACTCTCTTACCCTTGAGAATCAGCAGAAAATTGCGGACGCGCTTGTGGAGCTTGATTATAAAGAAAACAAGGTGGGGCGGATTCTGGCCAGCGGGAAAACAGAGTTTGTCGGCGTTATCATCCCCAACCTCTACATGCATTACTATTCGGAAATGCTGAACCAGATCCTTGCAACCTATGAAACATACGGCTATAAGTTTCTCGTCTTTGCCGGAAGCTCCAATGCCGATGTGGAACGGAAATATATTGAGGAGCTTCTGGCCTATAATATAGAGGGAATGATTATTTTAAGCGATACGATTCCATCTGGTGAACTTGCTTCCTGCAATATTCCGGTGGTCGGGATTGAGCGGGAGGATCAGTATATCTCCAGCGTAAATACAGACAACTATATGGGCGGCGCCCAGGCGGCCGGACTTCTCCGGAAAAGCGACTGCGATATTATCATTCATGTAAACGCCGATGTGCCGGATACCTCTCCCGCTTCGGGACGTATTCACGGTTTCGTGGATACCTGTGAAGAATACCATCTGCCATATGAGCTGATTCTGACGCACCTGGGAGATACTTTTGAAGAAAACAGGGAACGGATCGGCGCTCTTGTCAGTCAGCTTGAGGAAAAATATCCCGGAAAGAAAAAAGGTATTTTCATGTCCAATGACACCCATGCCAATGTCCTTTTAAATATTCTTTTCCAGAAGTATGGAAAACTTCCGGACACCTATCAGATCATCGGTTTTGACGATTCTCCCATTTCAAGGGAGGCCGTGATCCCCATCAGTACTGTGGGACAGCAGATTTCTGTAATCGCCAATAAGGCTATGGAAATCCTCTCCGCCCAGATGACAGAAATGAAAAAAAGAAAACCGGCTCCCCTGGAACCGGTTCATAAGATTATTCCGCCCATCCTGATCCGGAGATCAACGACGGCATAACATTTTTGTCACATTATAAAAACTGGATACCAGACTTCTGCACCGAACTACCAGAACAGTCAGCCTCACACCTGCCGGGATGAACTTTCTGGAAGACGCCCGGAATATTAAGAAAATCATTGAAGGAATAATATTCTCGCTTTACTAAACAATCTTATTATTCTGCACTTTCAAATTCCTGTGTTATATCTGAAATACTATTCTGATTAATATTACCGGGATCCGGAATATAATTAACAAGTACAAGCAAAAAAATAATCAGAACAATGGCGGCTAATATTACAACTGCAGTTTTCCAGATACGGCGTATCCGCCGGTTTTTTACAGCAAGCTGCTCATTAATTCTTGCCAGTTGTTCAGCCACACCACCAGATGTACTATCTGTTTCAATTTTTGAACCAAGCAGTTCACTGACTGACACTTCCATAATTTCAGCCAGCCGGATTAAAGTATCCGCATCAGGTACAGACAATCCTTTTTCCCATTTTGAAATCGTCTGTCGTACTACATGAAGTTTCGCCGCCAGTTCCTCCTGTGAATATCCTTTTTGCTTTCTGAGATTTTTCAGATTCTCACTAAACATATCAGTATCACACTCCTTTGACTTATGATGGCTTCAATTTATCACAGCCTGCATTTACCGGGCAAGCAACACAGATTAACAGAAGCGCAACTGCAGAAAAAATCCGTTATTTCTCTTTCTGTTGTTTCTTTTCTTTTTCTCTTCCTGGCGGCAACCGGGATTCTTTCCCGGAGGATCAGTCCTTGTTTCTCCAGTCTGTCCAGGACCCGGGACATGGTGGTTATGTCCAGCATACAGGTGTCTGCCAGTTCTTTCTGGAAAACATGCGGCCTTTGCCATGCCAAAAGAAAAGGCGCAGAGGTCAATCCTCCACGCCTTCACTTTCATAGGACATCTCCGCCAGCAGCGCCTCCGCATCCGGGAGATACTTTGGTGCTTTCCGTCCGAGAATATCCCGCAGCTCCGCAATATTGCGGTCACATAAGACGATTTCGTGATTATCTGCGATGTAAAGCAAAACCTGCGCAGGTTTGGAACGGGGAAAAACCAATGCGGAAAACAGGATGTTTGTATCAGCCAATATCCGCATTTTACCGTTCCTTTCCATAACGCGCTTCGTCTACAAGCGCCTGAATATCATCCTCGCTGGATACGCCCAGTGTCTCAGCAGCCCCGGCAAAGGCGGCCTGTGCTTTTCGGATGGCCGCAGCGGAGGCGTTGCTGACAACAATCTCCC
>CAYLWI010000042.1:0-16513 GCA_964387345.1 uncultured Eubacterium sp. | reverse complement strand
TTATCTCGCGCATTTATACTGCAGGTCTTCCCAGCGTCTGTCTACTTCCTCCTGGAACTGTACAATCAGATCCTCATTTCCGGGCTTGAACAGATGTTTAAATCTGCCCTGCTCTCTCAGGAAGTCCTCAATGGGAAGCTTTTTCTTCGGCTCGTAAGTCAGCCGCCATTTTCCATGCTCCACCTCAAACATGGGCCAGTAGCAGGTTTCTACCGCCAGCTTACAGATTTTCATAATATCGGCGGTGTCATAGCGCCATCCTCTGGGACATGGCGTCAGAATATTCAGGAAAGACGCTCCCTCAGTGTAGATCGCTTTCTCTGATTTTTTATGAATATCGGAGAAATTTCCAATCATGGTGGTCTGTCCCACATAGGCTACATCATGATCCGCAATGATGGACGCCAGATCCTTCCGGTTCTGCATCTTTCCCACAGACTGGCTTCCCACCGGTGTTGTGGTGGTATCCGCAAACTTCGGCGTTGCGGAGGAACGCTGGATACCGGTGTTCATATAAGCGCCGTTGTCATAGCAGACATACACCATATCGTGTCCCCGCTCCATGGCGCCCGACAGGGACTGGAAACCGATATCATAGGTACCGCCGTCCCCTCCAAAGGTAATAAACTTAAAGGTCTGATCCAGGGGAAGGCGGCCCCGCTTTCTCAGAGCCCGGTAAGCCGTTTCCACGCCGCTCAGTGTCGCCCCTGCGTTTTCAAAGGCATTGTGAATGTAGCTGTCCTCCCAGGAAGTGTAGGGATACATAAAAGAAGAAACCTCCAGACAGCCGGTGGCGTTTCCGATCACCGCCTGATCTCCCTCGTGAAGAGCCCGCAGCACCGCGCGGACCGCAATGGTGGCGCCGCAGCCGGCGCACATTCTGTGACCCGGAGCAAGACGTTCCGGTTTGCTCATCACTTTTTTGAAATTATACTTTTCTGCCATTTTCCGAAACCTCCTACTTTCTCAGCCCGATATACTGATACTGCTCAATCTCTTTTCCTGTCGCTACAGATTCCTCCAGGGCGGCAAAGACATCTTTTGCGTCATCTGTGGTAAAATCACGGCCTCCGAGACCGTAAATATAATTCGTTGCACTGATATAAATTTTCTTCCGGTACAGACCAGCCATTACTTCGGCTCCCAGCGGACCTCCGTTTCCATTGTAGCTCTCACAGCGGTCCAGAATGGCCACAGCTCTGCAGTTTCTTAAAGCCTCCGCGATCTCCTCCGCCGGGAAAGGCCGGAATACACGGAGCTTCAGCACTCCCACCTTTTTCCCTTCCTCCCTCAGCTCGTCCACCGCCTGTTTGGCAGTTCCCGCGGCGGAACCGATCATCAGCATGATGTAATCCGCATCCTGTGTCCGGTATTCCTCAAAAAGCCCGTACTCTCTCCCGGAGATCTGCGCGTACTCCTCTGCCACATCCAGGATCACCTGTCTGGCGTTTTCCAGGGCGATCAGCTGGTTTTTCCGGCCTTCCATGACATAATTGGTAATGGAATAGGGTCCCACGGAAACAGGCCTGCCGGGATTCAGCATATACTCTTCCGGCTCATATTCGCCTACAAACGCTTTCACCGGCTCATCTTCCATCAGTTCAATATTCTCTACCGCATGGCTGGTAATAAAGCCGTCCTGACAGATCATAATGGGAAGCCGCACATCCTTATGCTCTGCAATGCGGTAAGCCTGGAGCAGGTTATCGTAAACCTCCTGGTTGTTCTCCGCGTAAATCTGGATCCATCCGGTGTCCCGGGCGCCCATGCCGTCTGTGTGGTCACAGTTAATATTGATGGGGCCGGACAGAGTACGGTTCACCAGGGCCAGCACAATGGGCATACGGTTGGAGGCCGCCAGAAGAAGCTCCTCCCACATAAGCGCCAGGCCCGCGGAGGAAGTCGCCGTGATAGTGCGGGCTCCCGCCGCTTCGGAACCGATGGAAGCGCTCATGGCCGAGTGCTCGCTTTCCACCGGAATAAACTCTGTATCGATCTCACCGTTTGCAATATATGTAGAAACCATCTGGGGAATCTCTGTGGACGGCGTGATGGGGAAAGCCGGCATCACGTCCGGATTAATCTGTTTAATTGCGTAGGCAACGGCCTCGTTGCCCGACATTCTCTCTTTGATTGCCATTACTCCACACCCTCCTTCATCTCAATAGCCCCGAAGGGACATACCTTCGCGCAGATTCCGCAGCCCTTGCAGTGATCCAGATCAAAGGCCAGCCGTTTTCCGTCCTTCACGGGAATACTGCTGTCCGGACATACCGGCGTACATAAAAGGCACTGCTTGCATTTATCCACCAGATAAACCGGCGTATTATTTCTCCACTCTCCGGTCTTGAAAAGCTTTGAGGTTCCTGCGGCAAAAATCTGCATTCCCTCTGTCATGCCGGTATAAGGAGTCTGTTCATTAATTTTTGTAATATCTGTTCTCATCCTTTTCCTCTCCTGTTTACATCCATATACCCGGAAGAACATCCTCCGGGGTACAGCTTTTTATTAAAATCTATACTCCCAGACTTTCAAACGTCATTTCCAGCGCCTTCATATTGCCGTCAATCACTTCCGGTTTTTTGGCAAATTTATGCTGGTAGGAAAGTCTCATCTCATGTAAGAAAGTATCCTTGTCCATCACGCCTGTCACTGCCACAACCGCAGCCAGCATCGGCGAATTTGGAAAATATTTTCCCAGAGCAGCCTCGGAAATCATTCTGGCGTCAATGGTCACAACTTTTCCCTTATAACCATTCAGCTGAGGAAGAATCTCTTCCGGAGATTTTGCGGTATTGACAATGATCGCTCCCTCTTCTTTCAGCCCGGCAGTCACATCTACTGTGTGAAGCAGGGTCTCATCTACCACCGCCACGTAATCCGGATCATAAATATTCGAATGTACACGGATATTCTCATCACTGATCCGGTTAAAAGCAGTAATGGGCGCTCCCATCCGCTCCGGTCCGTACTCCGGAAATCCCTGTACATATTTTCCAGTCTCAAAAGCCACATCCGCCAACAGCAGAGCCGCCGTCTTTGCTCCCTGGCCGCCCCGTCCGTGCCATCTGATCTCAATCTGATTCTTCATGATGTCATTCTCCTCTATCTGAAATATCTTTTTACACACACTATTGTAGTATACCCTACTTCCTTTTCTGATGTAAAGCAAAAAACGAAAATTCTCCACCATTAAGATGAATTTATTTCATCTTAATGGTGGAGAACTGAAAACCCGCTTATATCTGGCATTATTATCCTTCTATTTAAACAATCTCCATGGCTGCCAGATAACCGCCGTGAACCGCGTCCGCCACTTTACCGGCATGTTTTGCATCGCCGATGACCCAGGTGGGAATATCCCCGGCCGCTTCTTTTAATGCATTGACCACATCATCATTGGAACGCATTCCCATGGAGAAACACATGGAATCCGCAGGGATCAGTTCCTCTTTATCATCCTTCTCAATGCGGACGCCTTCATCGGTAAACTCCAGACATTTTGCATTCAGGATCTGCTTTATGTTTCTGTTGTCCATCTCCGTCAGAAGGGCGTTCCTGTAATAGCCGAATGTCTCATTTGCAATTATGGGAAGCATCTCAATAATGGTTACATTATGACCGTGATTCGCGATATGCAGACCGACCTCGCAGCCAACCAGACCGCCGCCCACAATCACGACATTCTTTCCTAGCTCATACATTCTGTCATAAGCATCCAGGGCATTGATCGCCTTGTCAATTCCCGGAATTGCAGGGACAAAAGGATGGGCCCCCACAGCAATGATCATGGCGTCCGGCCGTATCTCGTCAATCAGAGCCTTATCCACCTCCACATTCAGACGGATCTCAGCGCCGCTCCGGAGCGCGTCGCCGATAATTACATTTTTCGCGTTCATCAGATCGGTTTTATCCTCATCCTTGTCAGTAAAGTTGATGATGCCGCCCAGTTTTCCGGTCTTTTCGCAAAGAATAACCCTGTGCCCCCGCTCCACTGCGGTAACGGCAGCCTGACATCCTCCGACGCCGCCTCCCACAATCAGCACCTTCCGGGAAGCCTCCGGTACCGGCAGCGACTCCGGATAAAATCCGAATCCGGTTTTGGGATTAATGGCGCAGGATCCCATGGAAGCCGGACTGTAAATCTTCATGGCAGCTTCCTGTCCGATCTTGTCCCACAGCGGAATATCAGTAGGATGCTCACAGAAACCGGGATAACAGTTGAAACATCTCACACAACGGCGTATGGTATCTTCTCTGCCCTCCAGTGTTTTATTGGGGAGCTCCGGATCCGCGAATCCCTGACGGCCGAACTCCACGAAATCAGCCTTTCCCTCCGCAATCACCTGCTCCGCCAGCTCCGGACCGTTAAATCCGCCGATGGTGGAGACATAGGATTTCTTCACGGCAGCCTTTACCTTTGCGGCATACTCCACATTCAGTCCGTGAGGCTCCAGGAAAGAAGAAAATGTCTTTGTGCGGCTTCCCAGCCATTTCAGTCCGTTGGAAACCTGGATAATATCCACCATGCCGTCAATCTCTTTACAGAATTCCACCGTATCGTCAATGGTCATTCCCCCGGGAACGCCGTCCTCTGCGGAAAAACGAAGCTCGATGATCCTGTCCTCGCCGATTCCCCGGCGGCAGGCGTCAATAATCATCTTCGGGAAGCGGGCGCGGTTCTCCATGCTTCCGCCATACTTGTCGGTACGGTGGTTGGTCCAGGGTGAGATAAACTGCTGCAGCTGGAAACCGTGTCCCCCGTGGAGCAGGACGCCGTCAAATCCACAGGCCCGGGCAAACTTACTGATTCTGTAATAATCATCACAGACCTTCGCCATCATCTCCTCATCCATGCCCTTTACCTTCACACCATCTTCACGGACCCAGTCTTCGGGACCCCAGGGCTCTTTGGACTCCTCCGCGCGGCTTCCCTCATGGGAAAACTCAAAATAGCAGAGCGCTCCCTTCGCTTTGATCCGGTCCGCATACTCCTTTGAAATCTCAAAATCTTTTCCCTCATAATGGTCAAAATCGATTTTCCGCTCCTGAAAAAGTGTTCTGGCCTCCTCAAAATTCAGAGGCATCTCTCCGGTAGAGACACAGGCAAATCCGCCTGCCGCCCGGCGTTCCACCATGCGGTACAGATTCTCGCTGATCTCCGGAATAAAATAGTTGGCATGCACAAACATGGTCGGCGCCGCCTTCATACGGTTCTTGTACACCTTACCCCGGATGGTTACCGGACTGAATAAATGGGGATACCTGATTTCACCTGGTTGTCTGCTCATAAAAAACATCCTCCTTCTCACATCGTATTTCCAAACCTTTTACTGTAAAAACAACTTTCTGAGATATTTTCATTATAAAACAGACCAGGCAATATTGAAAGTTTAAGTTTTACATTGTATAATAATTAAAACTTATTGTTTTCTTTTTATTTTTGAATTATTTCATAAATAATTAATTATATAATATTGTTTTTAAATTATATTGTAGAAAAGAGGATCGGGATGCAGATACGCCAGCTGGAATATTTTCTCGCCGTATGCGAACACTTGAATTTTACAAAAGCAGCAAAACAGTTCTTCATTTCCCAGACTGCGGTCACCCTGCAGATCAGAGCTCTGGAAGAAGAACTGGGCGTCCGGCTGTTCAACCGCACCAACCGGAAAGTAGAGCTGACGCCTGCCGGACGGACGTTCCAGGAAGACGCCCGGGCCATCCTGCGGAGAACCAGGGACGCCATGGAACGGGCAAAACGGGCAGACACGGTTTTCACTGGCCAGTTAAATATTGGTTTTGTGAAAGGTTACGAAAAAACAAATCTTTCTGACCTGCTTTCCGATTTTCATGTCCAGTACCCCAATATTTCCCTGTCGTTTACCAGGGAAAACGTATCCGAATTATATGACGGTGTTCTTGACCACAGTCTGGATATCATTTTTAATCTCCAATACTCCATGGACGACCTGGACGATATGGAATTCCGTGTCATAAAGCAATACCCTCTGCTGGCAGTGATGCCCGCCTCCCACCCGCTGGCCCACCGCACCAGCATCCGGCGGAGCGAATTAAAAGGATATCCTCTTGTGGATATCAAGAAAAATGAAAGCCGTTACGGCGAAACCACAACCATCCTCGGCAAATTTACGGAGGCAGGCTTTCTTCCCAATGTACAGTATGTCTCCGATGACATTGAAACAAGTATCCTGGCTGTGGCCGCCGGGCTGGGCTACGCGCTTCTGCCCTCTTACATCACAGATCATATGATTTCAAAAGAAAAAATAATCGCAGTTCCCATTGAGGGAGAAGAAAAACTGATGACAATTATCGCGGGATGGCGCCGGGAAAATAATAATCCGGCGCTGGAACGCTTTCTGGCAAATATTCCGGAAATCAGTAAGGAATAAAAAACCGGCAAAAAAACAGGACTGTCACGTGAATTTTCATGAATCAGTCCTGTTTTTATCACTATGAATATTTTCTTTCTTTTGCTTTCAGTCTGGTCATGGCTCTCGTCATGGCAAACTGTCCGCGGTAATATTCTCTCCGGCTCTGCTGAACCTGGAGACGTTCTCTCGCTCTCTCCGCAGCCTCCCTGGCACGGTTTTCATCCACATCCTCGGGACGCTCCACACTGTCCACGACCAGGATCACCTCATTATCCGCAATCTTGGCGTAACCACGGCCGCAGATTACATTTTCCCACTGACCGTCTATTTTATACTGAAGTTCCCCGAAACGGATACCTACCGCCATCGTTTCATGATGAGCCTGGATGCCATACAGACCTTCCTCTGTGGTAACAATCATGCTTTCGCAGGGACCCTCATAAAATATACCGGTACTGCAGAAAATTTTCAAATCAAATGTTGTCATATAGCCGCCTCCTGAACGCTGGTATAGAACATTATGCACCAATTTTCTGCATTTTCTCAGCCTTCTTCTTTACATCATCAATGGTTCCCACATTAAAGAACGCGTTCTCCGGATACTCATCCATCTCGCCTTCCACAATGGCCTTAAAGCCCCGGATAGTTTCAGCCACAGGCACATATACGCCGTTTACGCCGGTGAACTGCTCTGCAACAGAGAAAGGCTGGGAAAGGAATCTCTGGATTCTTCTTGCCCGGTATACTGCCTTCTTATCCTCATCACTCAGCTCATCCATACCGAGGATCGCGATAATATCCTGCAGATCCTGGTATTTCTGCAGATACTTCTGCACCTGCATTGCCACTGTGTAATGCTCCTCGCCTACGATATCAGCTTCCAGAATACGGGAGGAGGATTCCAGAGGATCCACCGCCGGATAAATACCCTGCTCCACTACCTTACGGGAAAGAACCGTAGTGGCGTCCAGATGAGCGAATGTTGTCGCCGGAGCCGGGTCTGTCAGGTCGTCGGCAGGTACATAGACCGCCTGGACGGAAGTAATGGATCCGTCTGTGGTGGAAGTGATTCTCTCCTGCAGCTGGCCCATCTCATTCGCCAGGGTAGGCTGATACCCTACCGCGGAAGGCATACGTCCCAGAAGCGCGGACACCTCGGAACCTGCCTGCACAAAACGGTAAATATTATCAATAAACAAAAGTACATCCTTTTTTTCACGGTCGCGGAAATACTCCGCCATGGTAAGACCGGCCTCCGCCACACGCATACGCGCGCCGGGAACCTCGTTCATCTGGCCAAATACCAGGGCAGTTTTGTCAATAACTCCGGATTCGTTCATCTCCAGATACAGGTCGTTACCCTCGCGGGAACGCTCTCCTACACCGGTGAAAATAGAATATCCGCCGTGCTCTGTGGCTATATTATGGATCAGCTCCTGGATCAGAACGGTTTTACCTACGCCGGCGCCGCCGAACAGACCGATCTTACCACCCTTGGAGTAGGGCGCCAGAAGATCGATAGCCTTGATACCGGTTTCCAGCATCTCCACTGCGGGACTCTGCTTTTCAAAAGAAGGAGCCTTACGGTGAATCTCCCATCTCTCATCCGAATCCACCGGATCCTTCCCATCGATATTATTTCCCAGCACGTTAAACATACGTCCCAGTACTTTTCCGCCTACCGGAACAGTAATTGCATGTCCGTCTGCCTTTACTTTCATGTTTTTCGCCAGACCTTCGCTGGCATCCATCATGATACAGCGTACCTCGCCGCCGCCCATCTGCTGGGCGACTTCCATGGTACGGGAAGCGCCTTCCACCTGAACGGTCAGAGCCTCGTTGATTTTCGGCACTTTGCCGCTGTCAAACCGGACATCCACAACCGGTCCCATGACACGGATGATTCTTCCTATATTTTCCATACTGTTTCCTCACTTTCTAGCCATGCGCTTTCTTTTTCTTCTGCGCTCTTGATCCGGCGATGATCTCTGTAATCTCCTGGGTAATCGCCGCCTGTCTGGTACGGTTATAAGTTCTCTCCAGGTTCTCAATCATCTCCTGCGCATTCTTGGACGCACCGTCCATCGCCGTCATTCTGTCATTCAGCTCCGCACAGTAACTGTCTGTCAGCGCACTGAAAATAATTCCCTGCATGGTCATCGGCGCGATCTGGTCAAACACCTCCCGGGGACCCGGGAAAAATGTCTCCTCCGTGATTTTCTTTGTCGTGTGTTTATGGAACCAGTTCCTGGAAAGCGGAAACATCTTGATCATGGCCACCTCAGATACAAGGGCGTTTTTCATGTGCGTAAAAATAACAAAAATCTCATCAACAGTGCCCGCTTTAAATTCTTCCATAAGATCTCTTGTAATATTTCTGGCCCTGGAAAGGCTGGGATTCTGGGCGGAGTAATAAAAATGCTCCCGCATATCCACATCTTTCTTCTGAAAATAATGAAATCCTACCTGTCCCACCACAAAAAGTCTGGAATTGGGATGACTGTTCATCTCCTCCTCCGCCTTTTTTAAGACATTCAGATTGTATGCGCCTGCCAGTCCCTTGTCAGCTGTAATCACAAGATATGCATGTCTGTGATCCTTTTTCTTATCTTCAGCTTCCGGATGATAATCCCGCGCCTCCAGGTAAGGATGATCCAGCTCCGGCATACAGGCAAGGATATCGCCAATAGTCCCGCGGACCGCGTCAAAATACTGATCCACCTGCGCCACATGTTTACGGACTTTCTGAAGCTTTGATGAAGAAATCAGGTACATGGCGTTTGTAATCTTCATCGTATCCTTAATTCCGTTCATATGGGCAAGAATTTCTCTACTGTTCGCCATATCCCTTCACCTTCTTATATTCTTCCAGGGCTTCCAGAATCTTTTCCTTTTCGTCATCCTGGATCATATTGGTATCGGCGATCTTCTTCAGAAGATCCGCGTATTCATCCTGCATCCATTCATAGAAGCCTTCCACAAACTCTTTTACCTGTTCTTTGGGAATATTAATCAGTCTGTGGCTTGTGGCTACACATAAAACCACAACCTGATGTACCATGGACATGGGATGATACAGGGGCTGCTTCAGGATCTCCATCAGCTGCTCACCGTAGATGATCTGATTTCTTGTATCCTCATCCAGTTCAGAACTGAACTGAGCGAAAGATTCAATCTCCTTATACTGGGCGAGATCAATACGCAGGGTACCGCTGACCTTTTTCATCGCTTTTGTCTGCGCCGCGCCGCCCACACGGGATACGGACAGACCTACGTTTACAGCCGGACGGTTGCCTGCGTGGAACAGATCCGTCTCAAGGAAAATCTGACCGTCTGTAATCGAAATTACATTTGTAGGAATGTAAGAAGACACATCGCCTCCCTGGGTCTCGATGATCGGAAGAGCCGTAATGGATCCGCCTCCATGTGCGTCATCCATATGGCTGGAACGCTCCAGCAGTCTGGAATGCAGATAGAAAACGTCGCCGGGATACGCCTCACGTCCCGGAGAACGCTCCAGCAGCAGGGACAGCGCACGGTAAGCTACCGCATGCTTGGACAGATCATCATAAATAATGAGAACGTCCTTACCCTGATCCATGAAAAACTCCGCGATGGCGCATCCGGAATAAGGGGACAGATACTGCAGCGCAGCGGAATCGCTGGCCGTGGCCGCTACCACAATCGTATAATCCATTGCATTATGTTTCTTCAGATTGGCAACTACCTGGGCAACAGAAGAAGCTTTCTGCCCTATCGCCACATAGACACAGATCACATCCTTGCCTCTCTGGTTGATGATCGTATCAATGGCAATCGCCGTTTTTCCGGTCTGTCTGTCGCCGATAATCAGCTCACGCTGGCCTCTTCCGATGGGGAACATGGCGTCGATGGCAAGAATACCGGTTTCCATGGGTTCATTTACCGGCTGACGATCAATAACTCCCGGAGCCTTTTTCTCAATCTCATACCAGTCCTCCGCCGGGATCTCGCCCTCACCGTCGATGGGAGCGCCAAGAACGTCCACAACTCTTCCCAGAATACTGTTTCCGACCGGAATACCGGCCCGCTTCTTCGTCCGGATCACCTTCCCGCCGACTTCCAGTTCCTGTACATCTCCAAGAGAAAGGCACAATGTCTTTTCCTCATCAATATTCTGGACCAGACCCTTCATACCATTCTCAAAGAGTACGATTTCACCATAGACTGCCCGGGTAATTCCGGATACAGAAACGATTCCGTCGTGGAGACTTAAAATACGTCCGCCCTCTTCTTCATTAAAATCGCCGTCAAATCCATTGATATCACTTTTTAAAACAGAAATAATATCATCGGCTCCCTGCTCCTTCTGCAGGTTCTGCTCCAGGTTATCAAAGGCCCGCTTTACCGTATTATCCATAATGCGGTCGCCGACCTGGAGAATGTAGCCACCCAGCAGATCATCTCTCTGCTCTTCCTTCAATATCACCTCGGTGGCATGATAATCTTTCTTCAGCATTTCCTTCAGCTCTGTAATCTTCGCCTCATCCGGACGAACCGCATAGCTGATGGTTGCCTTCAGAATTCTGTAATCTTCAAAATACTGCTCTGCATACCGATTACTCATTTGATTCACCTGCCTTATTTAATAATTGATCAAACAGGTGCTCCTCTTCCTCCGGGTTCACATAAATACCGGCAAGCTTCTTCGCCGCCGACAGAGTAATACCTGTGATTTCCTTTCTTGATTCTTCCAGGAGCTGATCCCTTTCCTTCCGGGCCTGCTTCCTGGAACTTGTAAGAATGTCGTCTGCCTCTGCCTTTGCCTGCGCAATCATCTTCTCATTTTTCTTCTGTGCTTCTTTTAAAATTGCGTCCGCCTGTTTTCTGGCAGCATCGCCCGAGGCCTTCAGATAATTTTCCGCTTCCTCAAGCTTTCTGGCCGCACTCTCTTCTCTATCCTTTGCATTATCAATCTGATCGCTGATCATCTTTTTTCTCTTATCTATCACCCGCTGTATAGGCTTAAATAAGAAGATTCTCAGAAGGATGACCAGAATAATCAGATTGATAACCGTCCAGATAATGCCTGAATTCAATGTAAGCATATTCTGCCTCCCACTTTACTGAATTTCGTACTCCCGGTTTCCTTATTATCCAAGGAACAGAATGATAATCAGGGCGATAACGAAACCGTAAATAGCGGTTGCCTCGGCAAGAGCCGCGCCAAGAAGAAGCGACTTGCTGATTTTGCTTTCTGCCTCCGGCTGTCTCGCGATAGCCTCAACTGCTCCCTTTGTCGCAAGACCGATACCGATACCTGCGCCTACGCCTGTGATAACTGCAATACCTGCTCCAAGTGCTACTAATGTTGACATAATTTCCTCCTTTTCCTGGCCTGTTCTCTGGCCATACAGGTATCCCCCTGTGGGATTTCCTCCTTTTCCTGGCCTGTTCTCCGGCCATACAGGTATCCCCTGCGGGATTTCCTCCTTTTCCTGGCCTGTTCTCCGGCCATACAGGTATCCCCCTGCGGGACGCCTCCTAAAACTATTCCATGTTTTCTTTCATAAATAATGATGTCAAAAATACAAATACATAGGTCTGGATCAGACCATCAAAAATATCAAAATACAAACTTAACGGTACCGGCACAACAACTGGAATCACAATCTTGATCAGTTCCATTACAACAAATGATCCAAGCACATTACCGAACAACCGCATACAGAGCGACAATGGCCTGATGCCGATCTCCAGTACATTCATTGGAACCATTATGGCCATCGGCTGGGCAAAGCTTTTGAAAAAGCCTTTTACTCCTTTGGCCCGGATACCCGAATATTCAATCAGAATAATACTCATAAGTGCCAGCGCCGCGGTAACATTCAGATCTTTTGTGGGCGGCTTGAACCCCAGAAGACCTATCAGATTGGCGCATCCAATATAAATCGCCACTGTGGCAAGATACGGGATATACCGCTTCCCCGCCTCTCCAAGGATTCCCTCAAAAAAGCCGTTCAGCTTTTCCAGCGCAAGTTCCAGCAGGATCTGCCTCTTGCTTGTAGGAATCACCTTCAGATTCCTGGTCAGGAGAATAGATATAATCACCAGAGCTGCCATAATAATCCACGTAACCGCTACAGATTCCGGGATAGGAATTCCACCGAATACCGGTATCGTAAAGGCAGTCTCGCAATTGAGCTCAGCCATCAGCTCATCGGCCAGATCTCCCATATTACTCCACCTCTTTTCTCCGTTTTACGTTAATTTCTCAAATCAAAATTTCTTTTGTATAACTTCCCTCTCTTTCCTTTTTTTATCTTTATCTTTTGTTAAAATTTAAAATTTACGGTGTTATTTTACTACTTGAATTCTTGTTTGTGAATTAAAAATATGTTATTATTAATAAAATATATGCAATAATTTAAAATTTCCGGAAATTACAGAGGTTATATCATGACAATTTTTCAGATTGAATGTTTTCTGGCTGTGGCGGAATTCCTGAATTTCGCAAAAGCAGCCGAACAGATGAATATTTCCCAGCCCGCCATCACCCGCCAGATCCAGTCTCTGGAAAGCGAACTGGGAGGGAAGCTGTTCCAGCGCAGCACGCGGGTAGTAAAACTGACAGAAAACGGACATGTCTTCATGGTTGAAGCACAGACCATGGTGGCCGCAGCGCAGCGCTCCATCCGCCGCTTCTCCATGAATGACAGAGAAGAAATCATCGATTTTGATATCGGATGCTCCAATTCCCTGCAGCTACGTCTTCTGGATACCCCTCTGACGAAACTGCGGGAACTGCATCCTACGGTGCATCCCAGGGTACATATCATGCGGGAGCCTTATTTCGCAGAGCAGCTGGACGAGGAAACCATAGAAGTGGCCATTGGTTTCCAGACTCCCTACATCAATACCTCCCTTCAGTACAGGGAGCTTACAAAACCTCCCTTTGCCTGCATCTGCCGGAGGGATTCTCCCCTTGCGTCCATGGAGAAGCTCAGCAGGAAAGATCTGGCTCCATATCCCATGATTCTTCTCAGCCTGAGCACTGCTCCCCAGACGCTGATCAGCAGCCAGAGAAATTTCGCAAACAAAAAAAAGCCGTCACAGCTTTATTTCTGCAGGTCTATCGAAAGCGCCATGCTTCTGGTAAAGACAGGATTCGGCATCTGTCTGCTGCCAGACATTTATACATCAGATGACGAAGCGCTGACAAAGATCCCGCTCTGCAACGGCTCCCATAATTCGCAGTTTTCCTTTGGGCTGTTTTATAAAACAACCCAGGGAAAACCGATTATGAAGGACTTTATCCGGCTGATCACCGCCCAATTTGCTGAGAAAAGGCCGGGAGTCTGATGATCCGGCGGCGTACCAGATCCAGGATCACTACTGCCGCAAGACACAGGATGATACCTGCCAGAATATAAATCCCCATGGCGGATGAAACAGGGCTCACCTCAAACAGGGAAGGCAGGATTTTCAGCGCCAGGAATGTCCCTCCCACCATGGTAACGCAGAGGAACGCCCTCAGAGGGTTAAACGGCCAGCAGCTCCTGATCACCGCAGCCATGGAAATCATGATCAGCAGCATATACATGACTGTCTGATTCTCCGATACCGGGAAAGGAGCCCATATACTGAAGACCGCTATCATAACGGCAACCGTGAGAGCAAAGGGCGCCGCATGGGACAGGGCCGTGGGCAGGAACTTTCCGCAGATCCGTCTGGTGTCTGACTCAAAAATAGTAAAGAAGGACGGATACGCCTCAATGCACGCGTCAATCAGCGTAATCTGGATCGGAATGAAGGGGAAGGCCTGGTTGGTAAACAGACAGAAAAAGGAAACCAGCACAGAGTATATTGTTTTGATGAAAAATACCTGCGCAGTCCTTGTGACATTGTTGATTACCTTTCTTCCCTCCATCACCACCTGGGGCAGATTCGTAAAATCAGAATCCAGAAGTACAACCTGGGAAATCTGACGGCTGGCGTCACTGCCGTCTGCCACGGCAATGGAACAGTCGGCTTCCCGGAGCGCCAGAAGATCGTTCACTCCGTCGCCCGTCATGGCAACCTGATGTCCCTGCCGTTTCAGAGCCTTCACCAGCTCCTGCTTCTGCCGGGGCGTTACCCTGGCAAATACCGCATATTTCCGGCAGATCTCATCATAATCCACATCCTCCCCCGCAGCAGATAAATCAATGGCGTCCTCCCATCTCTGCAGGCCGGCCCGCTTTGCGATCCGGGACACTGTGGTCACATGATCTCCGGAAATAATCTTTACATCCACACCCTCTTCCCGGAAAAACTTCAGCGCCTCATCCGCGTCGGGACGTATGGTGTCCTCCAGCACAACCGCGTAAAGAGGCATGATTTCCCCGGGAAGCTCTTCATCATTCTCCCATTTTTCTTTCAGATATCCGATCACAACCAGACGATGACCGTTTTCCATCTCCTGTATCAGATCACCGGGAAGTTCTCCCAGCAGCCGTTCGGGCGCTCCTACAAATACGGTGCCGCCCTCACGGAAACTGACGCTCCCCCACTTTCTCTTTGAAGAAAAGGGAATCTTGCAGGCCGGATGATGACTTTCCTTCTCCGGAAACTCCTTTCTGAGCGCCTGGAAGGTCGCGTTATTATCATCGCAGGCTGCCATATAAGCCTGTACCAGGGCGTCCGCCCTCTCTCTGGAAAATTCTCCCAGAGGAATCACGGAGCGCACCTTCAGATTTCCATCGGTAATGGTTCCGGTTTTGTCCAGACACAGAGTATCCACATGTGCCAGAGTCTCCAGGGAATAAATATTCTGTACCAGAATCTTCATCTTTGCCAGCCGGATCACGCCCGCCGCCAGAGAAACGGAAATCAGCAGCACCAGTCCCTTGGGAAGCATCCCCAGAAGAGCCGCGGCAGAAGAAACCACCGCCTCGTCTACCGGAGAATTCCGGAGGACAAACGCCTCCAGAAACAGCAGGACTCCCAGGGGAATAATCAGAAAGCTGGTGAATTTCGTCACCTTCCGCATGGAGCCCAGCAGTTCCGACTGTACCTGTTTCTCCTTTTTAACCTCGTTGGCAAGCTTTGTCGCATAATTTTCATTTCCCACATGAACGACTTTCGCATAAGCCTTTCCGGAGATTACTGAACTTCCGGAAAGCAGGCTTCCGCCCTCCTCTTTCAGCACAGCATCGCTCTCTCCGGTCAGCAGAGACTCATTTACTTCCAGAGTCCCGTCTACTACTACAGCGTCATTGCAGATCTGATTGCCGCTTTCCAGTACCATCAGATCATCTTTTACCACCTCTTCCAGCTCCACAGACATATCCTTTCCATCCCTGCGCACCCGGACATGGGGACGGTTCAGAATGGACAATTCGTCTACCAGCCTTTTCGCTTTGAACTCCTGGGCAATTCCTATAACAATATTTAATATAATAATGGCAATGAACAGCATGTTGGAATACGCCCCTACGACAAAAAGAAGCGCCGCAATGACAAAGTTCAGAAAGTTAAACAGAGTCAGCAGGTTCTCCCGGACAATCTGTCCTTTGCTCTTCGTAATCTGCTCCGCCGCGCATCCGCCTTCACCGCGCTCCCGGCGCTCCTGTACCTCACGGGCTGACAGCCCCGATAAATGTTCGTTCACATTTTCCTCCTTCCAGGAAATCTCCTGTTCTATTTTACTAAAATCATTACATTCCGGATGAATTATATAGTAAAATCTGTTTCACGTTTTATTATTCCGCCCGCAGGCTGTGACCGGATCACTGTCCGGTGCTTTTGCAGGCGGATGAAACAATTATAATTGACCGGGAGGTATTTATCAAGAGTGAATCCGAAAACCGTTCCCCCCCGGGATATAGCCCCGCCGGGCGCGCGGAAAAAGGGGGCAGGAATCACTTCCTGCCCCTCAGTTCTCCTCATTCCAGCCGTTTTCCTTTGTGTCTAAACCACTTTTCCGGCTGAAACAGCGTATGTTTTTCCGGAAACAGTGACAGTGCCGGAATAATCCAGTCTGACTTTACCGCCGTTCACATACCATGAAGCATAGCTGCCGTTCACGGTTCCTTTGATGATATCCGTCACTCCGAACTGCACCTTGCCGCCTTCCAGATACCACCAGCCGTTGCTGT
>CAYLWI010000041.1:11208-16636 GCA_964387345.1 uncultured Eubacterium sp. | reverse complement strand
TATTTAGCAGATTTCTGATTTATCCGGACTTTCTAAGTCTTTCTTTAAAGTCTGCAGAAAAAATTCCGATGCCTTTGAGAATACCTGGTATTTTTTCCAGACGAGATATGCGCCGACCTCCAGTGCAGGAGACAAGGGGCGGAAGCAGAGTGGGCTGTTTCCGGTAGTGTTGATGATATGATCCAGACCGAGGGCATATCCCATCCCTTCCTCCACCATAAGGGATCCGTTATACAGCAGACTGTAGGTGGCGGCAATATTCAGTTCCGACAGATCCCGCCCGATCCAGGAAGAGACCAGGGAGCGGGAGGTTTTCTGACGGGAAATGATCAGAGGCAGATCCCAGAGATCTTCCGGAGTAATTGTATCTTTACCGGACAGGGGGGAATCCCTGCGCATGAGAACGCCCCATGTTTCCATGACTGGAATTTCTGCAATTTCATATTTCGAGGGATCTGCTTTCTGCAGCAGCAGCCCGAAATCAATCAGTCCGTTATCGAGGCTTTCAAGAACATCTCTTCCATCGCCACTGGAAATGTGAAAATGGATATCCGGATGTTTTGCCAGGACCTTCCTGGCGCTCCGGGCCAGCACGCGGATACCGTCTGTCTCTCCGGCTCCGATATAAATATCACCTGCGATAAATTCATTAGAAAGGGTAATTTCATCTTCTGTTCTCCGGACCAGAGACAGGATTTCCTCCGCCCGTTTGCGCAGAAGCATACCCTCCTCCGTCAGTGTGACTTTCCGGGAACCGGGAGTTCCGCGGATCAGAAGCTGACTGCCCAGTTCGTCTTCCAGCGCTCTGATCTGTGTGGAAAGGGTGGGCTGCGACAGATGCAGAGCCCGGGCTGCCCCGGTGATGCTTTGTTCTCTGGCGATTGCAAGAAAATATTCCAGAACACGTAATTCCATAAGAAGAATCCTCCCTTCGGTCTATATTTTCAGCATAGCAGAGCTATCCATAGCTTTCAACTATAGATACAGATAAAAACAAGATATTTGTTATTCATTGGTGAAAAACTTATAATAATTTCAGAGCGGGAATGACGCATATAACATATTAGAAAGAAGGATTTCAGTTATGGATTTACAGACTTTTTTAGATCATTTAAATAGCGGCAGGGAAGTCGCGGCGGGTACGCCGGAGCATCAGTGTATGTGTGATCTTTCCCAGGAAGCCCTAAAACTGACGGCTGAACTGAATAACAGTTATCATACGCCGGAAGAGATTGTGGAGATTTTTTCCAGAATAACGGGAAAGCCGGTGGACAGCAGTTTCCGTATGTTTCCGCCTTTTTACACAGACTGCGGAAAGAATCTGACCGTCGGGAAAAATGTATTTTTTAACAGCGGATGCAGAGTGCAGGACCAGGGAGGAATTGTAATCGGGGACGGCGTGCTGCTGGGGCATAATGTGGTGCTGGCAACGCTGAATCATCGCCCGGAACCCGGGAGACGGGGGGATATGATTCCTGCGCCCATCCGCATTGGAAACAATGTCTGGGTCGCCTCCAACGCCACAATTCTTCCCGGAGTGACGATTGGAGACGGCGCCATTGTAGCCGCAGGCGCGGTTGTGACGAAGGACGTCCCGGAAAATACGATTGTAGCAGGAGTTCCGGCAAAGTTGATCCGCAGGATAGAAGAAAACTGACGGCAGTACCGGAAGTGAGGAAATGCGAAATGATAATTGGAATGTTTTCGCGGCTGAAAAGAGAGACCGGACATTGCAGGACAGAACCAGCGGAGAGTGTTCCTCCGCCGGCGGCTGCCGGATCATAATCCGGACCAGAGATACTGTATACAGGGGAAAAACGGGTCAGCAGTCATTTTCTCGTTTCTCCTGTGCAGGATCTGATGATGGGCAGGCCACCTCCATGATCTGCTCAATAAACAGGTGAAGAAGCTGCGCCTGCCGGTTGTCCGATGCTCTGTAATATACCTCTTTTCCTTTCCGGTGACTGGTGATCAGCCCGCCTGCCCGTAATTGTCTCAGATGATGGGATACTGCCGGGCTGCTCATATCAACCAGGGCAGAAATATTGATCACACATTCTTCGCAATGACACAGAAGCCAGAAAATACGGATCCGGTTCGGGTCTCCCAGTTGTTTGAAAACAGCGGCGATAGCCTGGAAGTTTTCCGTGGCCGGAAGCTGTTTCAGTATAGATTCAATATTCTGGCCATGATTATGGGGCAGTTCAGATATCATAAGCGGACCTCCTTTGGAGGCTATTGTATCACAATATGAGGATATGCAAAATCCACAATTCTGTTTTTTTCGAAAAGTTTCTTTTCTTTTTTTACCCGGTACCTGGATTGAAAAAGTATAAAAAAGTTTGAAAGAAAGTGCATTCAGGCTATTGACGAACGGCAGGGGGAGGGTATATAATGCAATCAACAATTAAACAAGTGTTTAATCATAAAAATAAAAACAGAAAGGAAACAGGAAAATGAAAAAAAGCTATAAGATTGAGGTGGACTGTGCAAATTGTGCAAATAAAATGGAAAACGCCGCGAAGCACACAGCGGGAGTGAAGGATGCCAGCGTGAATTTTATGATGCTGAAGATGAATGTAGAGTTTGAGGAGGGGCAGGATCCCAAAGCGGTTATGCAGGAAGTACGCAAAAATTGTAAGAAAGTCGAGGATGACTGTGAAGTTTATATCTGATGACGCGGATGATGGATGAAAGGTATTCTGGAAGATACTGGTTATTTTCCAGAATACTTTTTCTGAAAAGCGGGCGTGAGAGATTGGAGGAGCTCGGTTATGAATATGAATAAGAAGCAGAGAAAAATGCTGGTACGTATTCTGATTGCGGCAGCTTTGCTGCTGATTCTGAATTTCCTTCCTGCAGATGGGTGGATCAGGTTCGGACTTTACATGATTCCCTATCTGGTAATCGGATATGACATTCTGATAAAAGCTCTGAAGGGAATTAAGAACCGGCAGGTTTTTGACGAGAGTTTCCTGATGGCAATAGCTACGATAGGGGCTATTGTTCTGGCACTTTATGAAGAAAGCGGAGATTACACAGAGGCGATTGCCGTTATGCTGTTTTATCAGATCGGCGAATGGTTCCAGAGTTACGCAGTGGGGAAAAGCCGCCGGAATATCAGTGAACTGATGGATATCCGTCCGGATTATGCTAATGTGGAGCGGGACGGAAAGCTGGAGCAGGTAGATCCGGACGAGGTGAGTATCGGAAGTGTGATTGTAGTGCAGCCGGGTGAAAAAGTTCCGATAGACGGCGTGATTGTGGAGGGAAGTTCTTCCCTGAATACCAGCGCGCTGACGGGCGAAAGCCTTCCGCGGGACGCGAAGGCCGGGGATGAGATTATCAGCGGCTGTATCAATATGACCGGCGTGTTAAAAATCCGGACAACAAAGGAATTTGAAGAATCTACAGTATCGAAGATTCTGGATCTTGTGGAAAATGCCAGTTCCCGGAAATCAAAATCGGAAGCTTTTATTTCCAGATTTGCCCGCGTGTATACGCCGGTGGTCTGCTATGCCGCGCTGGCGCTTGCCATTCTGCCGCCGCTGGTACGGATCTTCGGATTGGGACAGACTGCGGACTGGGAGACCTGGATTTACCGGGCGCTGACATTCCTGGTTATCAGTTGTCCGTGCGCGCTGGTGATCAGCATACCGCTGAGCTTCTTTGCCGGTATCGGCGGCGCCAGCAAGGCAGGAGTCCTGGTGAAAGGATCTAATTATCTGGAAATTCTTTCCCAGGCAAGAATCGTTGTTTTTGATAAAACGGGAACGCTGACACGGGGAGTTTTTGAGGTAAATGGTGTTCATCATAATAAAATAGAAGAGGCAGAACTGATTGAATATGCCGCCCTGGCGGAATGCGCCTCCTCCCACCCTATCAGTAAGAGCCTTCAGAGAGCCTATGGGAAAAAAGTGGACCGCTCGCGGGTTTCTGAGATCCGGGAAATCAGCGGGAATGGAGTTATCGCCACAGTGGACGGAAAACAGGTGGCTGTGGGAAATGACAAACTGATGCGCCATCTGGATATTCCATATATCGGCTGTCATGCGACAGGCACAATTATTCACATGGCGATTGACGGCGCATATGCCGGGCACATTGTAATTTCTGATATTGTAAAACCTCATTCAAAAGAAGCGATCCGCGTATTGAAAAAATCCGGCATTCAGAAAACAGTTATGCTTACCGGAGATGCGAAAAAAGTAGCTGACCAGGTGGCGGGGGAACTGGGACTGGATGCGGTTTACAGCGAACTTCTTCCTGCGGATAAGGTAGAAAAAGTGGAGGAATTGCTGAAAGAGAAACCGGAAAAATCGAAACTGGCGTTTGTGGGAGATGGAATCAACGACGCTCCGGTACTGAGCCGGGCGGATATTGGAATTGCCATGGGAGCCATGGGTTCCGACGCCGCTATTGAAGCCGCAGATGTGGTACTGATGGATGATGATCCCATGCAGATTCCCAAAGCGATCAGGATTTCCAAAAAATGCCTCAGAATTGTATACGAGAATATCGGTTTTGCTCTTGGCGTAAAACTGATTTGTCTGGTACTGGGGGCGTTGGGAATCGCCAATATGTGGCTGGCTATTTTTGCAGATGTCGGAGTGATGATCATTGCCGTACTGAATGCGATCCGGGCTCTTTTTGTAAAGAAGCTTTAGAATATATCACTGTACTGAATGGCGAAGGTCAGTAAAACTGGCTTCCGGCAGACCGGAATGGTCTGTCGGGAGCCTTTTTATATGAAACTTACAGTTATGCCGGCGGGTTATGGCGGGATATTTTCCATTCTTTCAGACTATGGATAAGTATAAAATATAAATATTTGTAATTTTAAATTCCGGAATCTATACTTATAAAAAGAAAGTTCAGTTTTTATGATAAAATGGGGGTTAAACCATATGGAATTGCGTGTACTAAAATATTTTCTGACAGTGGCGGATGAAGGCAATATTACAAGGGCCGCGGATATTCTTCATGTTACCCAGCCGACACTCAGCCGTCAGATGATGGAACTGGAGAGTGAGATGGGAACGCGGCTGCTGATCCGGGGAAAACGTTCTGTTACACTGACGGATGAAGGGTTCCTGTTCAAGCAGCAGGCGGAAACAATCGTGGAGCTTGCGGATAAGCTGGAGCATACATTTAAAGATCAGAAGGATATCATCTGCGGTACTATCCGGATCGGCGCCACAGAAGCTGTCGCGGCCGCACTCTGGCTGTTTATATGAAGGAATTCTGTGAGAAATATCCAGACGTTCAGTTTGATCTCTATAATGGTATGGCGGATAATATCAAAGATATGATCGGACATGGGCTGCTGGATCTGGGGCTTGTGATGGAGCCTGTAGATACCGCAAAATTCGAATATATAAGACTTCCCCAGAAGGAAACATGGGGTATTCTTGTCCGGAAAGATCAT
>CAYLWI010000041.1:9031-11108 GCA_964387345.1 uncultured Eubacterium sp. | reverse complement strand
TCCTTCCGTTTTTCAGCCATTGCGGCGGAGCGGATAACGGAATGGAACAGGCGGTCAGAGATCTTTGTCCGGAAGCAAAGGTTAAGAGCAGTCTGTATGTCCTGGAAAATGGAAGCAGAAACCTGCCGGTTCAGATAAAGAGATGGATAAAACAGAATCTTGCCAGTGGGCGCGACACAGAGGAATATCATTCGCAAAATCTATGAAGAATGATAAGCGACAGGTATTAGACAATCCGGAAATGTTCTTTTAAAATAAATGCAGAAAAACGAAAGGAAGTAAGTGAATTATGAAGAAGAATATTGGAAACAGTCTTGCTCTTTATCCTACTCCGCTGGTTGTAGTAGGTACAATGGTAAATGGAAAACCGAATTATGTTCTGGTGGGACATGTAGGGATTATCGGACATGACCGGATACTGGTAAGCCTTGCAAAACCGCACTACACCAACCAGGGAATTAAGGATACCCGGGCTCTGACGGTGAATATTGTAGACGAGGCCATGCTGGCAAAGGCGGACCGGACGGGATGCGTCAGTGGAAATAAAGTGGATAAATCCGGTATGTTTGCCTATCATACAGAGAAAACCGGAGCGCCGGTTATTGACGAAGCGCCGGTAGTTATGGATTGTACTGTGGATGATATCTATGAAACGGAAGGATTTGAAAGTTTTATCTGCAAAATTGACGGCGTATATGCAGAAGAGGATGTATTAAATGAAGAGGGTAAAATCGATTATCATACGCTGAAACCGGTTCTTTTTGAAATGCCGACTTATGAATATCTCCGGACAGGCGACGTAATCGGGAAATGTATGAATATCAGTAAATAATTCAGGATCAGGAGGAAATGAAATGGCAGATATAAAAGAAATACCCAAAATTGCTCTTGGAGCATGGGCATGGGGAAATGATGGCACATTCGGAGGCAGTCTGACGGCGGATATGCTCCGGCCGGTATTTGACGCGGCTATGAAAGCGGGGCTGAATCTCTGGGATACTGCGTATGTGTACGGTATGGGGACTTCTGAAAAGGTTCTGGGAGAGTTTCTCAGAACGGTTCCCAGAGAGAGTTATCTGATTTCCGATAAATTTACGCCTCAGTGCGCGGATCCTGCGGCAGAAAACGCTGTGACTGCGCTTTATGAGAAAAGTTCAGAACTGCTGGGAACAGATTATATGGATTTTTACTGGATCCATAACCCTGTGGAAGCGCCAAAATGGGTAACAGAACTGATTCCTCTTGCCAAAAGCGGGAAAATCGGAAAGATCGGACTTTCGAATCATAGTCTGGCGGAGATTAAAGAAGCGGCGGAGATTCTGTCCCGGGAAGGATTGAAAATCTCTGCAATCCAGAACCATTACAGCCTTCTGAACAGATCTTCGGAAACATCCGGGATTCTGAACTATTGTAAAGAAAACAATATAACTTTCTTTTCCTATATGGTACTGGAGCAGGGGGCGCTGACAGGGAAATATGATACAGCGCATCCTTTTCCGGAGGATTCTGACAGGGGTATGACATACAATCCGATGCTTCCCCAGCTGGAGAAAGTGAATGCAGGTCTGAAGGAGATTGCGGATCGTCATGGTGTAGCGGCGGCCCAGCTTCCTGTTGCGTGGGCGATTGCCAAGGGTACACTTCCTATTATAGGAGTAACGAAAGTTTACCAGGTGGAGGATGCCGCCAGAGCAGCTGAAATTGAACTGTCGGAGGAAGAAATCACAGCAATGGAAACACTTGCAGATGAAGCGCAGATTAAAGTGATCCGTTATTGGGAAAAAGAAATGAAGTAATAAACAGGGATGGCAGATTTGCCGGAATCATGAGTCATTTTCGGGGACTTTCATGGTTCCGGCCTTTTGCAGCATTGAATTTTGCCGTCAGTATCGTATTGTCTGGCTGGAATTTATAGAAAAAAGCATAATAAATGATAAATACCGGGTATTAGACAAGGTACAGAGAGGCTCCTATAATAGAATGAAAGCAACTGTTATAATTATTGACGTTGTGTCAGAATGAGGATATAATATACAAAAAATGACATTGTGTCAGAATAGTTAAAACAGAAAGGAAA
>CAYLWI010000041.1:4068-8931 GCA_964387345.1 uncultured Eubacterium sp. | reverse complement strand
AACTGGCATATTCACCGGGCAAAATCCGGCGGCGGCCAGCTTCTGATCTGTACCGCAGGAGAAGGATGGTATCAGGAAGAGGGGAAAGAAGCCGTGAGTCTGACTCCCGGTACTGTGATTACGATTCCCGCCAATGTGAAACACTGGCATGGAGCGAAAAAGGACAGCTGGTTCAGCCATATTGCAGTAGAAGTTCCCGGAGAGGAAACCTCCAATGAATGGCTGGAAGCTGTAGATGAGGAAACTTATTCGGCCCTGGAATAGAATAAGAAAGAAGGTACGGAGTATGAAAATTGTTGTATTGCAGGGAAGTCCGAATAAAAGGGGTTCCACCGATGTGCTGGCGGAGCAGTTCCGGAAAGGGGCGGAGGAAGCGGGGCATACGGTACAGCGGTTTGATCTGGCAGATATGCAGATTCGTCCCTGTACCGGCTGTGTGGCCTGCGGGTATGAGGGACCCTGTGTCCAGAAGGATGAAAATCAGATCATCAGACGGGCGGTCCTGGAGGCGGATATGATTGTTTTTGCAACGCCCCTTTATTATTATGGAATGTCCGCCCAGATGAAAACGGTCATAGACAGATTCTGCGCTTACAACAGCAGTATCCAGAGGAAGCATATGAAATCCGCTCTGCTGGCGGTGGCCTGGAACAGTGACGACTGGACTTTTGAAGCGCTGGAGAGTCATTATAAGACTCTGGTCAGATATCTGAACCTGACGGATATGGGAATGGTGCTGGGATATGGCTGCGGAACAAGAACCATGACAGAACATTCCCGTTTCCCGCAGCAGGCGTATATATCAGGAAAACAATTAACGTGACACTACCCGGATAGTATGAGGAGGGAATGCCATGAAAAAAAGGACAGGGATGCTTTATGCGGCGTTTCTTATTCCGGCAATGATGCTGGCTGGATGTTCCGGACCCGCATCTACGACGGAAAGGACAGACCAGGAGCAGACAGTTTCTGAAGTTCCGCAGCAGGAGGCAGAAACGGAAGAGACACCACAGGAAACAGAGCCGGAGGAGGAACAGACTTCCGGCAGCAGCCCGGCTGTTTACATGACAACTGATATCAGTTCCGGAGGGCTGATGGCGATTTATGAAGCGCTGGGAGCAGATCTTCCCGATGGAAATATTGCGGTGAAAATCAGTACCGGAGAGACGGGAAGCAATTATCTCCGTCCGGAGCTGATCGGAGATCTTGTTCAGGAAGTGAATGGAACGATTGTAGAGTGCAATACAGCTTACGGCGGAGAGCGGGCCAATACGGCTTACCATCTGCAGTTGGCGGAGGATCATGGTTATACGGCCATTGCAGATGTGGATATTATGGATGCCGATGGCTCCATGACCCTTCCGGTGACGGGAGGAAGCCATCTGACAGAGAATTATGTGGGCGCCAATTTTGGAAACTATAATTATTATGTGGTATTGTCTCATTTTAAGGGGCATTCCATGGCGGGATTTGGCGGAGCAATCAAAAATATTTCCATCGGCATTGCGTCATCAGAAGGAAAATCCCACATTCATTCAGGCGGCACAGGCGGCAGCATGTGGGGCGGCGACCAGGATGCGTTCCTGGAATCCATGGCGGAAGCAGGAAAATCTGTCAGTGATTATATGGAAGGAAATATGCTGTACATCAATGTGATGAACCGTCTGTCTGTGGACTGCGACTGCGACGGCAATCCGGCGGAACCGGACATGCATGATATTGGCATTCTGGCGTCTTTCGATCCGGTGGCAGTTGATCAGGCGTGCATTGATCTGGTGTACGCAGCAGAGGACGGGGATTCGCTGATTGAGCGGATTGAATCCCGCAACGGACTTCTGACACTGGAGCACGCGGAAGAGATTGGACTGGGAAGCCGGACCTACGAACTGATAAGTATTGACGAATAGTATCGGGACAGGAGGAGATCATTATGACATTGCAGGAAACAGACAGAGAGTTTATGGATACCTTTGAGCGGTTTGCTTTTGACGAGGTTGTTCATGAGAAAGGGCAGGAACTGGATGAGCAGACCAGATATATGGCAATTTTATCTGTGCTGATCGGATGCCAGGGAAAAGAAGCCTTCCGGATGATGCTGCCACGGGCGCTGGAGGCCGGAGTAACTCCTGTCATGGTAAAGGAGATTGTTTATCAGTCTGTGGATTATGTAGGTTTTGGCCGTATGCTTCCGTTTCTGGAGATTACAAACCAGGGGCTGGCGGAAAGCGGCATTTCCCTCCCGCTGGAGAGCCAGGGCACAACCACTGCAGAAAACCGTCTGGAAAAGGGCGCGGAGGCGCAGGCGGAGATTTTCGGAGAGCAGATGAAAGAGGCGTGGAAAGCCGGACATATCAACCGCTGGCTGGCGGCCAACTGTTTCGGGGATTATTATACCAGGAAGGGACTGGATCTTGCGCAGCGGGAAATGATTACGTTCTGTTTTCTTATGGCTCAGGGCGGCTGTGAACCGCAGCTGACGGCCCATGCGAAGGGAAATATGAATCTGGGTAATGACAAGGCGTTTCTGACCAGGGTGGTATCCCAGTGTCTTCCCTATATCGGATATCCCAGAAGCCTGAACGCTATTACCTGCATTAACCAGGCGGCAGAATCATAGATGATATAAAAGCGGTACCAGCGAGCAGTATCTGGGCCGGGCGCTGCGGGATTTTGCAAAGCGGGATGATGTAGTGGTAGCTACAAAGTTCCTGCCCCGTACACAGGAGGAAATCAACGCCGGAATTACAGGGCAGCAGCATATAGAACATCTGCTGGATACAAGTCTTTCCAATCTGGGAATGGATTATGTGGATTTATATATTTATCATATGTGGGACTATGAAACGCCTCTTTATGATATTATGGACGGTCTGAACCGTATGGTCAAAGCCGGAAAGGTCAGGTATATCGGCGTTTCCAACTGTTTTGCCTACCAGCTGGCAAAGGCTCCGGGGGAAACCTCAAAACGTCTGGAGGAAGATACTTACGCAAAGTTCAAGTATGACGCCACAGCAGAGCAGGACGGCGTGATTATTGCCAGAGTGCAGGAGCTGGCCGGGAAGCATGGAGTGTCTATGACAGAAGTGTCCCTTGCATGGCTGCTGACGAAGGTAACTTCCCCTGTTGTCGGAGCTACGAAGCCCCATCATGTGGAAGGAGCAGTAAAGGCGGTAGATTTCACTCTGACAGATGACGAGATCCGTTATCTGGAAGAGCCTTATGTTCCCCATAAGCTGGCGGGAGTTATGGCGCAGAATACCCTGGCGGCCAATCTTAGGGCTGGATCATTTTATCAGAAATCTTTCCCAGGGTATGACACAGAATGAATTTTATGTGGAATCATATAACAGTCACTTCGAAGCGGCATAGCCAGGGGCGATTTTTGGTTTAAAGCATACATATTTAATTCCTAAAAAGCATAAATTATCAATAGTTTTTGGATTGCAATCCAAAAACTATTGATAATTTTGCTTGTTTTGGGTATATTAATTTTAAGAATCAGGAAGGGCGGTATGGTCATGTTTATTCAACGGAAAGAATATCTGGATAAACTGATTGCATTCAGAGATAAGCAGCTTATTAAAGTTGTTACGGGCATCCGCAGATGCGGAAAATCTACATTGTTGGAAATTTACCAGAACTGGCTGCTGGAGCATGGAGTTAAAAAAACGGAAATTGTTTCGATTAATTTCGAAGATATTGATTATGAAGAACTGCTGGATTACAAAAAGCTTTACAGTTACCTGAAAGAACGGCTGGTTCCAGGGAAAATAACCTACATTTTTCTGGATGAGATTCAGCATGTCGGGGATTTCCCCAGAGTGGTGGACAGCCTGTATATTAAGAAAAATGTAGATATTTATATCACCGGCTCCAATGCGTATATGCTTTCCAGTGAGATTGCAACCCTGATTTCCGGACGGTATGTTCAGATAGAAATGCTTCCCTTGTCATTCAAAGAATATATGGAAAGCACAGGAAGCATGGCGGACAGGGGCGTGAAATACACAGAATATCTGACAAATAGCTCTTTCCCCTATACTCTGGAACTGAAAGGGCAGCCAGATGAGATCCGGGATTATCTGGAAGGGCTATATAATACCATTGTCGTCAAGGATATTGTAAACCGGAAAAAGATTACAGACACCATGATGCTTAAAAGCGTTCTGCGATTTGTGTTTGATAACATAGGAAATCCCCTTTCCTCCAAGAAAATTGCGGATACGATGACTTCTGATGGAAGAAAAATTGACACGAAAACGGTAGAGAAATATCTGGAAGTTCTGGCTGAAAGCTATGTCATTTACCCGGCAAAGCGGTATAACATTAAAGGAAAGCAATATTTGAAGACATTGGGAAAATATTATGTTGTGGATATTGGGCTGCGTTATATGCTGTCAGGCTCAAGGCAGATGGATGCAGGGCATATTCTGGAAAATGTGGTGTACCTGGAATTGCTTCGCCGTGGATACGACGTATATGTAGGGAAAATTGATTCCTTTGAAGTTGATTTTGTTGCACAGAACAGCAGAGGGATACAATACTATCAGATTGCGCTTTCTGTACGGGATGAAAAGACACTGGAGCGGGAACTCAGGCCTCTTATGGCGATCCGCGATCACTATCCCAAAATGATACTGACACTCGATGATGATCCGGAAGCACAATATGACGGGATACGGCGAATCAATGCCAGGGACTGGCTTCTGGGCCTGACAGATGCAGGAGAATAGTGGTAATAATACCATATCCAGACTGAAAGGTCAGACCTGGCGCATAGCTTTTAAAATACGGATCTGCCCCGGAATTTAACCCGCTGGGGGATCTGCTGGCGGCCTTTGTCTGGGCCTGCTTCTCTATTCT